>LADO01000061.1 GCA_000961595.1 Peptococcaceae bacterium BRH_c4b
TCAATACCTTCCTCTGTAATTTTGATTGCTCCTTCTTTTAAAAGTCGACCAATAGCCCTTTTATAGGCACGTTTACTTATGTTTAACTCTGCCTTTATATAATCAGGAGAGCTATTATCATTGATTAGAAGAGTACCACCACTTAATTTCAACCGATCCATAATCTTTTGCGCATCACTCTCTATTTCATTGTAAGCCTCTTTTCTCAAACTCAATTCCAGCTTACCATCCTCCCTCACCTTTTTAACTCTTACTTCAATGTTGTCATCTACAGTATAATTGCCATGCAATTCATTATTATGAATTAATCCGTGGTACTTATTGTCCACAGCTACAAAAATTCCAATATCTATATTTATGCTATAAATAGTTCCGCGGACTCTATCATTTTGTTTATATGGTGATTCGGCGCTTAGTAGATTATATATATACATAGTTGCACATATTTTATTACTATTATTAACATACAAACCTACCAAACATAAATCTCCTTTTGAAATCTTACCCACTTGTTCTCTTAAAGGTAATAGTAAGTCTTTCTGTAGACCCCAGTCTAAAAAAGCACCAAAATTCGTAGTTTCTACTACTCTTAAAAGGCCCAGTTCTCCAATTGTCAGCTTTGGTTTTCTAACCGAAGCTATGGTTTTGTCCTCAGAATCTTTATAAACAAATACCTCTATTTCATTACCTATTTCAAATTCCTGTGGCATCTCATTTTTAGGCAATAAAATATCATCCCTGTCTTTTGCATTTTTACAATTCAGATACGCCCCCATTTCAGTCTTTCTAATTAATTGCAATTTCTGCATTTTCCCTATTTCTATCATCTTGTACCTTCTTTTATTATTTATTGTTTATAGTATAACCGGCTTTCATTTCCTATCTATCCTTACCACACACTCCACATGGCTAGTCTGCGGAAACATGTCCACCGGCTGAACCTCTTCAACCTTATAGCCGCAATCTACCAGCCTTCGTAAATCCCTGGCCAGGCTGGCTGGGTCGCAGGACACGTAAATCACCCGGGGCACCTGTGTTTCCCCGATGGTTTCCAGCACCTGGATGTGACAGCCCCGGCGGGGCGGGTCCAGCACCACCACGTCCGGCTTGAGTCCACGGCGGACCAGCCGGGGCAGCAGCTTTTCCACAGCTCCCTGGTGAAATTCAACGTTATGAATAGAATTTAATTCAGCGTTTACCCGGGCGTCCTCCACCGCTTCCGGCACCAGTTCCAGCCCAGCCACCCGGCCCGCCCTGCGGGCCAGGAAAAGGGCTATGGTGCCAACCCCGGAGTAGGCGTCCACCACTGTTTCCGAGCCGGTAAGCCCCGCATAATCCAGAGCTTTTTGGTACAGTACCTGTGTCTGGGATGGATTTACCTGATAAAAGGATTCTGCGGAAAGGTTAAAAACCAATCCACCCAGGCTGTCCTGTATGTACGTCCTGCCGTGGAGCAAAAAGGTACTGCCTCCCAAAACCCGGCTGCCGGGAGTGGTGTTAATATGACGGAGTACGGATGCAACGCCGTGAGAAGCACCGGCCAGTTCAGAGGCAAACCGTTCCCCATCAGGCCACTCTCCGGGCCCGGTCACCAGCACCGCCATCATTTGCCCGGTACCCGCCGCTTTTCTCAGCAGCACATGGCGCATTAAACCCTGACCGGTGTCCCGGTTCCAAGCTTTTAAGCCGTAGCTGTTCAAGATCTCCTGAATTTTATACGCTATATCATTTAAATCCCTGTCCACCAGCAGGCAGCAGCAGTCTGCAGATACAGGCTGGGACATGTCTGAAACGGTTTCAGCCAGGCGGTGGGAGCCCTCTTCATAGAAGCCCAGCACCAGCCTGCCGTTCTTTTCTTCCACCTGTAGATGAACTTTGTTGCGGTAATGCCAGGGGTTAGCCATGCCAAGCACAGGCATGACGGGCACGTCCCCCAGGCCGCCGATCCGGCTCAGGCTTTGCCGCACCAGTTCTTGCTTAGCGGAAAGCTGGCCGGCATAGTCCATGTGCTGCAAACTGCAGCCGCCGCAGTTGCCGAATTTTGCACAGCCGGGTACTGAGCGCCCAGTGACCGGCTCCAGTATATCCAACAACCCGGCTCTGGCATAATTCTTTTTGACAGCGTCAATCCGCACACGGACCCTTTCCCCGGGCAAGGTAAGCGGCACGAAAACCGCCATGCCCTGCCAGCGTCCCACTCCCTCTCCGGAATGGTTCAGGTTATCTATGTACAACTCTATTTCCTGTCCACCGGCAAACATTTCGCCAACCTCCTCCGGCCTTCAGCAGCCGGCCTTCCTCGTTAAATGCTGAAACCCACCTTCCGGGCTTCCTTTTTCTCCCTTTCTGCTTTGCCCAGAACATATTCTTCGCTGGACAGTTTATTATTCCAGAAAACCCCCAGATATATATGATCCTCTTCCCTGAGCAGCCTGTTGGCCTCCTCAATAGAATCAACTTTGACCAGTTGGAGAATCCGGCCCTCGCTGGCACTAAAACCCTGGACGGATTCCATGTCCTTGTCGCCGCAGGAACAACCACCCATACAAATACACCCCCGTTTCCATTTGTTATTAATGTTAACAAATTATATGGACATATGAAACAATAATCATACAGAAAGCCCCAATTTTCTTGTGCTAACAACTGGTGGTTACTATCATTCATACCCAAACGGCAAACCCATGGCGAATACGTCACACTTGCCGACCGTTAAACATACTATATTGTGATCGTAAATGTGCGGATTCTGACGCAGACATTTTATTTAAAATTGTCCTAAAGGAGGGGAAAGCAGTGAGTGAAGTTACCGTTGCGGAAAGAAAGTCGAAAGTTTTCCCGAAAGGCGCTTACCGGGAGATTATCACCAAAGCTGTCTGCGGAACGGCCAAGAAGTATTTCCGCTACAGCCAGCACTTTGTTCCGGCGGAGGGATATGATCCTCATGCTATACTGGGGACATCCATTACCCAGATGCGCTTAAAAGAGCCGGAAATCACTAATGTAGGTGACAGTGATATAGTCGGGGTAGGGGTAAACGGAATATTTGAAGTACACATATGGTATGCCTACAATAAGGGAAAATCCACTGATCTTATCCGCCAGGCCATTAATTTTGAGGAAATAATTCCACTAAGCGAGTACGATTTCCAGAGCTTTAATCTAACAGAAGCAAGGGCCATGGTAATTAAACCTCCCCAGTGCATGGAATCAAGATTGACCGAGGAAGGGCGCATCAAGGTGGATTTTGAGCTGGGTGTGTACGCCGAGGTAATAGGAGAAACCAAAGTCCGGGTCAGATTGGCCGGGCCGGGAGACGACGAAGCCAGTTGAGCACAAAAGGAGTCCTTTGGGGCTCCGTTTATTTTGCATACATTTTCCATGCTACAGAATACATATTAAACTTTCCAAAAACCAAAAATATGTATATCAGGGCACGTAAATAACCCATATGTAGCCAGGTGCATTTCAATTGCGGTTTTACCGGCAACCCGTTCAGTCCTGGTTTTCTGACGGGCTGCCTATGCCGCTAAATTGCAAGACGGGTTTTTTACGGCCCTGTGAAAACCCTTCTCCCATATGGGGGGAGGGTTTGTGTTTCACACAAACCATAAAGGGGGAAAAACTATGCTCGTGAGCCGGAACAGAAAAAAGCATAAAACAGAAGCGGAAATGCTTCGCTATAAATTGAAACTGGAAATCGCTGACGAACTGGGACTGCTGGAGAAAATAAAAACCGGCGGCTGGGGGGCGTTAAGCGCCGTGGAGGCGGGAAAAATAGGAGGACTCCTGGCGGGCAGGATAAAGGATAGCACAAATCTGGACGCTGCCCGCAAACTAAGACAACTTAACCTACAAAAATAACGAGATGAGCGAATAAGTAATCATAGCCAGCAGTATGGTTACCGGCAGGGTAATAACCCAGGCAGTTACAATTTTCTGGGCCGTACCCCACTTGACGCCGGAAAACCTTCTGGAGGAGCCAACTCCCATTATGGCAGAAGAAATGACATGGGTGGTGCTGACAGGCATTTTTAGCAGTGTGGCTGCCAGAATTACGCAGGCTGAAGTCAAATCGGAGGCGAAACCGCTGGCAGGCTCCAGCTTGATAATCTTGGTACCAACTGTTTTTATTATTTTCCAGCCCCCGACAGAAGTACCCAAGGCCATGGCAATGGATGCAGACAGCTTTACCCAAAAGGGAATATCCATGCTGTCCTGGAACCCCCCTGCGATTAGGGCGAAAGTAATGATACCCATCGATTTCTGAGCATCGTTGGTGCCGTGGCTGAATGCCTGCCAAGCAGCGGTAAAAATCTGCAGTATTCTAAAGCGACGATTCATTTTAACTGGATGGGCATGGCGAAAAATTATTTTAATAAGGCTCATTATAATGTAACCGACCACGAAGGCAATAAGCGGTGATAAAATAAGGGCTTGCAGTATACTGAAAAAACCTTTGAAATTCACCGCTGAAAATCCCGCCGCTGCTATTACGGCCCCGGTCAAAGAGCCTATCAGGGCATGGGACGAACTGCTGGGCACACCGTAATACCAGGTAATCAGGTTCCAGGCGATGGCCGCAAGCAGCGCGGCTATTACTATATACAACCCGTTATCCAGATGAAAGGGGTCGGCAATCTTGCTGCCTATGGTTTTGGCCACCCCGGTAAAGGTCATAGCCCCCAAAAGGTTCATAGATGAAGCCAGCATAATGGCCACCCGGGGCTTCAGTGCCTTGGTGGATACCGAAGTAGCTATAGCGTTGGCCGTGTCGTGGAAACCGTTAATAAAATCGAAAGACAGTGCCATGAGCACCACTACCACAGTGAGGATTAAATTGTAATCAGACATTTTATAACCTCTTAAGAGTTTCTCATAATAAGTCCTTCAAGAATGTCCGCCACATCCTCGCAAAAATCCGAGAAGGATTCCATCATGGTATATAATTCTTTTTTCTTCATTATTTCAATGGGATTAACCGAGGTAGCAAAGAGGGTCTTCAGGGCGTCGGTCAGCAAGTCGTCAGCAGCGTTTTCCAGATCGTTAATCCGGTGAGTATGTTTCTTCATTTCACCAAGCTTTTTCTGAGCAAGTAGGTCCACCGCCGCACACAAATTCTCCACACACATACTGATATTCCTGGTAAAAAGGCGCATATAGTCATCTTGCTCCGTGATTTCATAAAGAACTATCCGGGAAGAGCAAAACTCCAGACAGTCCAGCACGTCATCCAGTTGCAGGGTCAGTCCCAGTATATCTTCCCTCTCCAGCGGGGTAATGAAAGTTTTGTTTAATTCATTCATGATCTCGTGGGTATACTGGTCCCCCATGTTTTCCACCATCTTGATCTGGAGCATGTAATTCTCCGCATTATCCAGATCGTTCATCATTTGTATATATACATCCGTGGCCAGTTTGATGTTTTTAGTAACCAGCAGAAAGTACTCATAAAATATATTCTGTTTTCTGCGAAACTTTTTCATTATATTCAGCATAATATCTCCTCTTACCTCAAACTCCAGATTGTTACGCTTTACTACTTTACTTAATTCATGGGACAACAGATATGTTTTCAGTTAATGCGATGCTCATTTATCACAGCCTTTCCCTCAGCACCCAGCACGAATTTGATAAAACCCATGGAAGTATCATCGGGACTACTACCGGTAATATAAATAAGCGGCCTGCTGAAAACCAATGATTCATTTTTTCCATCGTCAATCATCACCGGCTGTACCTCACCGGTCAGGTATTGTGAAGAAATATATCCAATGGCGTATTTATCCATAGCTACAGCGGCCTTGACAGCCCCTGTGGATGCCATAACCAAAGCGTTTTCGGTTATTTCTGTATGCCCAATTATTATATCCTTAAAAACATTATAAGTACCTGAACCCTGTTCTCTGGTAATAACTGTAATAGAAGAGTCCGGCCCTCCAAAAGCTTTCCAGTTTTTTACCCTGCCGCTGAATATATCTTTTATATTATCCTGAGTTAGATGACTGACTGGAAATTTTGGATTTACAATAACCATAATATTGTCGGTGGTTAACTGATAGTGATTGAATTTATGTTTTTCAGCCGAAGTTAGGGGCCGTGAGAGCGAACCTATCTCCGCTATACCTCCTGCCACACCCTTTAGCCCCAGGGAAGAATCCCCACCCTGTACATAAATTCTGACATTGGGATGATTTTTTTCGTACTGCCTGGCCAGTTTTTCTGTTAGCGGCAGCATAGAGGTGGATCCTACAATCTTCATGGTTTCCACAGTTTTTTTGCTGCCATCCAGTCCTGAACATCCGGCAATAGCAAGCAAAAGCGTTGTTAATAAAATTAAAGTAAGCCTGCCCAACTCTCTTATCCTCCGACACGGTAGTTCATCGCAAACGTTTCATGATTCTTTGGGAAAAGTAAAACTCCTGTTAAGTAATTGTTCATTTCATGTTAAGTTAATGTAAACATCAATTTAAAATGACAATGGCAACAAAAAGCCCCCACACGCCGGGGGGCTTTTTGACACATCTGTTAAAATTTATCTCATTACGCCAGTTCTTTTATCACACCTGCACAGCGCGGGCATAACGTTGGGTGTCCGGTATCCGTGCCCACGCCCTGGTGGTACATCCAGCAGCGCTCGCATTTCTCCCCGGCAGCCCTGCTTACCACCACACCAAAATCTTTAATGTCCTCGGAAGCCAGGGCACCGGGAGGACAATCGGCCTGGTGCAGCTTCAGCCCGGAAACTATAAAGACAGTGGGTAAATCATCCAGCGCGGAGGACAGGAAGTTATAAATGTCGCCCCGGGCGTAAAGTTCCACCACAGCCTCCAGGGAATTCCCTATCTTCTTTTCCTGCCTGGCCGTTTCCAGGACCCGGGTAACCACGGCTCTCAGGTCCAGCAGGCGTTCCCATTTCTGCTCCAAATCCGCATCCAGATACTCATCGTTAACCGCCGGCATATCAAGCAGTTGCACACTTTCGGGGGCACCCGGAGCCTTGGGAATATAACGCCAGATTTCTTCCGAAGTGAAGGCCAGCACCGGGGTCAGCAGCCGCACCAGGGACTGTAAAACATCGTATAGTACGGTCTGAGCCGAACGGCGGGCCGGCGCATCCGGGGCAGATGTATAGAGACGATCTTTAATCATATCCAGGTACAGGGCGCTCATATCCACAGTGCAAAAATTGTGAACAGCATGGTAAACTGTGTGATACTCATAATCCCTGTAAGCCGCCAGCACTTTTTCCACCATTCTGTTTAGCCTGAGCATGGCAAAACGGTCGATTTCCGTCATATCACCGTAGGCTACCCTGTCCCGGGCCGGCTCAAAGTCAAATATGTTGCCCAGTAGGAAGCGACAGGTGTTCCTAATTTTCCGGTAGGCTTCGGTTGTCTGCTTCAGGATGTTGTTCGATACTGCCAGATCGCCCCGGTAATCGGCGGAACTTACCCACAACCTCAGTATATCCGCGCCCATTTGCTTAATAACCTTGAGAGGATCCACCACATTGCCCAGGGATTTGCTCATCTTCCTTCCTTGTTCATCCACCAAGAAGCCGTGTGTAAGCACTGCCCGGTACGGTGCCTTTCCGGTAACCGCCACGGCGGTGGAAAGTGAGCTATTGAACCATCCCCGGTGTTGATCGCTACCCTCCAGGTATAAATCAGCCGGCCAGGTCAGGTTAGGCCATACCTCCGTCGCTCTCAACACTCCCATGTGACTGGAACCGCTGTCGAACCACACGTCCATTATATCTGTTTCCCTGGTAAAGCTTCCGGAGCCGCAATCCGGGCACTTCAGCCCCGGCGGTATCAGCCCGGCGGCCTCCCGGGCGAACCAGACGTCGGATCCGTGCTCCCGGAAAAGTCCCTGCAGATGGGTAATAGTTTCCTCATTGATTACCGGCTTGCCGCAATCGTCGCAATAAAAAATAGGGATGGGCACACCCCAGGTGCGCTGGCGGGAAATACACCAGTCTCCCCGGTTAGCCACCATATTGTGGATGCGCTCCCGACCCCAGGCCGGTATCCAGCGCACCTCTCCGATAGCATCCAGAGCCGCCTGGCGGAAACCATCCACCGAGGCAAACCATTGCTCGGTAGCCCGGAAAAACAACGGCTTCTTGCAGCGCCAGCAATGGGGATACTGGTGGCTGATGGTTCCTTCCTTCAACAGGTGGCCATCCTCCTGCAGCGTTGCAATAACGCCCTTGTTGGCCTCGTTATAATGTTGGCCGGCAAAATCCCCGGCCTCTCCGGTGAAAACACCCCTGGCATCCACCGGGGACAGAATCGGCAAATCGTAATTCTTACTCACCAGAAAGTCTTCATGGCCGTGACCCGGCGCGGTGTGCACACAGCCCGTGCCGGCGTCCAGAGTCACATGATCCCCCAGAATAACCAGTGAATCCCGCTCCACAAAAGGATGGCGACAAATCACCCGCTCCAGATCCCTGCCCTTGAACTCCCCGACAACCCTGGCCTCGTCCAGGCCTGCCGCTTCGGTAAAGGAAGAGGAAAGTTCCCTGGCCACCAAATATTTGTTGCTGCCGGCCTGGAGCAGCACGTAGTCGTAATCCGGGTGCAGGCAGACGGCCAGGTTGGCTATCAATGTCCAGGGGGTGGTGGTCCAGATTACCAGATAGGTATTATCCTCAGGCAATACACCCCTGCCGTCTTGCACCGGAAATCGCACATAAATGGAGGGGGAATGTTTATCCTGGTATTCCACCTCTGCCTCGGCCAGGGCAGTCTCACAGGAGGAGCACCAGTAAACAGGCTTTAGTCCTTTGTAGATATAACCCCGCCGGGCCATTTCCCCGAAAACCCCGATCTGGGCGGCCTCGAAATGGGGCATCAGGGTAAGATAGGGTTTATTCCACTGACCCCTGACCCCCAACCTCTTAAATTCTTCCCTCTGGATATCCACGAATCCCAGGGCATATTCCTTGCACTTATTGCGAAATTCCACCGCACTGACGCCATGCCTGTTAATTCCCAGAGCCTTGATGGCCTGCTGCTCAATGGGCAGGCCGTGGGTATCCCAGCCCGGCACATAGGGCACATCGTAGCCTGCCATGGAGTGATATTTTACCACCATGTCCTTTAAAACTTTGTTCAATACGTGCCCCAGGTGGATATGTCCGTTGGCGTATGGCGGGCCGTCATGCAGTATAAATTTCGGCCGCCCCGCATTTTTTTGCTGTACCTTGCCGTAGACGTCAATTTCATCCCAGAACTTTAAAAATTCCGGCTCCCGCTCCGGCAAATTTCCCCGCATGGGGAAATCAGTTTTGGGCAGGTTTAGGGTCTTTCCGTATTCCATTACACTAACCTCCTGAATTATGATCAAAAAAATATAAAAACCCCGCCCCCGAAGGGACGGGATTATACCCGCGGTACCACCCTCATAAACGGAACATATTAATAAGCACCACCACAATAGTGCGCCTTTTCCCGCTCACTCGTTATGCCTTTAACGACGGCACCGTCCCGGCCTACTGGTGCAAACACTTTCAGCGGGCGCCTCCCGGGTGATTTTCAGCAAACCAGCCTGCCCGGCTTCCAGCAGCCCCGGGCTCTCTGCTAAGGCGGCGATTGCTTACTCCTCCCGCTCAACGGCTTTGACGTATAACACAATAATTATATAAAAAACGCCATGCGGCGTCAACTTAACAGTTTTAACACTTCTTCTCCGGTTAACCCCATAATGCGCACCATCTTATTGCGCCCTGTATGGCCGGCCACCAGTTCCACCCGCTGCCTGGACACTTTAAATACTCCGGCCAGGAATTTTAGGCAGGCCTCATTAGCCTCGCCGTCCACCGGCGGAGCGGTAAGCCGCACCTTCAGGGTGTCGTCCATGATCCCTGCCAACTGGTTTTTTGAGGCCCTGGGCTGGACTTTTATCTTTATAATCACGCCCACTCCGTCTTCCTTAATAAAAAGCATGCCATCATCTCCCCGCCCACCAACAGCCCACACCGGAAAACATCTACTGACTCCTGAGTTTCATGCAAATCTATTTTCGCAACAATTCAGCAGCCTCTCAAGCATGAGTCAAAGGTCGAAAGTCTAACGTCGGGGAAGCAGGAGAACCGTCCCCTTGCTTCCCTCTATATTAGCCGTCGCAGCGATACAAAAATCCTGCCGCCCCGGGAAACTCCCTTTACTTCAGACACTTCCAGCCTGCCCCGCCCCCTGAGGGATATAACGTCCCCCTCCCTGACGGCCTTGGAGGAATCCCGGCAGGACCGCCAGTTAAGCTTCACTTTGTCGGCAACAATTTCCGCAGCCATTTTGGAGCGTGAAACCCCGTAACCTGCCGCTGCCACCGCGTCCAGCCGCAGCGACGCCACGGTGGTATTAACCTCTTTGGCTTTCCTCTCCGGGGATGTTAATTCATCTCTGCCGATTTCCTTTACATCAACTTCCCAGCGTGACACCTGAAAAAGGTTGCTTTTAATAAAATCAGCAATCCCCGCTGACACCACCAGTTGGGCACCCTGGTCGTTAACCAGAATATCTCCCACTTTACCACGTTTTAAGCCCAGACCCAGCAAAGAACCCAGAAAATCTCTATGCGAGGGACGGCTCTGGCGAAAGTTACCCTCCACCGACAAAAAACCGGCCCCGCCGTCTACTTCCGGCGGTTCAATATAGTCGGGACATATGATCACCATCTGCCGCTCCGCCTCCAAATAGCCGCCCTCCAGGCCGGACACCAGGCCTGGTATCCTGTCCAGGGCAGAAATAATCAGACCCGTATGATACGGGTCGTAAAAATCGGTAAATTGAGGTTGATGTTTTCGCCTGACCAAACCGGCCAGATCCATAACCCTGGCCAGCAATTCCCTTCTTTCTCCATCAATGCCACCAAGAAAACTTTCACGGTCAAACAATATATCACAACCCGGTTACAGCCCTAAGAGCCACAATATTTTAATGATTAGCCTGTTCAATAGTTCCAGGGCAAAAAAAGCCGCAATGGGAGAAATATCAATAACGCCTATAGGAGGTATAATTCTTCTAAAAAAGCCCAGCAGCGGCTCGGTAACGTCATATATAAAACGGATTAAGGGGTTATAGGGGTTGTGCTTTACCCAGGACATAACTATCCGGGCAAAAATCAACCATATATATACCTGAAAAATTATGTTGACAATATCTCGTATACTCATTTTACACTCCTAATACCGTAGTCAGAGGCGAAAATTAGCCCTATGGTCAAAGATTATTCAAAAAATCAACTCTTTATACCTGAGGCCAGTTCCCGGGAACGCCGGGTGGCTGCTTCCACCGCCTTCATGAGAGTGCCCCTGAGACCCGCCTGCTCCAGGGCGTATAGCCCTTCGATTGTTGTTCCACCCGGCGTTGTAACCATTTCCTTCATTTTGGCAGGGTGGCCTTCTGCTTCTATCAGCATACGGGCTGACCCCAGCATAGTCTGGGCTGCCAGCAGCAGGGCCGCATCTCTGGGCAAGCCCACCTTTACACCAGCATCCGACAGGGCTTCCAGGATCAAAAACATATAGGCCGGGCCACTTCCACTCAGTCCGGTTACCGCATCCATCATGTGTTCCGGCAGTTCCACCGCCCTGCCCACAGCGTTAAATATGGCCATGGCTCTGTCCATATCCCCAGGCCCGGCCTGACTCCCCGGGCACAGGGCACTGACACCCTCACCCACCAGCGCGGGTGTATTGGGCATAACCCTTACCACGGCCAATGGGGTATTCAGGTAGCTTTCCAGCATGGCCGTGGAAATGCCGGCGGCAATGGAAACCAGGGTCTGGTCAGGTTTTACCACACCGGCAATCTCTTTTAGAACGGCGCCAGTGATCTGGGGCTTAACCGCCAGAACCATAATATCGACTTCCGGTACCACAGCAGTGTTGTCCTGAGACGTATTAACACCGTAACTGTCCTGTAAATACTTGAGCCTTGCGGTACTAATATCGGTAATATAAATATTTTCCGGCAGGAAAATACCTTTCTTCAACAGGCCGGCTAAAATTGCCCCGGCCATGGCGCCTCCGCCCAAAAAGCCAATTTTTAACCCGGATAAGGGCATTAATCCCCCTCCAATACAATTAAGGTCAGGGGACACACCTTCTGATGTTACCTTAATCCCCTTACTTCTTTACATCTTTCACGAAGGAATGTCCCCAATATAGCATATCTTTGAGGCCGTTCAAAAACAAGTATGGCGCGGAAGGAGAAGCCGGACAGCGCGGAGCGTACTGATAGGTCAGCGGTCAGGGGACACACCTCCTTCGGAGGAATGTCCCCAATTAACACTGGACGGCGAGCCTGACAAAGCCAGACGCAGTTTTTCAACGGCCTCCTAGCGTATCCAGGACAGTATCCCTTGTTCCTTAATCTGATCTTTCAATTCGCAGGCTATATCCATATTGCTGGGAACGGAAAGAAAAATACCGTTACCCACCTTCTGTAGAGTACCATTCAGGGCATAGGTGCAGCCGCTGATAAAATCAACAACCCGCTTGGCCAGTTCCGCGTCGGCCTTTTCCAGGTTAATGATAACCGGCCGGCGGCTTTTTAAATTGTCGGCTATGCCCTGCACCTCATCAAAGGAGTGGGGCTCCACTACTACCACTTTGAGCTGGCGCTGGGCATGTAAATTGACCACCTGCCCCCTGCGCTTGGCCGGAGTTGTTTCTTCCTCCTCATGGTAACGGTCATCACGAAACTTTTCGTCTTCCTCCAGTTGCTCCTCTTCAAAACCCATAAACCCGAGCATTTTGTCCATAAGCTTTTTGGCCGCCATGACAAATACCTCCTTTTAATAACTCCGGGCACCAAAGATGGCTGTGCCCACCCTGATAATGTTGGCCCCCTCTTCCACCGCCACAGTATAATCGTTGCTCATACCCATAGACAGGTAGTCCATTTGTGCCGGGGGGGATTTTGCACTGATATTTTCTGCTAATAAGCGCAGTTCTGTAAACACCGGCCTTACAGCCTCGGAATTGTCCGCATAGGGAGCCATGGTCATAAGCCCTTTTATCTGCAACCCCGGCAAACTGGCGGCGTCACTTATAAAATCCACCAGCTCATCCGGGAATAAACCGGATTTTGTTGCTTCTCCAGATATATTTACCTGTATCAGCACCCGGGATACCAGCCCCGCCTCAACCGAACGCCTGCTCAACTCTTCTGCCAGTCCCCAGCGGTCCAGGGAATGAATCAAATGTACCCTGCCAAGTATGGATTTTATCTTATTTGTCTGTAAGGTGCCTATCAAATGCCATTCTATACCCGGGGGCAAAAGCGGCTGCTTGGCCAGTATCTCCTGCACCCTGTTCTCTCCTAAGGCATCCACACCAAAATCCAGGGATTCCCTGATTACCTCGGCCGGTATGGTTTTTGTTACAGCCAGCAGTTTAACCCTTTGCGGATCCCGCCCGGTCCTGGCCGCTGCCCCGGCCACATTTGCCCTTACCCGGGACAGGTTTTCCCTTATCCTGTTTTTCATCACTCCACCCTATCACCTGCCTGGACCCACCGTGGATTCATGATGTAGCGGATTTCAGGCCCCAGTCCGTCTCCGGTTACCAGTGACTCACCATCCGTACTGCCCTGAACTACCACAGGATGCCATTCCACCCTCTGCCGGCTGGAAATATAAATCCCCCTGGCGCCGTCTTTCTCCACCAGAGCCCCGGTAGGTATTTTAAATCCCTTCACCCGTTCCAGCAGCAACTCCATTTTTACATCTCTCAGATGCAATATTTCATCCGGATAATTACTTATCACTGCAAATAGCTCCGTCTTGTTGGCGGAGGTTTTTACGGCTTCCAGCCTTGCAGCCATTTCCCGGTCCTGCCACAGCAAGGTTATGTTGGACCCCTTTTCAACCTTATCAGAAGCGAGATTTTTCGGGGCCTGCAGATATACCAGCAAGGGACTGAGGTTATCCACTATCTTTACCACTGGCCGGCCTTTTTCAATGGTATCCCCCTGCCGGCCCTCATCTGATATTTTTTGAAGCCGGGCCATTTCCAATGCATCAATATTACCTGGCTTCAAAATATTTTCCAGTCCATCCACGTGAATACAGACCAGACCAGGCTCTGGAGCCCACAGTTCCACATCATTCCCGCCACCGGATGCATCGGCTCTGGTGGTGATTTTACCTATTACCTGTCCTCCTCTAACCCGGCTGCCCTCAGCTACCGTCAGCCTGAATCTTCCACCGGCAGGGGCGATAACAGGTGTTTCGTCTTTTATGAGTATGCATTGAACCGGCTCCGCCTTCTTTAAGGTTGCCGGCACAAGAAATTCTATGCTAATCAGCCTGTGCAAAATTAACTGCCAGGCCTGCCCTCCGATAATATACAGTAAAAAAATTCCGCAGGTAACCAGTATGAAAGCAGCGGCCCTGTTCCTGCCGCGCACCGTCCGCGTGCTTTGACGGGCAACCTCTTTTTCCACGCACACACCTTCCTGCTTATACTGGCCATTCTGCGTAGTTAAAACCAGCATGACTAAGCTGAAGAAATTAACTGCTAAAATGAAATAATATATATTCGACATATGTATTGGAAAATCCTGCGAGATAAATAAAAACGCCCTAAAATAAAGGCGTTTGCGGAATCAGTCAGTTTTATTTTATTGCCGTTTTGGCTCTGTTGCATACTAGATATAGACATTTATCGAGAATAAACCACTATATATTTTAAATCATTAAATTTTTTTATTGCAAAAAAAATTTTACCCAAACCTGCCGGTTATATAGTCTTCTGTCCGGCGGTCACCCGGCCTGGTAAATATCTCCTCGGTTTCTCCGTATTCTATCAATTCACCGGTAAGGAAAAAGGCAGTAAAATCAGAAACCCTGGCCGCCTGCTGCATGTTGTGGGTAACTATGACAATAGTGTAATCGTTTTTCAGTACCTGAATTAATTCCTCTATTTTTAAAGTGGAAATAGGGTCCAGGGCCGAGCTGGGCTCGTCCATAAGCAGTATTTCCGGCTCCACCGCCAGCAATCTGGCTATACACAGCCTTTGCTGCTGTCCCCCGGACAGTCCCAGCGCCGGTTTCATCAACCTGTCCTGCACCTCGTCCCAGAGGGCGGCCCCCCGCAAACTCATTTCCACCAATTCGTCAAGCTGCTTTTTATTCCGCATACCGTGTATCCGGGGGCCATAGGCAACATTATCATAAACTGATATGGGAAAAGGATTGGGGCGCTGAAATACCATCCCTACCCTTTTACGCAGGGCCACTACGTCAATGCTGGATTTATATATATCCTGGCCGTCCAACAGCACCTTACCCTCTACCCGGACCCCCTCGTACAAGTCGTTCATCCTGTTCAGAACCCTCAAAAAGGTTGATTTCCCGCAACCGGAGGGTCCTATCAGAGCACTTATCCTGTTCTCTTTGATACTGAAGTTCACATTGTTAAGAGCCTGAAAATCCTTATAATAGAGGTTGAGATTTTCCACTTCTATTTTGTCGGGCAATTTCAATACCTCATTCCAAGCACGAATAAAAATATCTTTGCCATTTTAACAGAGGGATATTATAAGCCCGTTACAATTAAGTTAAATTTTAATTAACCGCCTTGACGAAGATAAACCCGCAGCGTGAGCCTGCCGCTAAAACCTTCACCTCTCAGCCCCGGCGGCACCAGCCGGGTACTTTTATCTCACTGACAGCCTGTAAGACCCCGTCCTCTAAGGTCGGGGTCTTACCCCTTCCGAACCCAAGGCTCACTTATATGAATTCCCGGAAGCCCCTGGCTAGTTTGCGAGGTCCTTAAACCGGTAGCCTACGCCGCGTACCGTTTCTATAAACTGTGGCTGGCCCGGAACCTGCTCAAATTTTTGCCTGATATGCCGGATGTGCACATCCACAGTTCTGGAATCGCCAAGGTAGTCGTATCCCCATATCTTTTCCAACAGGTAGTCACGGGAGAATACCTTCCCAGGCTCACAGGCCAGAAATCTCAACAGTTCAAATTCTTTCGGAGTAAGCTCAAGTCCGGTACCGTCCACGGTAACCAGGAATTTTTCCTGGTCGATGACCAGCCGGTTAAAAACCAGCCTGCAGCAGGACTTATCCTGGGCACTGTCCTCTGCCTCCCTGCTCCGCCTTAATCTGGCTTTGATTCTGGCCACTAACTCCCGGGTGCTGAAAGGTTTGGTCACATAGTCATCCGCCCCAATTTCCAGCCCCAGCACTTTATCCAGTTCTTCCGCCCTGGCGCTTAGCATGATGATGGGTATGTTCCTGGTTTGCGGCTTCTGGTTAAGAACTCTGCACACGGCCAGCCCGTCCATGCCCGGGAGCATAACATCCAGCAGTATGAGATCGGGAGATTCACTATCGGCTAAGCTCACCGCTGCGTTGCCGTCCGCTGCGGTAATGACTCTGTAGCCTTCCCTTTCCAGGTTAAATTTAATCAGCTCTACAATGTTTTCTTCATCATCAACTACCAGTATGGTCTGCACATTGCTCCCCCTTCCCGGTCACTTGATCATCATCAGGGAGGCCATTCTCCCGCAGGCGCCGGTCTGGCCGCGGTAGGAGAAAAACAGCTCCTGGTTGCAACTTGTACACAACCCCGTCACCACTATATTATCTTCCCTGAGGCCAGCCTCAACCAGCGCAATCCGGTTAGCCAGCCACAGATTCAGCCGCCACCGTCCCGGAGCTGTCTGCTTTACCAACTCCGGTCGACCGGCGAAACCCTCTTCTACCCGTTCCAGTACCGGGGCGTCTACTTCGTAGCAGCAAGGGCCAATGGAAGGGCCCACCACCGCCAGGCAGTCCCCGGGATCCGTGCCGTAATAGCATGACATGGACTGCACCGTCTTAGCGGCTATACGCCCCACGGTCCCTTTCCAGCCGGCATGGGCCAGGCCTATTGCCCGGCGCACCGGATCCAGCAGCATCACCGGGACACAATCAGCGTAATAGCTGGAAAGCAGCAACCCTTTCTCCATTGTAATCAGCCCATCGGTTTCGGGGATGGCGTCTTCCATGGAAAGGGAGCCCCTGCCCCGGTGGCCGCTGCTCACCCTGAATATGGTGGTGCCGTGCACCTGCTGCCCGGCTACCAGGTCCTCCAGGCCCGCTCCCAGGGCACCGCACGCCTGTCTGCGGTTTTCAGCCACAGCGGCAGGGTCGTCGCCCACATGAAAGGCCATATTAAGGGACTTGAAATGGCCGGCGCTCACACCTCCAATTCTGGTTGTAAAGACATGTTCTACCAGGCCGGTATTGGTGAATATTTCGAAAATCAGGTATTTTATTCCTTCTTTTTCTACTATTGTATACAAGGACAGGACAATCCCACCCTTTCCTGTAAGGGCATCAGCTTGCCTTTTTCTTGATCTTTTCGATCAACCCATCCAGATTGTTCAACTGGTTCAATATCTCGGAGTAATTGCTCTCTCCGGCGCCGCCGGCCAGCAGGGACTGCAGTTTTGATGAAACCAGGGCGTGGGCGTTAAGCACATCTTCCTGGCTATAAATCACGCCGGGGGTAAGCTCAACAGCATCTCGCCACTGCGGCACCGTTACCGGCAGACCCAGCCGTTCCTCGATCAGCCCGGAGAGAGTTGTGGCCGCTTCGAGCTCCCCGTGCACCAGATAAACCCTCTTGGGCGGCTGCGAGAATTTTTCCAGCCAACGCAACAGCCCGTTTTGATCCGCATGGGCGGAAAAACCTTCTATACTTCTAATATCCGCCTTGATGGCTATCTCTTCGCCGTGTATGCGGATCTTTTTAGCACCCTCCATAATAAGCCTGCCCTTGGTTCCCTCAGCCTGGTAACCCACAAACAGCACAGTGGATTCCCGGCGCCACAGATTGTGTTTCAAATGGTGCTTAATCCGTCCGGCATCGCACATGCCGCTGGCGGACAGTATTACCGCCCCGCCCCTGATATTGTTCAGGGCGATGGAATCCTCGGCGGTTTGAGAAAAGACCAGTCCCGGCATGGCCAGGGGATCCTTGCCCCGCTTGATTAGTTCCCTGGTTTCCCCGTCAAAACATTCCGGGTGCTTTTTAAAAACCTGGGTGGCCGCAATAGCCATGGGACTATCTATATAAACCTGCATAGGCGGAAACTTCTTTTCCGACATCAATAAATTCATATCGTAGAGCAAATCCTGGGTGCGCTCCACGGCAAATGCGGGAATCACCAGGTTGCCGCCCTTCTTATAGGTTTCCAATAATATTTCATGCAGCAATTCCAGCCGGTTGACGGCATCCTTGTGCACCCTGGAACCGTACGTTGATTCCATGATCACATAATCGGCCTCCGCTACCTCCGTAGGGTCGTTGATAAAAGGTTTATCTTCCTTACCAAGGTCGCCGCTGAACACCAACTTGGTCTGCTCGCCGCCTTCCCGCACCCATATCTCTACCATGGCTGAGCCCAGTATATGGCCGGCATCAAGGAAGCGTACCTTGATATTGTCATTCAGGGAAATCATCTGGTCATAATTTACCTTTTCAAAATAACGCAAACTGTCCCTGGCTTCATCGGCGGTGTAAATGGGGGTAATGAGTTGTTTGCCGGACCGGCTGTTTTTACGGTTTAACCTCTCCACTTCCATCTCCTGAATATAACCGCTGTCCGGCAGCATTACTTCACACAGATCCGTAGTGGCCCCGGTGGTAAATATTTTACCCCTGAAGCCCTGTTTTACAAGCTTCGGAATAGCGCCGCTGTGATCAATGTGGGCGTGAGTCAAAAGCACAAAATCCAACCCCGTAGGATTAAAGGGAAAGGGTTGGTAATTTCGCTCCCGTAGAGCTCTGGAACCCTGAAATATGCCGCAATCCACAAGGATCCTGGTAGCGCCCGTTTCTATCAAATGGCAGGAACCGGTAACCGTACCTGCAGCACCATAAAATTTCAATCTCATTAATGCTCCCCCGTTCGGCTATTTTCGATAAATAATGTATTTATTCCCCCCCACTGCCGTTAATCCCTGCTACCAAGAAACTTTAGATATTTACTTTTTTAACACAGCCATGGCTTGACACCACCGGGCCTTACGATTTATCTTATAAGTACAAATAGCCGACGGGCTAATCAGTATTCTTATACAAGCATAAGCAAAAGGAGGAAACCTTATGCCCATTTACGAATTCCGCTGCAGCTCCTGTGAGCGCAGATTTGAAAAATTATGCCAACTGGGGGAAACAGGGAAAAAACTTACCTGCCCCGAATGCGGCGCTCCCAAACCGGAAAGGGTTATGAGCGGATTTGCCCCCAAAAGCGTCGGCAAAAACGGCCTGTCCACCCCTATGGGGGGAACCGGCGGCGGGTGCAGCGGGTGCAGTTCCAACAGCTGCAGCACCTGCGGCCATTAATAATTAACCCCTGCACAGGTATACTGAGGAAAGGGGACACACCTCCATTTGGAGCCCGACTATGGGGCCGGAGGAATGTCCCCAATAAAAAACACCTGCTCCGGTCTAAAACCGGGCAGGTGTTTTTGGCATCAGACTAAGCATTCCAGGAAAACGTCATCCACGGCAACTCCATTATCATTATTGGCCCGGGGCGTGAACCTGAATCTTACCCGGGCGGTGCGGGTTCCGACGGGCACCCTGCCCGTTGTAAAAGAGAACTGGTTAAACCTGTCGTTGGGAATGAAATTTTCATCATAATCGGGGTCGGACTGGCCGATAGCATTACCGCTCCCGTCGAAATAAACCACGCTGGTTCTGAGACTGAAATTTCCCCGATCAGGTCTTCCGACTTCCCTTCCCCAGAAGGTCAGCCGGTAAATCCTCTGGGGCAATATGGATACCTCCTGGTACAATTCGGCAGCGCGTGCTGGATTGTTTCCCAGCAAGGCAGCAAAACTACCGCTGTGTCTTACGGTGGTCTGGATTACATTGGCGCCAGACCAGTTTCTGGGAGAGGTGGTAGTGTTCCAGAATTCAAACCCCGGATTTCTTAATAGGTTTACCCCGGCCTGGCAAACGCCCGGGGACGGTGTGGTGGTTACTGGTGGCGCCGTTGTGGTTGCCCCGGCGCTTATACTAATGGATACAGATACAGAATTGTTCCTCAGTTCCCTGGCTACATTAAATCCCCGCAGAGTCAGACGCTGGGGGACCACCTGGTTGCCCTGATTATTTCTCTGGTCCCAGTCAAAGCGGAAGCTCTGTGACTGACCGGGCGCCAACACCACAGTTTCGGTAACCTGGGTAAAAACCCTACCCGCCGAATAGTTCCAGATAACCCGCCCGTTTTGGTTCACCGCCTCGAATTCAAACCTCTGGCCAGTGGGATAAAAAAGGCGGATTGTTCTCCCCGAAACGTTAATCTTGTTCAGAAAAATGGGAACCCTTTCACCCTGCCGGTAAACCGCCCTGGGAGTGCCAAAAATATACAAAATACCGTTAAATAACCTGCTGACGAAAGGATCCGCCTCCGCGATTTCCCCGGTGAAGGTACCTTCACCTACATTTGACGGTGTTCCATTAGCCATATCTTCAAAATCTATTACTAGAACCTGCCCCACATCAATCCGGTTGGGATTGGCAAGATTATTTATTCTCATCAGGCGATCCACCGTCGTATTATAACGTGCCGCGATGCCGGCAAGGGTATCCCCGCTTTGGACCGTATAGGTAGTAGCCACTTTGAGCAAGACCTCCCCCGCAGTTTATTAAAAAGTGCTTATAACATACTATGCCGTGTCTGGGAGAAAAGTCACAGAACTGCACGAAATTACCTGGCTATTAATTAAAAATGGAAAAAACAAAGGGAGCATGCGCTCCCCTGAGTCACCTGGTTAACCCCAGTAGGCGGTCACCGGAACGGCAAGCCCCTTTGACATTTGCACGTCTATAATGCGCTGGTTGGCAGAGCCCCTGAACGGAAGCTTCAAATCCTTCAATTCTTCCACGAAGGGTCCATCCACCAGATAATCCGTAACCTCCAGCAATTCCCCGAAACGCCTGTGGTCATCAGGGTGTTCCAGCAGGTATTCCCAGGTGTAACCGGTGTAGCTGATTACATCCTTCCCCATTAATCGTACCTGCCTGGCCAGCCTGGCCAGAGGCACGGCCTGCTCAAAGGGCTCCCCCCCTGAAAGGGTGACGCCTTTGAGCAGTGGATTGGCGGCTACCTGCCTGAACAAATCGTCAATATTCACCATTCTGCCCCCACCGGGCATCCAGGTGTGAGGATTGTGGCAGCCCTTGCAGCGGTGCGGGCAGCCCTGGGTAAAGATTACGAAGCGAATCCCCGGTCCGTCCACTACGCTTTCCGCAACCGTACCGGCTATTTCTACAAAATCCATACTATCACATCCAATTATTTAACAGCTCTGCCCCTCAAAACCGCAATTCTTTGGCGGCAGGGCTGGTGACAGATGAAAAGATTGTATCCCATGGGTTATCCGGTCATTCAATTCCGACACCTTGCTGTCGTTAAAGCGGTCCACCGTGCTGAGGTATCCGGTTATCCGCCTTACCCTGCTGATAGCCGTAGAGCCGCAGGAGGGGCAGTCGTCCTGGTTGATTACCCCCGCCATGCTGCAGGAAGTGCAGAAGTCCACCGGGAAATTAACCGCCGCATAGCCCATATCGCTGGCAGCCATATGCCGCACGATGGCCTCCATGGCCTCGGTGTTGTTTAGCGGCGGCGCCGCCATCTCCACATAGCTTATGTGCCCGGCGTTACAGTATTTGTGATAGGGGCCTTCCAGGCTTATTTTGTCAAAGGAATTGATTATATAGTCAACCGGTATATGGAAAGAATTGGTATAATAGTCCTTGTTGGTTACCCCCGGGATAATACCGAATTCCTTCCGGTCTAGCTTTACAAAGCGGCCGCTCAGTCCCTCCGCCGGAGTAGCCAGCAGGGTGTAATTGAGATTATATTCCTCGCATGCCTCATCTATCTTTTTACGCAAAAAGGCTATTATTTCCTGCCCCAGAGCCTGGGATTCCTCACTCTGGCCGTGGTGCCTGCCGGTCAGGGCGGTGAGGACCTCGGCCAGCCCGATAAAGCCTACCGAAAGAGTACCGTGGACGATTATATCCTCAATGGGGTCATCGGGCTTCAATTCTTCGGAGCCCATGTAGAGTCCCTGCCCCATTACGAAGGGCATATCCTTTACCTTCAACTTGCCCTGTACCTTGAAGCGGTGGTAGAGCTGGCGTATGGCGAGGTCCAAGGTGCCGGTAAGCCTCCGGTAAAAATCATCCAGGTTGCGCTCGGCCTTGATCCCCAAACGGGGCAGGTTGATGGTGGTAAAGGAAAGGTTGCCCCGCCCGTCGGTGACCACCGGGCCCCGGCGGTTGGCCATCACCCTGGTGCGGCAGCCCATGTATGCCACCTGGTCGCCGTATGCGGCGTTAAAGCTGGAATCCATAAAGCTGAAAGTAGGATTGAGCCGCTTGGCGGCCACCTTTACGGCCAGTTGAAGCAAATCATAATTGGGATCGCCGGGGTCCTGGTTGACCCCCTTCTTAACCTTGAAAATAATATTGGGGAAGATGGGGTTTTCCCCCCTGCCCAGTCCGGCATCATAGGCCAGCAGCAGGTTGCGCACCACCCTGCGGGCAGACTCGGAAGTCTCGGTGCCGACATTTATAGAAGAAAAAGGGACTTGTGCCCCGGCCCTGCTATGCATAGAATTTAGGTTGTATATAAGGGCCTCCATGGCCTGATAGGTTTCAAAATCATCGGCATCCTCCACGAAGGGCGCCATGTCCCTGTCGAAGAAGGCAAAGGACTGCCCCCCGTGCATGTCGTTTTGGGAACTCTGCAGTATTATGGCAGCCAGGGCCGTGGCCGAGGTGGGCCGTTTGGGCGGCCTGATATGGCCGTGGCCGGTATTAAACCCCTCGCTGAGCAGCCGTCCCAAAGGAATCTGAACACAGTTATGAACGACATAATCATTTACTGTAAACCAGTGTTCGGCCGTTTCCAAGTCGAACACATAACGATTATAACCAGTCACCTCATCCACTGCCACAACATCCTGGGGATCCAGATTCCTTCCCGGAACAGCGAAGGCGTATGTCGAGGTTTGAGTAGTGTCCTTTGCTGAAGAAACTATATTCAAGAAATTCTTCATGCTTGCAGTATCCATAATGTGTACTACAAAGGTATCGTAATTTCTTGTCGTAACGATGTTTCCATTAACTGCTACACCAGTACCCCTTGTTTCCCGGCGGTATAATGTTGCCTCCACTCCTACGCCTTGCAGGAGCAGCACCAGTTTCTTAGCCAGTTCTTCTGATACTGTACAATAAGTAATCCTTTTTTCACCGTAATGACCATCACCATCAAAAAGCCCCTGCAGGAAATGAGCCTTTAATTCTTTTGGAGCATTAAAAACAAAGTCAGGTATATCAATGATGCCTGCATTTACTTTTACGCCCAGTACATTCTGCAACAGGGCCACATAGACTGAGCCGTTTAGCGATCTGCCCTTTTGTTTATTCTTTAGACTGCTTGTGTACATAACTGTAGTCTGATCATTAAACAAGGTTCTCACACAATGTTCGATATCCGCTTGAATATCCGGGTTCTCATTGATGATGGCGATGGAACGGCTTGATGTAGCAACATTAATATGCCCTTCCGCGAGAATATACCCTAATAATCTCATTAATTCCGGTACAATGGGCAGGTAGGCAGGCAAGCTTTTAGATCCCTTGGCCGTAGTTACCGTCAGTTGCTGCTTAACCTCATAAGGGATGTAATAAGTTTCAGCCAGCCTGGCATACTCGTCTCCGCTTAGTGAATTTCCTCCCTTGGAGCTTTGCTTGGTACCAACGGTTAATTTGAATTTAAAATCGTCATATTTATATCTTAACCAGTGAATTAATTTCTGCGCGTTTCTTATGGTTATCCCATGGGGAATTTTATCCCGCCGGGCAACAAATAAATCCAAAACGGGTAATTCCAAAGATTCTTCAAACTCCTGGCAACTGGTCAATAAGCGATCTCCACTGGCAATGTCCTTCACTTGGACAAGAAATTCGTTACCAGCCCGCAACACAGGAACTTTATGCTCTCCTGTTAAATGCAAAGGCAACCCTTTTCTGGTCTTGATCCGGTATAAACACTCACCTTGCCGCAGCTCTCTGCGCATCACTTTATTAATTTTTGTCCAGCCGGTGCGTCCGAGAATCTGATATCCGTCCAGGTCCAGTACTTCCGCCTCTTCTATAAAATTAACGGCTTCATGATTACCTTCAACTAACGAATTGAAAAAATCGAATTTAACTCTTTTTACTTCACCCTGTCTATCACGAATCATAGTGTATTCAAAATCGGGCACGCAAGTCAATGTTTTTCCGTAGAAGTCTAAATCATGTATGTGCATATCGCCACGCAGGTGGGCCAGGGACATTTCCTCGGGAATTAGCCTGGTCAGGTAGAATTTTTTGCTGGCCGCGCTGGCAATTTGCAGCATTTTAGCCGAGGGGGAATTGCTGATGTTGGCATTTTCGCGGTTGGTTTCCTCCAGTATTTCCTCCACCGCATCCATCAGGTCACCCTTGGCGTCCCGGATACGGGTGCGTTTATCCCGGTGAAGGATGTAGGCCTTGGCAGTACGGGCATGACCCGCCTCAATCAGCACCTTTTCCACCACATCCTGTACTTCCTCGACTCCGAAAACATTGCCATTGTATAGCTTTTTCAATATTTTCAGTACTTCGATGGTGAGTTCCATGGCCGTCTGCCGGTCTTCCCCACCTACTGCCCGGGCAGCCTCAAAAATGGCATCGGTAATTTTGGATTCGTCGAAGGATACTTCGCGTCCGTCTCTTTTTTTGATAACCTTAAACAAGTGTAAGCCTCCTCGATACTGTAATCTGCTTGAGAAAAACCCACTTTCCCCAAAGCCAGGCTATTCTTCCTTTTCCTCGACCCCGACGCCCATAAGCTTCTCTATTTCCCGCACAAAACTGCGGGCATCGTGAAATTCCCGGTAGACCGAGGCAAAGCGTACATAAGCCACCTCATCCAGGCCGCGCAGTAATTCCATAACCAGTTCGCCTATATCCCTGCTGTCCACCTCGGTTTCAGTCGTTTCCCTCAACCGGCGCTCTATTTTGCTTGCCGCCGCGTCCATTTCATCCATGGATATGGGGCGTTTCTGACAGGCTTTGGCAAAGCCTGTCAAAAGCTTCTGCCGGTCAAACAGCTCCCTCCGCCCGTCCTTTTTAACCACCATCAGCGGAAGCTCGTCCAGCCGCTCATAGGTGGTAAACCTCCTGGAGCATTTGGCGCATTCCCTTCTGCGACGTATGGAACTCCCGTCCCCCGCAGGCCTGGAATCCAGCACCTTCGTATCGCTAAACCCACAAAAAGGGCATTTCACAAAGGCAGCACCCCTTAACAAAAACATAATATAGTATCTCAAGCAACTATATTATACAACATATTGGGGTTAGGTAAGAAATCGGAAAAACCTGCTAAAAAATGAAAAGAGGGATAAATAGCTCCCTCTTTTAAAAATATTGTGTGATTTTCATAATAAATACAATTATGGCAAGTATACAAAAAACAATCCTACCAGTATTTGTCGCTAACATAATAGCCGGGGGCTGACCCTTCCCGCCCGCCATCCTGAGCCGGCCTTAAATCCACCAGTATTACATCAACGCCTATGCGTACAATCCTGTCCCACGGCACCACAATTTCATCTTCCCGGCCGAAAAAACCCATCAGCCTACCTCCCTGGCCAGGTAGAATAATGGCCGTAATTTTCCCCTCCTCCATGTTTATGTCTATGTCTTTTATGGGCCCCAGCCTCCTGCCGTCACCTATATTAATAACTTCCCTCATCCTGAGGTCCGAAATCTTCACCATACTTTAAACCCCCTCCCGTAAAAGCCTTTTAACCATGGCCAGTTTAACAGCAGCAGTTATATTCGGACCGAATTTCCCGGCTCACCGCCTACTTTGTGATGGAAGCAATTTTTTCTTTAGTTAATTATATTAAGCCAGGGATTAATTTAAATCACATTGCTACAAAAATTGGGAAATAAAAAACGGGGCTCTCTTCATTATTGCCCCGTGGAAAGAATTATCCAAAAAATTTATTAAACCAGTGACGGGAATCCTGATACAGTTCCACCAGTTTAAAACGGAATTTTACTCGCTGCATCTCTTTCGAAGCCTCTGCCGGGACATCAGCGGGCAATTCCATATCCTGTGGAATGTAGCAGTCAGTAGCTGCCACGGGCAGAGCACCAACCTCACCACCCGCCTCAGCGCCGGAATCCGGCCGGGTTGCGTCCCCTTGCCCGGTGTGCGACTCCTTTTCTGTCCCGTCAACTTGACCGGCCCTATCAGCGGTGTTCCCGGTAATGCTGGCAGGGTTTACAAAGCAGAGGGGCGGGAACAACACGCACCACCAGTTGGCCCCCCTGCCCTGACCGATAATCACCCGCACAGCCTCGTATTCCCCGGCAGGAAGGGTTAGTTCCCCACCACTGTTAATATGATAGGTTCTATCCGGAAACTGGTAATTCCCCATACACACAGCTACGGGATACGCATAGCCCTGCCCGGCGATAACCCGGCCAGCCGCCTCTTTAATGTCCCCCTGGTGCTCCAAAACAATTTTCCTGGCCTGCTCTTTATTCTTTACTTCCGAGAGGTAAGGGGTCATGATGCGTACCACCTCATCCCTTACCATGTATTTTAACGCCTGGTCCAACGGATTGTTGCTGTTGGCAATAATGTGCAGACGTATATAATTATCCCTGTTTATGCCCTTATGGCCTGAAAGGTACCAAAACCATCCGGCGCCTGCGGATATTGCTGTTAGTATTGCGATCAAGACGACTATTGCCTTTTTCTTCATAAACTGGTTCCCCTTTTATTTAACTGGATAGTTAAATTCTGACCGCAATAACCGTTATTTATACATATTTGCTTAAATTTTATGTATGATGCCTATCAATCAGCGTCGCGTAGCTCATGAGCAAGGCTCAAGATCACCGCGCCTACCAAAGATAGATAATGAACATAAAAATTCCCGGGGCGGATTTTACCGGCCCGGGAATCAGGAAGGTTATCATAAATATTTACGCATGTGGCTTAAGGCAGCCTTTTCCAGCCTGGAGACCTGAGCCTGGGATATACCTATCTCATCGGCTACCTCCATCTGGGTTTTCCCCTCATAAAAACGCAGGGACAGAATGTGCTTCTCTCTATCGCTTAATTTTCGCAGGGCGTCCCGGATGGCGATGCCCTCCAGCCAGTTGTGATCGTGGTTCTTTTCATCGCTGATCTGGTCCATCACAAATATAGGATCGCCGCCGTCATGATATATCGGCTCAAATAGCGATATCGGCTCCTGTATGGCATCCAGGGCAAAGACTATTTCCTCCCTGGGCATTTTTAGTTCCCGGGCAATTTCATTAATGGAAGGCTCCCGGGAATGTTTATTCACCAGGGTATCCCTAACCTGGAGCGCCTTGTAAGCCACATCCCGCAGTGAGCGGCTGACCCGGATGGGATTGTTGTCCCTGAGATAGCGACGTATTTCACCTATAATCATGGGCACGGCATAGGTGGAAAATTTGACGTTCTGGGACAGATCAAAATTGTCTATAGCCTTCATTAGCCCGATGCAACCCACCTGAAACAAGTCATCAACGTATTCTCCCCGGTTGGTAAAGCGCTGGATAACGCTCAGCACCAGGCGAAGGTTGCCGTTAATCAGCTTGCTCCGGGCGTTTTCATCGCCTTTATGCATGGCTTCAAAGAGGGAGCGCATCTGTGCCCCTGTTAATACCGGGAGTTTTGACGTATTAACACCACAGATTTCCACCTTGTTGACCAGCATAGATGACTCCCACCTCTTTTCGATATATGAAACTAACTTTCAGTCCTCATTATTGCCTTCACCCGTTGCCTTTATACATTTCATAAAAACCAAAACCCCTGCCGGGTACCGCAGAGCACGGCGCCGGCAGGGGTTCACCTTATATATATACGCACCGCTATTCCATCCGGTGCATTTCCTTTTTCAGCCTTTTAATTATCCTCTTTTCCAGCCGGGAGATGTACGACTGGGATATGCCCAGTAAATCCGCAACCTCCTTCTGGGTCTTTTCCGCCCCGTTGTTCAGGCCGAAACGCAGTTCCATTATCTTTCTCTCCCTGCCGTTCAGTTTTTGCAGGGCCAGATACAAAAGCTTTCTATCCACCTCGTCCTCTATAAATTTATAAATAATATCATTTTCAGTCCCCAGCACATCTGACAACAGCAATTCATTGCCATCCCAGTCTATGTTCAGCGGCTCATCGAAGGAAACCTCGGTACGGATTTTATTGTTCCTCCTGAGATACATCAAAATTTCATTTTCTATACAACGGGAGGCATAGGTAGCAAGCTTTATTTTTTTGGCCGGATCAAAGGTGTTGACTGCTTTGATCAGACCTATGGTTCCTATGGAAACAAGGTCTTCGATACCTACCCCGGTATTCTCAAATTTTCTGGCTATGTAGACCACCAGCCTGAGGTTTCTTTCAATAAGCACGCTGCGAACTGCCCCGTCCCCGGCTTCCAGCCTGTTAATCAAAAATAGTTCTTCGTCCGTGGAAAGAGGTGGAGGAAGAGCTTCACTACTTCCCACATAATGCACCTCTGGATATTCACCCAGCCAGTGCATCACTCGAACCACCGTCAGGCGGAACAATAGTTTAATCTGCCAAATCGCAGGCAAAGTCCACCACCTCCCATTATTTAATACTCAGGCCGCCGGTGCGCTATCGATTAAATCGGGGTGTAACAGGGCGCTGTACTCCCGCCCGGGGGCCAGGCTGCTGTTGTGGATCGCCAGCACCGTTTGAACAACCCTTTTTATCCCCCGCTCTGATTTGATTTCCAGGCAGTCCGGGCGGATACCCAGCAACAAGCCCTTGTCAGTTCCCAGGGATTTAAAAGGTATAAGTCTCAGCCGGTTATTCCATGGTGTGTCGGCCATGGCCGATAACACCAGCATACCGTCGCTGTATAGTTCCACCGCCGCTTTTAGCGGGGCGGGCAATATATCCCTGACCGCAGCATATTCCACCACCATCACGGGTACACCGGAAACGGGATCTGTAAGACTGTTGCCAGTGTCCACCAGCCCCTCCACCACCACTTTATTACCCCACAGGCAGATGGTCACGGGCAGTTTCAAAGCATCTTTTTTTAGCCTTCTGCGAACAATAGCAGGCGCCAGCAGGGCAGCCAGGAGCGTGCACAGCACGGCCAGGGTAAAGGCAGGCCACAAATACCGATTTATAATGGTGAGCACATACTTTACCCCGGAAAAATAACCGCCCCGGTAAATGAGATAGGAAAACCCAATCACCATGCCACCCAGCAAAAAAGAACCCAAATAAAAGAAACCCAGACAGGCAATAAACCGCCTGGCGGGAAGCGGAGCATAAGCCAGGCCGACCATAGCCAGAGAAACGGCTATTTTAATAAAAAAATAAAAATACTGCCCCGTGCCGGGTAAAAACATCAGAACGGCATACAAACTCCCTAACCCCGCTGCGAGCAGTAAACGGACCCAGCCCCCCCTGATCCCGGTCATACGGCCGGCAACCCAAAGAATAATATAATTTACAGCCAGGTTACCTATAAATACATTGTCCAGATATACTACGTTTTCGCCCATTACAGTCTCCTACAATTTGCCGGGGCGGCCGGCAGCTATAACCCCTGAAACTACGCTACCAGTATATGGCCGCTCTTGTGCAAATATTACATTTTTGTTTATAACATCAAAAAAATAAGCCCTGCATCATATTATACAATGCCGGGCTGGAATAATTTGTCATAAACAGTTTGCTGCGGGAGTTTTTCTTTTCGCTTACTTCTATGGAATTATTTGTTCTCCGTAATATAAACACAAAACCTTTCCGCCTGGCCAGTACTGGCCAACGAAAAGGTTTGGAAAGCGGTGAATTACAGTATTATCTTCTCCGTAAAAAAGCCGGAATGTCCAGTTCGTCGTGGGTGCTGAAAGGTTTGAGCACATCCGGTTCCTGTTGCTTAACCTTTTCCCTCCTGCCTGTCATCTGGTCAAAGCCTGTGGCGATAACGGTCACCCTTACCTCGTCTTCCATACGTTCGTCAATCACCGCGCCAAAAATAATATTGGCCTCGGGATCGGCTGCCTGGGAAATAATTTCAGCGGCCTCGTTCACTTCAAACAACCCCAGGGATGAACCGCCGGTTATATTCAGCAACACTCCTCTGGCACCCTCGATGGAAGTTTCCAGCAGCGGGCTGGATATGGCCAGCCGGGCTGCCTCAGTAGCCCTGTTTTCACCGCTGGCGCTGCCTATACCCATCAGCGCCGAGCCTGTTTCTTTCATAATTGTTTTTACATCGGCAAAGTCAAGGTTTATTAAACCCGGTACCGCGATCAGGTCGGAAATACCCTGCACGCCCTGACGCAGCACATCATCCGCAATGCGAAAGGCTTCAACGATAGAGGTGTGTTTGTCGATAACCTGCAGCAGCCGGTCATTGGGAATGGTAATCAACGTATCAACCTTCGCTTTAAGGTTCTGGGTCCCGGCCTCGGCCTGGCTCATGCGCTTCCTGCCCTCAAAGGTAAAAGGTTTGGTAACCACCCCCACGGTCAGGGCGCCCATCTCCTTGGCCACCTCGGCCACCACCGGAGCAGCCCCGGTGCCTGTACCCCCTCCCATGCCGGCTGTCACAAAGACCATATCAGCGCCCTTAAGTGCCTGAATGATATCGTCCCGACTCTCTTCCGCCGCTTTTTGACCAATATCCGGGTTGGCGCCGGCTCCCAATCCTTTGGTGAGCTTGGTTCCAATTTGAATTTTAGTTCCGGTCTGGGAGAGTTGCAGGGCCTGGGCATCGGTATTTACTGAAATAAACTCGACACCTTTCAGGCCGGCACTTATCATTCTGTTCACAGCATTGTTACCGCCGCCCCCCACACCAATCACCTTTATATTAGCAAGCGGTTCCTGGTCGAGTTCAAATTCAAGCATTAAATATCCTCCTTCGCAGCTTATCCGCACTTATTTTTGTCTGGTAGCCTCGAAAAACTTTATTAAACTTTTCCACATGCCTCTACGTCCTTTATTATAGGTACGGAATTCATCTTTGCCATAATTTTGCAGCAATCCCACAGCCGCAGTACAACTGCAGTCCTCCGCAGACTTATCCGTCATGCCGGGTGTCCTGCTGCTCGCTATCCTCACGGGCATACCAAGGTATTCCGCAGCATATTCATCGAGCCCCTTTAAAGCGGCTCCGCCGCCCGTCAACACCAGTCCTCCGGGGAGGACCAAATCAGCAGCCATGCTTTCCACCGCCGCCCTAACCAGATCTAGAACCTCACAAACCCTGGCCTCAATGATCTCTCTGGCAAATTGGCATTTTATCTCATGGGTGCCGGTATTACTAATCCCCGGCACCTCAAAAGTATCATGGTCAGTCGTACCCAGTCCTGCTTGAATTTTAATTTGCCCGGCTGCCTCCAGGGTGGTTCTCATCCCCACCGCCAAATCGCCGGTGATATGCTCCCCGCCAACTGGTAGAAGTCTAAACCCCAGCTGGGTGCCATAATTGTATACGGCTACCCCGGTGGATACTGCGCCCAGGTCGACCAGTGCTGTTCCCAGTTGCATTTCGGTACTTTTCAGGACCTCTCCGGCAGCTGCCAGAGTGGACGGGATAAAACTCCGGGGTTGCAGCGATAACCTTTGTAAAACGCCGGTCAGTAAATCTATCAGTTTGCTGTCGACAGTGAGCAGTCCGGCTGTTAACTCCAGGCTCTTAAATTTCATGCCCAGAGGTGTCTTTACTACACAGGCAGAGTCAACGGTGTATTCAAAGGGTATAACCTTAAGGATTTGGCGTCCGGAAGGAATATCTTCAATGGCCACAAGGCGCTGCAGCCTGTCAAGATCGGATTGATTTACCCTGCGGGCACTGCCCGACGTAAACCGGGCCGAAACGGGGTTTAATTCGGCAGTATAGCCCGTGAAACCAACCCTAACGGCTGAAACCTTCAATCCTGCGGCTCTTTCTGCTTTTTCAAGGGCTTCTCCTATGCAGTTGGCAAGACCATCAGGGTCAGTAATATCACCCCTGCGCATGCCTATAGTAGGACATGAGGCAATGGCTGCGGGTATGCAACTGCCGTAATCATGAGCAATGGCCGCAACGATACTGCTGTTGCCAACATCAATGCCAGCAGGGATATATTTTCCTTTTTCGGCCAAGCCAGGCACCCTCCGACCATACTTTACTTAAAATGTAAAGTTCAACGCCGCCTTGATTTTCCCCTTTTTATATCTTTAATTCAAAGTAATAAAAAATTATTTTTTTAACAAATGTCGTCTGATTATGGCTAAATTCTGAAAAAGCCTGACACCGAAGGCCACCACCGCCGCCAGGTATAAATCGATGCCAAGCCTTTCCCCGATGAAGGCAAGGCCTGCGGCTAACAGGGCGTTGCTGAAAAATCCGGTAATGAATATTTTGTTGTCGTAGTGATCCTCCATGGCCGCCCTAATACCCCCAAAAACGGAGTCAAGGGCCGCCAAGGCGGCCACGGACATGTATTTGGCATAAGCCTGGGGTAATGCCACCGGTATATTAAGCCCTATCAACACACCAAGCAACAGGCCTGTTGCAGCCAGTCCAATTCCGACCCACACCGGAAACCACCTCTTTTATTGTTATTTTTTCCTGTCCTACCGGTTTATCCTATCCTGGTTTGTGACCGCCGACTATAACGTCCTGGCATAATTAATGTTCGGCCTGCCAGTATAAGCAGGTATCACCAGGGATTCCCGGGGCTTGATTTCAATTATGATACCAAGACTTCGCAGGGTTTCTACCAGGCCGTCGGGAATTTCCAGGGCGCTTTGAAGTCTTTCCTGGTCGCCCAGAGCCAGCACCCTGTAAGGAGGTGACAGCCTGGTAAGATTGACGTTTATAAATTTTCCGGCAAGTCTTATTTCAGATGTGGCTATAATTCTCTGTCCGTTGACGGACATGGCTTCCGCCCCTGCAGCCCTCAATTCGTTAACCAGACGCAGAATATCCACATCCTGGATACTGGACAGCGAGTCGACACCTTCGTTTCCGGGCGGCGTAATAAGCACAACCTCAACACCCGGTCCTTTAACTGCCACGAAACCTGCATAAAAACGCGCTTTTTCCAATTCGCTCTTGATGGCATCGGCCGCCTGACCCTGCCCCTTGCGGGCCTGTGCCAGCTTGTAATCCAAGTCATTAACCTCATTCTCCAGCTTCTCTATATCCTTGTCCGACTGACGCAGTTCTGTAGTCAATTCCTGAGCCCGGTCCGAAGGCACTCCTTGCTCTATAAACCGGTTAGTCCTGAACTGGACGGCCAGCATAAGCCCCACCACCAGAGCAACCAGGGTGACGGAATAATAAAAAGATTTTTTCACTGCCCCGCCTCCTTTTCATCCGCCGGCCTGGCATATTCGTAGCTTAGTCCGCCGGAGTAGGCGGGTATAGTAACCTGAGAAACCTTTTTGATGTTAACCTGAATACCCCAATCCTGCAGGTTGTCTACTACTCCTCTCCTCATTTTAAGAGAGTTGACCATGTTGTCCGGATCGCCAATGGCCGTAATGACAAAAGGAGGAGTCATCCTCTGATTTTTATTGGTCAGTATGGTGGGCCCAGCGCAGCGGATTTCACTGGTGCTCAATAGTCTCTGATTGTTTATGGCCAGTGCCTCCGCTCCCGCCGCCTTCAACTCATTCAGTACCTCTAATACGTCCTCGTCATGCAGCACATACAAGTTTGGGTTTCCACCGGGCTGCACCACCATATTGCTGTCATTCAAAGTGACTTCCACGCCCGAGCCGGTTACACCTGTAAGGCCGGCCTCAATGCGGTAAAGCATTAACTCATCTTTCATCGAACCAAGTTCAACGCCAGCTGCCACCTTATCCAACTTTTGCCTCAAACCGTTAGCCTGTTGCTGCAAATCGTCCCTTTTCTCCCGGGCCTCGTTAACCCTGGTGACAAGGGTCTGCGCCCTTTGCACCCCGGGAGTTTTCTGACCCTGCAGGTTACTGGTCACCCGGAACTGAACTGCCAGCAGCACTCCTAGCACAAGACCCACAATGACCAGCGCTATATAGTAATTTTGCACTTTTTTAATCATATTATCTCTCCTGCTACTGATCAGAATATTTGACAACGGGGGAACCAACGTAAGAAAGATCGATATAGGCTATTTTTTTGCCTTTTGCCTTCAATTCGCTGAGCACCCGGGAAAGTACCAGTCCCTTTTTGGGAATGTCGGATGCCGTTCCAAGCCTGCATTGTACCCCGTCCAAAGTGTACAGACAAACATCTCCCTGGGTACCAATATTAATCTCCGAAAGCTCGGGCAGCAAAACGGCGGGCAACTGGTCCACAACCCCCAGGGCTACACCCAATCCCTCTCCTTTGACAGGCTTGCCCGGCGGCGGAATAACACACTTTAAGCCAGTTATTACAGGCAGGTTACGATCCGAGGGAAGACCCTTCTGTAGATAAACGCCTTCGCTATCTACCTGTGCAAAACCGGCAGAAGACGGCAACAGGGCCAGTGGAGTACGCTCGGTTATTTTGATAATTACGAAGGAGGGAAGTTTCCTGCTTAATTCAGCTGATTTCAGCATGGGAATTATTTTCAGCCGCTCCGAAACTTCATGTAAATTTATTTTAAATATGTTTTCACCCTTATTGACGCCTGCTACAGATATTATTTTTTCAGAAGCTAGAAAATGGTTGCCTTCTATTACTATATCCTGCACCTCAAAAAGGGGCGAACGTATCAGTATGTATAACGCCAGCAAAGCCACGAGAATAAAAAAAATACTTTCCAAGAGGTTGTAGCGGCGCTTTTTTTTATGCCTGGCCAATTCCGGCAAGATGCCTTCCCCCCCGGCTTAACCCAAAAATATCGTTCCCTGTAACGTACAATAAAATTTAATAGGCAACTAATTCTTTGCTGCATGATCTTTTTGCAATATTAAACTATTATACCAACCTGCGGAATCATGTCCAATACAGCTGAAGTGCCGAATGCGGTAATATTTCCGCCTTCCGTTCATCAGCGCACCTTCTTTCGTATAATTCTTTTTCTATTATAATTCTTATTCATAACAGATAAAATTCCTTTTATCTCTTGATATTTTTATATATAACAATTTTTCGTAAAAATGTGTCTTCATGTCCCTACTCCCCCGGCGGGCATATGAAAAAGCGGTTAAACCCATCTGGGCTAACCGCCGATACCTTTTGACCCACCTTTTATTTTTGAACCAGTTATTTTTTCAAAAGGGTCTCTCCCTTTACCGCCGTTAATTAATTTGCACCGCATCATCCTGCAGGCAAGTATATTTCCCTCCCTGGCAGTACGGCAACTATATTTGATATCCTCCCTTCCCTTCTTACCTCTGACATGCAGCCTAACAGTCCGGTCGAGCAGGTAACAGTGTCTTGATTCAAAATTAATAATCATAATTACACCACCTGTATATATTTGTTATTAAATTACCCTTGCTGTAGCTATATGCCCTCATTTGTAGATTTATCATATTTTGAGGAGGTTTTACCATCCTCCAATGGTATGATTTTTTTTGTAGTACCACGAAGGAGACTCATACTTCCTATTTAGGCCGGTTTTCTCACAAACAAAGCCACTGGCGTGCGGCGCGGCTCTATCTCCGCCCGTGGTCATACTTAATTACTTTGATACTTCTTTCCACCCTGACGGTCAGGCCTTGTCCAAAATGGCACCAAAAAAGAGTCCACATTAACTGTGCACCCTGATGATTCTTGCGCCCAGTGCGCTATATTTTCTTTCCAGCTTTTCATAGCCCCGGTCTATATGATCTATATTTTCTATTACGCTGCCGTTGTCGGCGGCCATGGCCGCCAGCACCAGCGCCGCCCCCGCCCGTAGGTCTGATGCTTCCACCACCGCCCCGCTGAGCTTTGTCACCCCTTTTATTATAGCGGTTTGACCCTCCACCTTTATATCGGCGCCCATTCTCCTGAATTCGCTTACATGTTTGTAGCGGTTTTCAAAAACCATCTCACTTATTATGCTGGTACCATCTGCCATGGTCAGCAGGGCCATTATTTGAGGCTGCATGTCAGTGGGAAATCCCGGGTAAAACAACGTCTTTATATCAACGGCTCCGGGCCTGCCCCTGGCTGACACCCGGATGGTGTCATCACCCACAGTTATCTGAACCCCTGCCTCTCTGAGCTTGGCAATGAGGGATTCGACGTGCTCCGGAATCACATTGGCCACCGTAACGTCACCGCAGGTAATGGCCGCCGCGATCATATGGGTGCCGGCTTCAATGCGGTCGGGGATAACCGTATGTGCTGTGCTCCCCAGGGAGGATACACCCTTTATTTTTATTATATCCGTACCCGCCCCCTTGATATCAGCTCCCATTTTATTAAGAAAATTTTGCAGGTCTACTATTTCCGGCTCCCTGGCAGCATTCCTGATTCTGGTAATGCCCTTACTTAGGGCGGCCGCCATCATAATATTCTCCGTAGCACCCACACTGGGCATATCCAGGTGTATTTCAGCTCCCCTGACAATATCGGTCTGAGCCGTTATATAGCCGAATTTCTCCGTTATCCGGGCTCCCAGGGATGTCATGCCCTTCAGGTGAAGATTCATGGGCCTGGAACCGATATCGCAACCCCCCGGGTGGCTTACAGTCATTTTTTTAAAACGTCCCAGCATAGGACCCAGCACCAGATTGGACGCCCTCATTTTTCTGGTTAATTCTTCACTGACTTCCCAGCAGTTTATCTGACCGGCATCGACCCGGATAGTGCCGCCTTCCCTGGTCACCCTGGCCCCCAGGTACTGCAGCACCTCACACATAACATCCACGTCCCTCAGCTGGGGAACCCCGTGAATGAGACTTTCACCTGGGTTCAGCAGGGTAGCAGCCAGTATGGGCAAAGAGGCGTTTTTGCTACCGCTGACGTTTATCCTGCCCTGTAGCCGCTGACCGCCTACAACCATAAACCTTGCCATTCCGCCACCTCCGCCTCAGTCGTCGCCCAATATCTGAACCTCGGGCACCAGCTCAATGTAAAAATGCTGGTATACCTTTTCCCTGACGGTTTCAATCAATTTAAAAACCTCCCCGGCAGTGGCTCCGCCCAGATTAACGATGAAATTGGCATGTTTCCCGGACACCTGGGCGCACCCCAGTCTCAAACCCTTGCAGCCCGCCATTTCTATCAGGCGGCCTGCGGAATCCCCGGGCGGGTTTTTAAAAACACTTCCGGCGTTGGGTAAATCATAAGGCTGGGAAGATTTTCTGGCTCGCAGAAAATCTTCCATCTTTTCCCTGATTTCTTGCCGGGTGCTACAGACCCCCCGGAATACTCCTTCTACTACAATATATGAGGAATTTAACAGATTGCTTTTACGGTAACCGAAACCCAATTCACTTGCCGGACGCCGGAAATGCTCTCCCCGGGAATCCACCAGGGTAACTTCTTCAACCACTTTACTGACGGATGAACCATTGGCGCCGGCGTTCATTACCACCGCGCCTCCCACCGTGCCCGGTATGCCCGCCAGGAACTCAAAACCCCCCATGCCGGCGTTGCAGGCTTCGGCGGCAAGCTGTCCCAGTTTTACCCCCGCACCTGCGGTTATCATATCATTATTAATGTGCAGGGTGGCCATCCCGGCTCCTACCTTTACCACTATGCCACGGATCCCCCCATCCCGGACCAGCAGGTTGGTTCCGGCCCCGATTACCGTTAGCGGCAAATTTGAAATGTGGCTGAAATTAATTATACGCTGCAAATCCTCAGTACCCCGCAGGTCCACCAGAAACTGTGCAGGGCCGCCGATGTGCCAGCTGGTATGCAGGCGCATTGGCTCTTCCACCATGACGGGGCTGGATATGGCTTCCGCCAGTCCCCGGGCCAGGTCTGTTGCAGCCATGTCAGACACCCTCCGCAGCCTGCAGCCTGTTAACCAGATCAACACCTGCAGTCCAGATATTACCGGCACCTATGGTCAATATTAAATCTCCGGGGCGGGCGAATTGTACCAGATAGTCCACGATTTCCTCCCTGGTGGGAAGAAAGGTCACCTGCCTGTTTTCATTGTTTTCTATGGCCTCGGCAATCAGGCGGGCGCTAACGCCCTCAATGGGCTGTTCCCCGGCGCTGTATATATCACATAGTATGATGACGTCGGCATTGGAAAATGCCGTGCCAAACCGCTCCCACAATAGAGACGTCCGTGTATAACGGTGGGGTTGAAAAACTGATATTACCCTGCCTTTAACCACTTGCCGGGCCGCTTTCAGCGTAGCCTTGATTTCACTGGGATGGTGGGCATAATCATCCACAACCCTGATTCCCCGGACCTCTCCCATAAGCTGAAATCTTCTTCCGGCCCCGGTGAAGGTTTTTAAAGACCGGGCAATAGCGCTGAATTCCAGTCCCGCCCAGCGGGCTGCGGCCACTACGCCCAAAGCGTTGGACATATTGTGCACACCTGGTACCGTAAGTTCCAGCAGTCCCAGACATTCATTTTTGAAATATACTTCCCCTCTGGAAACCATACCGTTTAACTGCAGGTTACGCAGGGTATAGTCAGCGCCCTGCTCCCGGATGCCGTAAAAAACCCGGGGTCCGCCATAATCTGCAGCGATTTGCTTTACACCGGGATCGTCCAGACACAATACGGCCAATCCGTTAGAAGGCACTTTGCCTATGAATGTACTGAAAGCCTCCTGAATCTTTTCCACAGTCCCGTAATAATCAAGATGGTCATCTTCTACGTTGGTTATAATAACCGCTGCGGGATCCAGCTTGAGAAAAGAGCCGTCGCTTTCGTCCGCCTCAGCCACCAGAAATTTGCCCCGTCCCAGCTTGGCGTTACCGCCAATATCGTTCAATTCACCTCCAACCACTATGGTAGGATCGAGGCCGTTGTTTTCCAATACCAGGGCCAGCATAGAAGTCGTGGTAGTCTTTCCGTGAGCCCCGGCCACCGCTATGCCCAATTGCCTTTTCATCAGCAGGGCCAGTAAATCTCCCCGGTGAATAACGGGAATCCCCGTTTCCTCTGCCCGAACCAGCTCCGGGTTATCTTTTTTGATGGCGCTGGACACCACCACCAGCCGGGCATCCCCTACATTCCTGGCCAGATGGCCGGTATGACAAACAGCTCCCTGCTGCTCCAGCCGTCCGGTTACCTGGGACCCGACCAGATCGGAGCCGCTTACTGTATGACCGAGTTCTAGCAGAATTTTTGCCAGCCCGCTCATGCCGGCCCCGCCTATGCCTACAAAGTGCACCCGCTCAGGTATATCTCGCAATTATTGATCATCTCCTCCCGAAACGGTCTGCAGCAAATATACGGGGATGACGGCAACCATTTGCCGGTACACCCGGTTGCCTATCCCCTTTGCCTGAAAAAGGGCCGGAAGATAGGATATATTATGCGCAGCCCGGATAAGGTGTTACTGACGGCGCCTTACCGCTTCCTCCACTCAGCCGGAAGAAACAACCGCCCATAAAAGTTCGCCGTTGTATTGTCGAAACCTTTGGCTAAAAAGCATTTTCTGATCCTCTAAGAGGATTTCAGAGGAAAGGCATGTCCCATAAGGTAACAGCACTTATAAATGGTAACTGTTGTATAAATGTTAACTTCTTTGGTAAATAATCACTATTTTCTATTCAGAATTGCTCCCACAAAGTCAAGTATACCGGTTAGCGCCCGGGGTTTGCCCAGCGACTTGCTGGCCCCTGCCATACCGGCCAGCTTCTCGCAGTCTGCTAACAACCTGCCGGCATGGTTGAACAATACTTTTTCTTCCAGCTCTTCATCTCGGATTACTACTGCGGCCCCCGCCTTTTCCAGCGCCCGGGCATTGTACTCCTGGTGGTTGCCGGCTGCGTGGGGATAGGGAATCAAAATGGCCGGCAACCCTATAACGGTAAGTTCCGCCAGGGTCGCCGCCCCCGCCCGGCAGATAACCAGATCGCTGGCCGCCAATGCATTGGGCATATCGTACAGATAAGGAATAACGGTAATATTCCCATTATTAGCCAGATGTATACCGCTGCTGTCCAATCCCTGCATGAAGGAATCGTGCTGGCGGGGGCCGGTGACGTGCAAAAAGCGTACATCACCACCCGGCACCCCGAATTCCGGCTTCTCCAGGCAGAACCTTCGCAATAGCCCGGCCATGGTTTTATTTATACTGCCAGCCCCCTGGCTGCCGCCGAAAGACAGAACAAGGCGGTCTTCTCCCTTCAGACCCAGCTTAGCCCTGGCGACACGGCGGTCCGCCTCCAATATTTCCGAACGTACAGGTAGCCCGGTGATTTTGGTCCGGGCTCGACGGGAAAAATATTTTACTGAATCCTCAAAGGTAAGGGCGACCCCATCCGTAAACCGGGACAGCATTTTATTGGTGATTCCCGGCAGGGCATTTTGTTCGTGAATAAGGGTAGGGATACCACAAAGCCGGGCCGCCAGTACCACCGGCCCGCATACATAGCCGCCGGTGCCCACCACGGCTGCAGGTTGTATTGCCCGGATTATTTTACGGGCCTGGCCCACTCCACGGGCCGCACGCCAGGCCACCAGAACATTCGCTGGTGACAGGCTGCGTTTGAAACCGGCCAGGTTAATGGCCTGGAACGGAAAGCCTTCCCTGGGCACAATGTCCGACTCCATCCCTCTGGTACCGCCAATATAATGAACCCTGGCGCCGTATTTTTCCTGCAGTCCCCGGGCAATGGCCAGGGCCGGGTAGATATGCCCCCCGGTTCCTCCCCCGGTAACCACAAAATCCAATATGCAACACCTCTTCCCGAAGCTTCGTCATTTTGGAGTTATATAGCGGGAGATATTTAACAGTACCCCCACCCCCATCAGGGTGAATACCAGCGACGTCCCGCCAAAACTTACAAAGGGCAGGGTAATACCGGTTACAGGCAGGGTACTGGTGACCACTCCTATATTAATAATAGCCTGCAGTCCGATGCCGGAGACTATCCCCGCCGCCAGCAGGCTGCCGAAGGAATCCGGCGCGGTTATGGCAATTTTAAAACCCCGCCAGATGAATAATATAAAAAGCACTATTACCAGAGCGCCGCCAATAAAGCCCAGTTCCTCACCGATTACGGCAAAAATAAAGTCCGTCTGCCTTTCCGGAAGGTATAAGAACTTGGAGTGGCGCCCCTGCCCCAGCCCGGTGCCCAGCAAGCCACCCGAGCCGATAGACATCAATGAATTTAGTATATGCCAGCCGGCCCCGGAAGGATCTTTTTCGGGGTTTAAAAAAGCCATAAACCTCTGGTAGCGGTATTCCTCACTAAAAATAGCCGCCATCACCGCCCCAACTCCCGCCATACCAACCGCTGCAAGGTGAAATAACTTCGCGCCAGCCGCAAACAACATTATGAATATGGTGCCCACCAGGGTTACGGCAGTTCCCAGGTCCGGCTCCAGCAATATAAGCACACCGGCCCCGCCTGCCAGTAATAAAAAGGGCAGCACTCCCTCCATGAAATTCTGTATTTTATCCTTTTTAATGGACAGTGCATAGGCCGAAAATACAATCAGGCAAAACTTCACCAGCTCCGTGGGCTGAAAACTATAAAATCCCAGATTAAGCCAGCGCTGGGCGCCCAGCCTTGATTCCCCCAGAGGCGTCAGCACCGCCAACAGCATTGCGAAAGCAACGACAAGAAGGTACCTGGACCATCTTTTGAGTTGTCTGTAATCATATTTAACCATAAATCCCATTACGAACACGCCGATGGCGGCACTCACCAACTGCCTCAATAGAAAGTGAAAAGGATTGTTGAAAGGCGGAAACATGGCATAATAACTGCTGGAGCTGAAAACCATGATAATGCCTATACTGAGAAGCATCATCACAGTTATAAACAATATGAAATCAGGTGCTTTGCCTTTGGTAGCCATGTTGCTCCACCCCCTATAAGGCACCAGTTTTAGCAATCCTCTCAAGCATGAGTCAAATGTCAAAGTAACTACTCAGAAGTCAGGAGTCAGAATAAGAGAACGGATTATCGTCTCGAATACTCTGAATTCTGCCCTGAAAATAAGTTTAGGGAAATGTCATCCTGAGCATAAGCGAAGTTGTCATCCTGAGCATAAGCGAAGGATCTTGATTCTTCACTACGTTCAGAATGACATAAAGTGTCCTGGATTTTCACACTCTGATGGTGCCGCTTTAGCGGCATGGATGTCTGACTACTGATTACTGACTACTGACCTTTGACTTCCCGGCCAGTTCACTTACTATTTGTTTGAAATAATCTCCCCGCTCCTCATAACTGTTGAACATATCCCAACTGGCGCAGGCCGGGGATAACAGCACCACATCCCCCGGGCGGGCGGCCCGGTGGGCCAGCAGAACCGCTTCCCGAAAATCACCGGCCTGTAAAATGTTTTTTATACCGGCCCTGCGGGCTGCATCCGCCATCTCCGCAGCACATTCCCCAAGGACCACCACAGCCCTGGCCCTGGCGGCAGCCTTACCGGTGAATTCGGAAAAGTCATTGCCTTTATTCCTGCCCCCGGCAATAAGCACCAGCGGCTGTTCATAGGCCTCCACGGCCTTGATACTGGCATCGGGATTTGTCCCCTTGGAATCGTTCACATATTTTACTCCGTTAATTTCTGCCACGAATTCCAGCCTGTGGGCCACACCGGTAAAATTGCCCAGGGTTCCGGCCACAGTGGCAGCGGTAACGCCCATTACTGCTGCGCAGGCAGTGGCCGCCAGTGCGTTTTCCAGGTTGTGCCCTCCGGGTATTTGCAGCTTGTCCGCCGGATACACCACAGTTTCGCAGCTATTACCGCGAAAAACAATCTGCCCGTCCCTGACGAACGCTCCCTCTTCTAAAATATGCCTGCGGCTGAAAAATATGACTTTTCCTTTGGTTAAACCGGCCATATTACGGGTTGCCGGATCGTCAAAATTCAGCACTGTAAAATCACCGCTACCCTGATTAGCAAAAATTAATGACTTGGCCCGGGTGTAGCCTTCCATATCACCGTGCCTGTCCAAATGATCCGGGGTGATGTTAAGCACAGCAGCAACCCGGGGGCGGAAATGCCGCACCGTCTCCAGTTGAAAACTGGAAACCTCGGCCACGATGATATCCCCCGGGCCGTACTCTTCCACCCGGTCCACCAGAGGCAGGCCTATATTGCCCGCCACCAGTGTTTTATAGCCGGCACCCTTAAATATTTCGCCAACCAGGGTGGTGGTGGTGGTTTTACCGTTTGTGCCGGTTATGGCCACTAGTGGTGCAGAGGTATAGACGTAGGCAATTTCCAGTTCTCCCAGCACCGGAACCCCCCGCTCCATGGCTGAGGCCACGGGTGGTACGGTAGGAGGCACGCCGGGACTTACCACCAGAAAATCGGAGGTGTCTTGCTCTAATTCCGGGTATCCACCCAGAGCCAGTCCCACCCCGGAGTTTTCCAGGACGTCAAGGGCGCCCTGGAAATATTCGCGCCTTTTGTTATCGGTTAGGGTTACCAGGGCTCCTTTCCGCTTTAGAAAAGCAGCCACCGCCGTGCCGGTTTTTCCGGCACCAACCACCAGCACCCTTTTGTTCTGTATTTCCACTGTTCTATATACGCCTCCCGAAATGAACATTCCGCAAATTCAGTCTAAAGTCCAAAGTCTAATGTCTAATGTCCTTTTAGGTGACTTTTAACCTTGAACTTTGGACCTTTGACTTTTGACCTTTGACTTGCGACCTTATCAGCCAAGACGGTACATTGCAGCGATGCCAAGCACCGCAAACACCATGGTCAATGCGCTGAAAGTCAGTACGATGCGGTTCTCGCTCCAGTTGCCCAGTTCGAAATGGTGGTGCAGCGGGGCCATGCGAAAAACCCTGCGGTGAAATAACTGAAAGGAAAACACCTGGATTATTACGGACAGCGTCTCAGCTACGTAAATACCCCCTATAATTAATAGAAACAGTTCACTGCGGGTAGTAATTGCTGCCGCCCCCAGGGCACCGCCCAGGGCCAGTGAACCCGTATCGCCCATGAAAACCCGGGCGGGATAGTGGTTGTACAGCAAAAAGCCTGCACAGCCGCCGGAAACGGCCGCCATAAGCACTGCCACACCTGTCTGCCCGGTAATCAGGGCAATGAGTAAAAAGGCCAGGGCAACTATGACGGTAACCCCGGAGGCAAGCCCGTCCAGCCCATCGGTCAGGTTAACCGCATTGGCACTGCTCAGCATCACCAGCACGGCAAAAAACATGAAACCCCAGAAGCCCAGTTCAAGGGTAACACCTCCCGAGGTGAACAACCCGCTGAAGGGCAGCACCACATCGGTGCCCCTACCCAGGGTTGACACAGACAGAACGGCCAGCAGCAGGCCAATTAGTATCTGCCCGGATAACTTTTCCCTGGCCCTTAGCCCCAGCGGCCTTTTCAGGGCAATCTTGATAAAATCATCCAGAAAGCCAATAAGTCCGTAACCAAGGGTAGCGATCAGCACCAATAGACCTTCCGGGCGATGACAAGAAAATACCGCCCCGGCTACGGCGATCCCGGCTAAAAAAATAATGCCGCCCATGGTTGGAGTTCCTGTTTTGGCAAGATGCCGGGCCGGACCGTCATCCCGCACGTTTTGTCCAAATTTTAATCTTTTCAGCACGGGAATCACCACAGGGCACAGGAGGGCCGATACGGCAAAGGAAAGCGCCGCGGATTCCCAATAAATTTTCATATCTGCCATAGCTGCCCGTATGTTACCGGTCCCCCCGTTTCGTCTTCTTTATTATTCAGACATCCATGCCGCGAGCGGCACCATCAGAGTATGAAAATCCAGGACACTTTATGTCATTCTGAACAAAGTGAAGAATCCAAGATCCTTCGCTTACGCTCAGGATGACATTTCCCTAAACTATTTTCAGGGCAGGTATTCAGAATATTCCGAGACGATAAACCGTTCTCTCATTCCGACTACTGATTACTGATTATATACGCCCCCACAGAATATGACTCCTGCGGGCAAAGGTTTCCAGTGAAATGAAAAAAAATGCTCACTCTGCCGATAAACCCTTTACTATCTCCTCCATATGCATGGAGCGGGAGCCCTTAACCAGTACCACATCCCCGGGCTCCAGCAGATCTTTTAACATCTTTAGCGCGTCATCACCGGAACTAAAATGCGCAGCTCTTTCTTTGGAAAGCCCGGCATTCTGGGCCCCCTGGTGGATAAATTTGGACAGGTTGCCTACGGTAACCAGGTAATCTATACCCTCTTCGGCAACCGCTTCGCCAACTTCACGGTGCGCCGCCGTGGCCCTTGCACCCAATTCCAGCATGTCAGCCAGAACCGCCACTTTGCGTCCCCCTCCAGCCACTTCACCCAGCACCTGCAGGGCCGCCCTGGTGGAATAAGGGTTGGCATTGTAGGTATCGTTGATAATTTTAATACCGCCCGCATCGAGTATCTCCAGGCGCATGGACGAGAGAGCTGCCGAATGTAGCCCCCGGGCTATGCCGGCTGGGCTTACTCCCATTTCCAATCCCACCGCAACAGCTGCCAGCGAGTTGATAACATTATGCCTGCCGGGCAGGGGTACAAACAGCTCTATCTCCCCCTTGGGAGTAACCGCCACAAAACGGTTGCCGCCATCTTCGGGCCTGATTTCCCGGGGATACAGGTCCATATCCTCTCCTTCGCCGAAAAACAACACCCTACACCGGCACCTTGCAGCCTGTTCCCTGATCAGTGGGCTGTTTCCGTGTAGCACCGCAAACCCATCAGAGGGGATATGCTCCAGCAGCTCACCCTTGGCCCGGGCTATATTTTCCACGCTGCCAAGCCGCTCCAGGTGCGTCTCACCGATATTGGTGACGACCCCGGCGGAGGGAAGAGCCATACGACATAAAAAATCAATTTCTCCCAACCCCCGCATGGCCATTTCCACCACTGCCGCCCGGTATTCCCCGTTTAGCTGAAGGAGGGTGAGCGGCAGACCTATTTCATTGTTATAATTACCTTCGGTTTTTAATGTTTTATATGCGGAGGCAAGCACTGCAAAAATTAAATCCTTGGTGCTGGTCTTGCCGGTACTTCCGGTAATACCGATGATCGGAATACCGGCTAGCTTGCGGTTGTGCCGGGCCAGATCCTGCAGTCCCGCCAGGCTGTCCCGCATCAGCAGTAGAGGAAAGTCCTCCGGGATTACCGGCGGTTCCTCTTCCACAACCGCCCCGGCGGCCCCAGCCGCTGCTGCAGCCGCCACGAATTTATGACCGTCGAAATTGTCGCCCCGCAGAGCAAAGAAAAGTTCTCCCTCTTTTATCTTTCTCGAATCAGTGGAAACGAAAGGGATAATCGTTTTTCCCTCGCTACCCTTTAACCCTGCTCCGATAATACCGGCAATTTCCCCAAGGGAAAGGGGAAACATAACGCCACACCCTTTCATTCAGGTATTCAGAATTCAGGAGTCAGAATTCAGAATATTTCAAGACGATAAACTGTTCTCTCATTCTGCCCTGAAAATAAGTTTAGGGAAATGTCATCCTGAGCGTAAGCGAAGGATCTTGGATTCTTCACTTCGTTCAGAATGACATAAAGTGTCCCGGGTTTTCATACTCTGATGAAGCCGCCGCAGGCGGCATGGGGGTCTGACTACTGACTACTGAGTAGTTACTTTAGACTTTAGACCTTTGACTTTAGACTTTAGACTTTTGAGTTCCTCCAGGCAGCGGACCGCCTCTTCCCGGTCATCAAAATGATATTTTTGCTCCCCGATGATCTGGTAATCCTCGTGCCCCTTGCCGGCTATAATCACCACATCCCCCGCCTCCGCAGCAAAAATGGCTTCTCTGATGGCCCTGCGGCGGTCCGGTTCGATGGTGCAGGCAACGGCCGGAGAAACATTGCGGATGCCCTCCCTGATATCATCAATTATCTTCAGAGGATCCTCTGTGCGCGGATTGTCCGAGGTGACAATGACCCGGTCACTCAAACGCACCGCCAGTTCCCCCATCATGGGACGTTTGGCCCGGTCCCGGTCGCCGCCGCAGCCGAAAACAGTGATCAGCCTGCCCCGTGTTATTTCCCTGGCGGTTTTCAATATGTTCTCCAAACCGTCCGGGGTGTGGGCGTAATCCACAATTACCGCAAAATCCTGACCCCGCTCCACCGCCTCAAAACGCCCGGCCACGCCGGCTACACCCTCAAGAGATTGTTTCACCATGTCCGGAGGGAACCCCCGGGCCACACCCACCGTAAAGGCGGCCAGAGCATTATAAACATTAAACATACCTGTCAGCTTTAAATTTAGCCTGGTTTGCCCACCGGCGCCACTGGCGGTAAAGGAAACGCCCCGGGCTGATATCTCTATGTTCTCGGCCCTGATATCGGCCCGATTATGCACTGCATAGGTATAAACCGGAACTCTGGTGACCGCAATAATTTTTTCTGCTGCGGGATCATCAGCATTAACCACGGCAAACCTGCCGCCTCTTTGGCCTCCCGGCTCCAGCCCGGAAAACAGGGCCGCCTTGGCATTCAGGTAATCATCCATGTCCCGGTGAAAATCCAGATGATCCCTGGAAAGATTGGTGAACACGGCAATATCAAAATCGCAGCCGGCCACCCGGTCCAGGGCCAGGGCATGGGAGCTTACTTCCATAATGGCAGTATCAACGTTTTCAGCCACCATTGTACTCAGAAGCCCCTGAAGATCGGCTGATTCCGGGGTAGTGTGACTCACCGGCAAAACCTTTTCGCCTATATAATTGGCAATGGTTCCTATCAGGCCGGTCATTTTTGCAGCCCCGCGGTAAATCGCCTCAATAAGGCTGGCAGTGGTTGTCTTTCCATTGGTTCCGGTTACCCCGATCATTTCGAGTTTTTGCGAAGGATGGCCGTAGAATGCTGCAGATAACAGCGCCAGTGCCCGTCTGGTATGGTCAGCCCGGATAACGGCTATCCCCTCCGGTACTGTTACCTTCTTTTTCAGAACTACGGCTGCGGCGCCGGCCTTAACCGCCTGGTCCACAAAGTGGTGGCCGTCCGTTTTGAAGCCCTCCACCGCCACAAAAACGAAACCGGGCCTTACCTTCCGGGAATCATAGGCTATGCCCCGTATATCCGGGTCCATGTTACCCTCTATTCTCATTACTCCTATTCTTTTAATCAGGGTACTTAAGAGCAAGCAGACGCACCCCCGCTCATACATTTTCTACCATATTATTTCCAGTAATCATTTGTTTAATCTGCAACAACGGCGCCGACCCTGGCCGTCACCTGTACAATTCTCAAATAATGCCTGCGGACGGCATCCTGCAGGCATTATATTCTAATCCATGATGTACTCCCAGCTCATAACCGGAGGAGCACTTTCCGGTCCAGATGGTTCATTGATTCCAGGAGGTCTGAATTCCAGCCTGACGGTACTTTGCCGGTCTACTCCGGTCCCGGGCGCCGGGCTCTGTTTCTCAACCAGGCCGGTTCCCACCGTCTCCAGGTGCAGTCCCAATTCCTCAAGCAAATCTCCTGCTTCCTCCACCGTCAGACCGGTAAGATTGGGGACAGTCACCTTTTCCCCACCGTCCGGCGCACGGGGAGGAGACAAATCCAGTAATACCGTGGTGCCGTTCATAACCTTGGCGCCCCCTTCCGGCACCTGTCCGTAAACAATGCTACCTTCTCCTGTTGTCTGGATAGAAAGGCCTGCCTGCCTCAGTATCCTCATGGCTTCGCTAACCGGATAATTGACCACGTTGGGTACCGCCACCTCCACCCTGGGAGGTTCATACCAGGTGAGCGGATCCTTGGGTTTCACAAGTCCCGGCGTCTCGGGTATTTTCATATAATGAAGTATATCCCTGGCAATGGCCTGGAATACCGGAGCTGCCACCACGCCGCCATAATAAACTCCTCCCTGGGGCTCGGCAATCATCACCAGCAAGGCAAATCTCGGATTGTCCGCAGGGGCAAAACCGCTAAAGGACGCCACGTACCTGCCGCTGACATAGCCCCCATGCTCACCCACCACCTGGGCCGTACCGGTTTTTCCGGCTACCCGGTAGCCCTCTATAAAAGCGTTAATACCGGTGCCTTTGGCCACAACATTTTCCAACAACCCTCTAACCTGAGCCGATGTTTCCGGGGACATGATCCTGCCTTCCGGCTGAGGTTCAAATTTTTTAACCACGTTACCCTTATTGTCCAGTATCTCCCTGGCCACCAGGGGCTTCATCAATAGCCCCCCGTTAGCCACCGCAGCCGTTGCCCTGAGCAACTGGATGGGTGTAACGGCTATCGACTGGCCGATGGACATGGTGGCCACATTAAGGTTAGTGACGTTTTTTTCCGGGATGACAATGCCCTTGGCCTCACCTGGCAAATCAATACCGGTTGTCTGGCCGAAGCCAAAACCCCTCACATATTTGTAAAACCTGTCTTTCCCCAGCCCCAGGCCAACCTCGACAAACCCCACGTTGCACGAATTCATGACCACTTCTTCAAAGGTCTGGCTGCCGTGACCTCCCGCCTTCCAGCAGTGTATATTGCGATCGGCCACCTTAACATAACCCGGGTCATAAAAGCGGTCATCGTTTTTTACGGTTTTTTCATTAACTGCAGCGGAAGCTGTAATAATCTTGAAGGTTGAACCGGGTTCGTAATTATACCAGATGGCGGGGTTACGGTCCCAGACACTCTTAGGTACATTTTTCCAGTCGTTGGAATTAAAAGTTGGCCTGTTGCCCATGGCCAGCATTTCACCGGTTTTGGGATCCATAACCATAACCACGGCAAGCTTGGGCTGATAACGGTCCACTACATTATCCAGTTCACGTTCCACGAAATATTGTATAGTTTCATCAATGGTAAGCACAAGACTGTTGCCCTTTTGAGGGGGAATATATTTATGAATGGGGTCAGGCAATTTGCGCCCCGCAGCATCGTGCTCCACCAGAATTTTACCCGGCTCCCCGCTGAGGGCTTCGTCAAAATTTTTTTCCACCCCCATCAGCCCCTGGTTGTCTACACCGGTGATTCCCAGCAGGTGGGGGGCCAGAGTTTCATGAATATAATTCCTTTGACTTTCCTCCACCATGTATATCCCTTGCAGTTTTAGTTCCTTTATTTTGGCAGCCACCACAGCAGGAACTTTCCTCTTGATCCATTCGTAAGAGGACCTGCGGGAAAGTATCTTGAAAAGCTTTTCCCTGTCCATATCCAGCACCGGCGCCAATATGTCCGCGGTTTTACCCTGGTCCCCGACCTGATGCGGCAAAGCGTAAACCGAGTCCACACTGACGCTGGTAACCAGCTCCTTGCCATTGCGGTCATATATATTGCCCCGCATGGCCTCCACCGGTATCTCTCTCATCCGTACATCCATGGCCATTTTTTGCAAATCATCGCCGTGCACGAACTGGATCCAGGCCAGCCTGAAGACTAGCCCGCTCAGGGCGAATGCACAGAATAAAAAAAGCCAGGTGAGCCTCTTGCGGACGAGTATGCCCGTTGTGCGCATAACGCTCCTCCTCAGATGTGCCCACCCGAAGGCTTGACCAATCTATCCCCGTATATGCCCCATAAGATTTACAAAAGCCTGGAGCATACTGTTTTTCTGCTTTGCCTGCGGCCTGTCCTCAGCAACCCCCTGGTCCGGTTTCTTTTCTTCAGCATCGTCACCGGGCGCTGCCGGCCGGCCGGCATTTGCTCCCAGATCAGTATTGACCAGCACTACGTTTTTATTATCCGGACTTACCATTCCCAGTTTTTTGGTGGCTATCTTTTCCACGTAATCCAGGGATGTCAGCCGCAAAATTCCTTCGTCTAGCTGATTTGTTTCCTGCTGAAGTATGGCAAGTTCCTTTTCCAGACGGTATATCTTATAACCTGTTATTAGCACCTGGCTGTAGTAAAACGCGATCATAATTCCGGTGCAAAAGATTATACACACCAGTCCGGTAAGCATAACCTGGCCTTTACGGGGTAGCGGGCCACGCCGCGGACGCCGTGCTGTCCGGCGGTCTTCCTCGGGCAGGCTATAATGCTCGTACCGCTCTTGCGCTACTATCACAGCTTATTCACGCTCCAGTCTGTTTAGAACTTGCCACTTTTTCAATTATCCTGAGCCGGGCGCTCCTGGCCCGGGGATTTTGATCCAGTTCCTCAGCACCGGGAATTATGCCCCGGGGTGCTATATCCCGTATTTCTGCTTCCCTGCCACAGGCACAAACCGGAAAATCCCTTGGGCAAATACAGGGTTTTGCCATTTTCCGAAAAGTCTCTTTGACTAGCCTGTCCTCCAGAGAATGAAAGGTTATTACACAGAGACGGCCCCCCGGCATAAGGCGTTCCACTGCCGCGGTGAGGGCTTCCCTGATAATGCCCAGCTCATTATTCACCGAAATCCTGATGGCCTGAAAGGTTCTTTTGGCCGGGTGGGGCCCTTCCCTCCTGGCTCTGGCCGGTATGGCCATTTTGATTATATCCACCAGCCGGGTAGTGTTTTCGATGGGAGACTTCTCCCTTTCAACCGCTATAAATGCAGCTATTCTGGCTGCGAATTTTTCCTCGCCGTAGTTTCTGATTAGCCGGGCCAGTTCCTTCTCCGGCAAATTGTTGACAATATCTCTGGCGCTGACCGCCGCATCCCTGTCCATGCGCATATCCAGGGGAGCATCATGCATGTAACTGAAGCCCCGCGCCGGGTTGTCCAGCTGAAATGAACTCACCCCAAAATCGAACAATACACCATTTACCCCTGGCACACCCAAATTATCTAAAACCCCGGCCAGCTGGCTAAAATTACTTCTTACCAGGGTGACCCTGTCACCGTAAGCAGCCAGATTTATAGTTGCCGCCGCTATGGCATCCCCATCCTGATCCAGCCCTATGAGCCTGCCGTCCGGTGCTGATTTTTCCAGTATTCCGGCGCTGTGCCCGCCGCCGCCCAGGGTACAGTCTACATATATCCCCCCCGGAGCAGGCTTTAAGCCCTCCAGCACCTCCCGCAGCAGTACAGGAATATGTGAAAAGCCTATGTTTTTTGTCTGTCCATCAATCACCATTCCATCATTCTTTTCCCGCCTCGAGCCAGGCCGCCCGTTTAAATCCCCAGGTCGAACCCCCCGATTTTTTCCGCTATTTCCTCCAGCGAACCGGCGGCACTTTCGTTGTACTCCTGCCACCTGGCCGCTGACCAGATTTCAACCCTGGACGATACCCCTATAATCATGGTTTCCTTATCAAGCCCTGCGTATTCCCTGAGATTAGCGGGAACCAATATTCTCCCCTGTTTATCCACCTCACAGTCGGTGGCACCGGCAAACAAAAAGCGGCTAAAAGCCCTGGCATCCTTCATGGTAACGGGAAGGGAACGAATTTTTAGTTCAAGAGCGGACCATTCTTTCATGGGGTAAACAAAAAGGCACCCGTCCAGCCCCTTGGTCAGCACGAATCTGTCTCCCAGATCCTCGCGAAAGCGGGCGGGCATGAAAAGTCTTCCCTTAATATCAATGGCATGTTGAAATTCTCCCATGAACATTTACAGTCTCACCCCACCGCGCACCATCTTGCCACCACTTTGCACCACTTTCCCCCACTTATTCTATGTAAAAAAAATAAATCCTTCTATATTTATAAAAAAATAAAAATGTATAATCCAGAGATAAAAAAAACCCGGCGCGTTTGTGCCGGGACCTTCTTCAATCAGCTCCAGTTTATTTAGTTAATTCCCTTGAGGTTTTTAGCAATAGGGGTCAGGCTTGACTTTTTAATTTATTGGATTAATTGCATATAAATTTTTCCATCTTCTGAAAACCCCTGGTTGTTCTTTCTGGGGTCACTGAATGCCCCCCTGCTCCAGCCGTTCATAGGATATACCGCCGTATGACGGGGCAAGGGACGCTATTTCTTTCATTATGTCCGCAGCCGAGTCATAACTCATGGGATAGCCCATGGCGATGTCCACCTGGCATGAAATCTGCCATTCCGGTCTGGCATCGCCCACCGGGTCGATGGTCTTGCATACTCTCTAACGGAAGCATAAGAACCGTCCCCATGCTTCCGTCCATGCTTCCGTCAGAACCGTCCCCATGCTTCCGTCCCCATGCTTCCCCATGACCGTTTCAGCTGATGAGTTCATCCGAAGGTTTCTCTTTCACATCTTACCCGTCAGGTTTATGAAGATTAGGCATTATGGGCTACTCGGCAATCGCAACAAAACCACTAAACTGTATCTTTGCAAAAAGCTGACGGGTACGCTTGTTATACCGTTTGAAAAAGCTTCTACCCTCCAGCTCATACAAAAAATCATCGGTAAAGATGCTTCGAAATGCCCCAACTGTGGTTCGGACAAACTCAGTCGGTATATTGGCTTTGGAAACGCTCCGCCAATTGCCACTCAAACTGCATAACTCTAAAATCATGCCCATTTTGGGGAGGGGGAAGCTATGTCCATTTTACTACATTTTAAAGAATTTTCTTCATCGTGGTATTCCAAAAGTACTGTTCCAATACCTTGAACATCTTATTTTTGCGGAGGGTATGAACGATTAAAACTCCATAGATCGTGCTTCTACCACCGCAGTTTCGTGCTATTGACTTAGAATAATGGGAAGCTAGATTATGGTATATTGTACTTTAATATATATTTTTAGTAATAATAAGAACGCATTTCACATTCATAATCGTATATAGCAGAAAGCATAGAGTCACAACCATCTAAAAAATTAAATATTCCTTGCATCCAGCTATGTATATTGTTAATATCTATCGTCTGGTTAGAAAATCTATACTGTAATCCATAATTAATAGGATACCTGAAAGCATCCCCTTTCTTATCTATTTCATCTAATTTTTTGATATACGTTTCCGCTATTTCAATTTGAGATAGATCTTCTTGACTAGTTTCTGCATAATGTTCAATAACAGGCTTAACATTTTTCCATAAATCCTTGTATAAGAAATGACTATTCTTTTTAGACCTTTTTATATGGTAAGAAACACAAACTACATTTTTAGCATATAATAGCCTTTTTAAACTAAGTTCAATTGCGTTACGAAGCAAGAAGGCAACTGGAAAAAACAATTGTGCTTTTGGCAAACCATTAGGGCGAGAAAAAATATAAGCTGCGACATTTGAATATCCTTCAATCTGTTTATAAAAACCGTCACTCCACGGAGATTCATATAACTGGCAGTTCCCAAATCCGTGTGGTGCAAAATGTAAAAAATTTGTACTCATGGTGCAATCAATATCGGCTTGATATTTCAAGGGATCATGATTTGGTGCTACGCATTTAAATAATATTGAATAACATTGCTCAAATCCATTTGCCATACGTACAACGTCAAGGAAGTTATCAGAATAATTGCTAAGAAACTCGTCTTTAAATGGATACCTAAATAAATCCGATCCTCTATCAATATATTCCATATTTGTTAAGTATTCGTTAATCCAATTTATCTCATCGGCATTAAGTGGAATAACCGGTAAGGCCGACTTGTAATATGTAAACAAAGCCTCAGTATTATGTTTATATTGGGTAAAAGCATTTGTGATTTGATAGTTATTGTTTATACTAGGTATAATTAGTGCTTTACATAACAACTCAATGGCTTGCCTATACATATACATGCCTGGGAGGAACCACATATCGCTTTTTATGTTGTCATGGCCGGAATTCACAATTTCCGAAAGTGTTGCATGAGCGCACACAAAATATGACTCTGCCATTAAGATAAAATCATCATAGATGTTATTAGTCCAGGTAATGTGCGCTGTATATGCCGGACTTTTTATATCATAAAAATCGCTATCAGTAGCTAACCAAAATTTATCAGGCTTTATCATTAGCACCTCGTTTTATTGTTTTGACTTATAATCCTGATGATATTAACGGTTGTTGTAACAGCGCTATAACACAATTCTGCATCTAAAGATGTAGCTGTGCGATTATGTGTTAGCTCGTTAGAAAAATCTATTGCTGTTTTAGCAAACTTTAATTCACGAGGGTTATCTCTATGTTTAAGACAATAGTTAATATAGGCTTCAAGCATTCTCTTGGAATCAGCCTTTCCAATGTCTGTTCCGTCTGCAGATGGATGCTTATCCTTATCGAATACTAATTGGGCTAAAGTTATTAAAACCTCTCGACCATACATTCCGACAGATTGGTAATCTTCTGTTATAGAGGCACTTACCAGTACTTCTTTCATTCTTATAATCGCATTATCGACTTTTTCCCAGCCTATCGGTATGTAAACTGATAAAGAATTGTCCTGCACTTTAGAGTTGGTTACAATGCTGATAATTTCAGAATATAAATCTTTTATATATGTTCTGCGGCTTTGATAGGTGGTAAGCTTTTTTTCATTGTAATCATTATAAAAATCCCATAAATCTTCATATTTGTTAGGATTTGTTAAACATATCTTTTTTAATAAGGAGCAAAGATATTGATGTTCTGTCTTATACTGTTCATTGATATCTTGTATTCTTAACACGCCTGTTCCGACTTTGGTTAAAACTTCTTTTTCATGCTCCAACTTTTCAAGAATAGTCTGTTTGCTTTCAGTAGCATCAAGGGCTTCCCAATCAACAAAGTGTTCTATCTTTGCAACAAATAACACATGCTGGATAACATCTGACTCATCACGATAAAAGCTATGCAGTGCTGTCTCGACGATTTCTTGATAGGTTTCTTTGTTATCATAAATTCCGAAGTAATCATCAAAATTCAGCTGGAAAACCAAATCATAAAAATCAATTCCACCATTCCAATTGTCATGATAACGCCATTCCATCACATATTCTGACTTTTTGATTAATTCTATTATTTGTGTATGCTTGCTTAATCTTAAATTTTGGATTATCATTGAAACTATTTTATCTAACAGTTCTGCAGCCATATCTGTACCTCGTTATTATATTTCCAAAAAATAATTGTTCCAATTTTGTTTCATTTACTCTCAGTAGGTGGAAACTTGTTTTTGGGCTTCACCTATTTTATCAAAAATAGAAGACAATTTGCTAGTTGTCATAATTTTGATTCACATTATTAGCCTAATACCTATCCAGTTCACCTGCGTCCCGTTAAAACAGCATATCAAGCAAATCATCGGTATTTGTTCGGTATATATCGGCTATGTATCTCCCAATACCATCAAGACCAGGAAATAAAGCTTTTTCATTGATTCCGCAAATATTCAATTGCTTTAATATGCTGTATTTATAGCATGACGATATTTTAAATTGAAATATAAAGCGCGTATCGTATAATTTTTCATATCTTATGCCTTCTGGGGATAAAACCATATATTCGTTTTCGGTGATCATTTCCCCTAAAGGGCGAGTATCTGTTCCCCAGATCAGAAAACGGCTACTCTGTGCTATCATGCGTTGATCAATATAGTAGGGAATATAAGAAACCGGTCGTTTCATCTCGATTTTCTGAGGATCATAATCAAAAGAGCCTTTCATTTCAGCAATCATAGAATTGATAATTTGCTGTTTGCTGATGGGCTCGTTGTGTATAACAAAATCGGACTGCCTGTACCAATGACAAAAGTTTGTTTCGTTCATAACCCAAACTAAACCATCTGTTTCTGACTTATCCTTACAACAAAAGTACAGAGCCACCAAAGGATTAGACGTAAAATCCAATAGTCGTGTTGGAACACCAAAATGCTGAGCATATTCCATCCACAATAAATAATCATCTCTTTGTATATTAGAAATGTAACTGCTAGCTTCTTTTATAAAGTGGCTTAGTATTTCATATTCATGAGCACAATACAATTTTGCATTGCCTGAAATACCACTTTCATTCAGAATGATTTCTCGGTATATTCCGGGAAGTAATGGATAAGAACTATTACATACGCCACGGTAGGAGAAGTCCATTTCTTTCGCTGAGTGAGAAAACTGAAGTTTTAATTTTTCCAGTACAACCATAAACTCTTTTAGCGAGTTAATTTCATGCGGTTGCATATTGTGCACCACCTTATGTGTTACGCTTTAGTTTTTAACATTATTTGTTAAATCCATAAAGTCTGCAATTATCAATGACCCCTTTTTTTCCATTTCAATAAAGTTATCAAATAGATAAAAACTGAAAATAATCCAATTGCAAATATTCCGATTGCAGAACATTTTACAATAAAATAATAGCGATAGTTTTCAGTACTAAATGGAATAAATATAAGAGGTGTAAGAACACCAAATAAAGAAAATAGACCAAATACAACAAGTCCACTTTTCATGCCTTTTGGCTTTTCTAAAGCATTTTTTCGTGCCAATAGTTGGTGCCTTTGGATTTTCAACCACTCAATAGAAGCATTCGCTTCGTTCATCTCATCTCTTGTTTTCTGATACCAATGACCGTTTAGTCTTGGCAAATTATCCGAAACAAAATCCGCAATTGGCAAGTTTATGGAATAAGGGGAACCTGCTCTTTCTTGCTCTCGATGTATCCGCTCAATATACTTTACTGCGTATTTACACACAGTATATTCAAAATCCGCTTCAATCTCGGCTGCTAAAATATTTGGCACTCCGTCATCGTTTACTTCTTCATCTGTATTAATAAGAACATCAAAAAGCTTTTTACTAATTTTGACTGCTCTACTCCAATAAGGATTTAATTCTTCCTCAGAAATATTTAGGCGTGCTTCTTTTTTATACACCATATCCAATGATTGTCCTAAAACGGCACTCTCTATATTTTCCTTTATAAAGTCTAAAGCATCATCTTCGTCAAGTGCTTCCTTTGCTTCAATAGCCTTCTTCGACTTGAAACTAATTTCTTCTTCAATCTCGAAGAGGCGCGCAAGGACTTCCTCACGCTCAGTACTTAATGCGATGAGTTTGCTTGCGATAAAGCCACCTACAATTGCAATTACGGTTGCAGAACATCCTGCAATCGTAGTTAATAAATTAGTCAATTCAAGCATATGTACGTCCCCATTCTGCTCATCAAAACTGTAATTCCAACTTCCCTTTATAGACATTTTAGTTTCACTTATCCAACATAAGTAAAACAATTAAATTTAAAAGCCACCTATAAATTATTGAAAATTAAAGTGTGTTCCACCAAAAAGTATACCGGCTATCAGTAGAAGTCTGAAAGCTTGCCAGAACGTAATTTCTTTTAGATTGAACACCTGAGGTATGGTAATATTCCAAAGCCATTGAAAAAGAAAAGTCACTAGAAATAATAGACCAATACCTAAGACAATTAAGAGAATAATATTGGGAAGTACCAATATTTCACTTCCTTTACCAAGTGTCGTAACACATTTTCATCCAATGTTAGCACCGCCACAGACGGCATGGGGGTTATTTTAATTTTTCTTCCAAGAGTTTTCTAATCTCTGTCAATTCAGTGGCTATCTTTTCGATATTCTTGAAAGAAGTTGATCGAGAAAACAATAGTTTGAAAATCAATACGGGAATAACAATTATAACAACAATTAATAATAAGAAGTTATAAATTTGGACTATTAGGGTCGCATTCAGCATAATAATCACCACCAGGTTATTGTTAGATTTTTTTACAATATTAGGTTACACCGGATTACATATTGTTGCAAGATTTTTATTGCACATTAAATTAACTTCAAATGAGCAAATGCTTCCGTACAGCAATAATCCGAACCTCTTGTCTGCAGACCACAGGAAAACTTCCCTTTTTAGATTCATTCCACGCAAAAGAACTCCCCCGGCGGGAGGAAACCTCCGAGTTATAACTCATGGGATAGCCCATGGCGGTGACCATCTGCCAGTCCGGTCTGGCTTCGCCCACCGAGTCGATGGCCTTGCGTACTCTCTAATGGAAGCATAAGAAGAAGGAAATCACAACTTGAATATGGAACATTGTAATAAAACTTTATTTCCATCTACTCTGATAATCATTACAAAAACTCTGCGACTTCCATCTTCTCAGGCAATCAAAAATTTTGCGCTGTTTAGTATAATTAACAGACTTTACTTTTAGTGAATCAGGTAGTGCTCTAATAGATCATGTAGTGTTATTCAGCGCAAAACTTCCGATTGCCTACTTAGAACCGTCCCCATGCTTCTGCGCGTAGGAAACCTTTGGAAAACAAAAAATCCCTTACCTTAAAATTTTAAGTGTAAGGGATTTTTTAGTTTGTAATGAGGGGTCACATTGTAATCTTCGCTGATCACCACCAGCACCGGTCGACGTTTTGCTCCTGTTTGATCAGAGAAGTAGAAAAGGGCAGTTGCAATTTCATCTGGTTTCAGCAGCATAGGCCTTATCGACCTCCTTATTGTCCCAATCGTCAACATCTGACGCGGGTTCTGGAGAGGTATGGCCAATTTTTTCTGCAAGATTTGCAAAAGTTTCGTCTGCTGCTCTACAGGCAGCGTTTCCACCTTTTTTAACTTAACCCGCCAGAAGTCCCCTTCCTGAGCCTTCATAGCTTGCGATAGCAAGGACGAAGGTGGGGGATGAATGGCGGGGCAGTATAAGAATCAGCAGCTAAAACACTTGTTCTGTTTTGGTTCGTCTGGTATAATATAACTATGAAATACACTATAGATAAAGGTTGCCACTCAGCCTACTCACTACGGTTCCACTATGTTTGCTGCGTCAAATACCGGCGCAAGGTACTCAAACCGGAGGTAACAGAGCACCTAAAAGAGGTAAATATAAACATTGCCGGTAGGTTTGGCGTGCAAATAATAGAACAGGAAACCGATATGGACCACATTCGCATAATTTTCGCCTCTAAGCCGGCAGTTCAGCTTTCCAAATTCATCAACACATTGAAGTCTACCTCGGCCAGGTTGATATTCCGTGACTATCCGGAGATTAAAAAGCAATTGTGGGGCGGCAGTTTTTGGTCGCCAAGCTACTTCCTTTCAACCGTAGGGGAGGTGAAGCTCGAAGATGTCAAAAGATACGTTCAGTCTCAAGGAAATGCGTAACTACAAATTTCGCATATACCCGGATCAAGAGCAAGAGCAAAAGCTGACAAAATGGCTGGAAACCTGTAGGGTAATATATAACTCAGCCCTGGCGGACAGAAAGAACCACTACTATCGAAACAGCAAGGGCTTGAGCAGAACCAGGCAGCAGGTAATCCTGAAGGCTGATAAAGAGAAACATGATCAGGTAAAAGCCATACACTCCCAAGTAGCCCAGGAAGTGTTGTTTCGCGTAGAACGGGCCTTCAATAACTTTTACCGCAGGGTAAAAACTGGAGAAAAGCCGGGCTATCCCCGCTATAAAGGACCGGGGCAATATAAATCCCTTACCTATACCCAATTCGGCAACGGAGTGGGTGCATCGTTTCAAGATGGTATGCTTAAACTTTCCAAAATCGGCATGGTTAAGACTATCATACACCGGGAGATTGCCGGCAAAATAAAAACTTGCACCATCAAAAAAGAGTATTCCGGTAAATGGTACGCTGTACTGGCAGTAGAGGAATACCCGGTTTTGTACTCACCGAACTGTCAGGCAATCGGGATAGACGTGGGGGTAAAGGAATTTGCCACGCTATCAAACGGTGAAACCATATCCAACCCCAAACACCTGATAAAGTCGGAGAAAAAGCTAAAAACACTGCAAAGAAGCGTATCCCGCAAAAAGAAAGGCTCCACAAACCGTATCAAGGCCAAAAAGAAACTTGCCCGGCACCACGAAAAGGTGCGTAACCAGCGTAAAGACTTCCACCACAGGGTATCCAGTAAGTTAGTCTGGAAGTACGGCAAGATAGCAGTGGAAGACTTGCAGATACAGAACATGGTAAAGAATCACAACCTGGCCAAAAGCATAACTGACGCCGGGTGGGGCGAATTTGTCTCAATGCTTACCTATAAGGCTGAAAGTGCCGGTAGGGAAGTAACAAGAGTAATGCCCCATGGCACCAGTCAGCAATGCAGTCGGTGCGGGAATATCGTTAAGAAAGACTTGTCCGTGAGAACCCATTCATGCCCACACTGTGGTCTAGTATTGGACAGGGATCATAATGCAGCTATAAACATTTTGTATAAGGCGAAAGCCTCATAGTTTGCAATAAAAATCTTGCCGCCGGAACGGTGGTATATGCCTTGGGAGTTAGGCCCGCTGGGGCTTACGATGAACCAGGAACCTGATGAACTTTGCTTTGCCCCTGGAAGCCCCTTCCTGAGCATAGCGAAGGGAGGGGTAGTTCACGCATTCCTCTAACTCTTTGGTCATCACATTCACCCAACTTTGATTATACCACAGGGGTAGTCTTGCCATAATGTTACTGAGGCATTTTTGGGTTAAAATGCAGTGTTCAGTGGCGTATAACATATCTCATTGTCAGTTGTAAACCTCGCGGGAACATTTATAGCCCGGAAAAATCCAGGGTGGCAAAATAATCATCAATGGTTTCCGCCCGCCGGATTAACTCCACGCTTCCATCCGCTTTCAGCAGTAGTTCAGCGGACCTCAGCTTGCCGTTATAGTTAAAACCCATGGCATGTCCGTGCGCCCCGGTATCGTGTATAACCAGAATATCCCCTATTTCCACCACGGGCAGTTTGCGGTTAATGGCAAACTTATCATTGTTCTCACATAGGGAGCCGGTGACGTCGTATATAGAGCCGTGCGTCCAATCCTCCTTGCCCAGCACCGTTATGTGGTGGTAGGCACCGTATATGCCGGGCCGCATCAGGTTAGCCATGCAGGCATCAAGTCCTACGTAATTTTTATAAATTTCCTTCTTATGCAGGACGGTGGCCACCAGATAACCATACGGACCGGTAATCATCCGCCCGCTTTCCATGGCCAACTTCAGCGGGTGCAGACCATTAGCCACAATTTTTTGTTCATAGACCTTCTTGATACCTTTACTGAGATTAAAAAGATCAACGGCTTCCTCGACCGGACGGTAGGGTATGCCTATTCCGCCGCCAAAATTCACCAACTCCACCTTTATACCCAGGGTGCTGTAAATTTCAACCACCAGTTCAAACATCATGTTAGCCGTTTCTATGAAATAGTCCGGGTCCAGTTCATTGGAAATTACCATGGTATGCAGGCCGAAACGCCTGACACCTTTAGCCTGTGCTATTTTGAAGGCATCAAAAAGCTGCTTGCGGGTGAGCCCGTACTTTGACTCCTCCGGGTTGCCGATAATGGCGTTGCCGCCTTCGCGCAGCGGGCCGGGATTATACCGGAAACACAGCAACTCCGGTATGCCGGCGTGTTGGTCCAAATAATCGATGTGGGTTATATCATCCAGATTGATTATGGCTTTCAGTTCCCTTGCCTTGACGTAGTCTATGGCCGGGGTATCATTGGAGGAAAACATAATTTCCCCGCCGCAGATCCCAGCCCTTTCCGCCAGCATGAGCTCGGATAGTGAACTGCAATCCGCGCCGCATCCCTCTTCCTGCAATATTTTCAATATATACGGGTTGGGTGTGGCTTTTACCGCGAAAAACTCTTTGAATTCCGGCACCCAGGAAAAGGCCTCCAGAAGTTTACGGGCATTGGCCCGGATGGCCGCCTCATCGTAAATATGAAACGGAGTAGGGTATTCTTTTATAATATCCAGCAATTGTTCCCTGGTGAAGGGCAATTTTTTTTCTGCCATCCTTACAAGTCCTCCAGTTTAACAGTGTGACTATTACGCAATAAATTATATAGTCGATTAATGCAATAAATCAACCCCACCTTCGCAACTGAATCTGCTCTCCGGCCGAAATATTCCTCACAACAACGCCTATATCCGGGTAAAGGTCCTGTTCCGCTCCCGGAAAAGGGCAACTTCACTATACCCGGCATCTTTCAACAATTCCAGGGCCAGTCTAAAGCCCCAGCCTACCTGTTCCGGCTGGTGGGCATCGGAGCCGGTGGTTACCGGAACTCCTTTTTTTCTGCATTCAACCAGGAATTCCCTGGCCGGGTACATCTCAGCCGCAGCCATTCTCAGCCCGGCGGTATTTAATTCCACGCATACCCCCGCCTCGGCAAAGGCCAGGGCCGCCTCCCGGTATAAATCCAAAGGCGGCTTCGCAAGCCGGTGACCGAACTTTTTAATTAAATCGGGGTGAGCGATAATATCAAACAACCCGGATTTTGCCGCCGCACACAATTGCTCAAAATACAGGGCATAAAGCTCATCCAGGTTCCGTTGTTCGTATTCATGCATCAAATCGGGATTGTCATATCCCCAGCCGTCTATATAGTGAACCGAGCCAATTACATAATCAAAAGGATACGTTGAAAGTATGCTTTTCAGATCCCCCTCGGAGCCGGGGATAAAGTCTGCCTCCACCCCCAGCCGGATTTCCGGTACCGGAGTTGTTTCCCTCAATGACAGGACCCGCTGCACGTAAAAAGGAAATTCCTCGTCTGCCATGGCCAGACCGGGATTCCTTCCCTCTTCCGGCAGCCAATACATGGGAATGTGGTCGGCAAAGCCTACCTCTATCAGGCCCTGCCGCTGCGCTTCCATTATGTATTCGCTCATACTGCCGCTAGCATGTCCACAACGGGCTGTATGCCAGTGATAGTCAGGCATCATTTTCCGGCCAACTCCTTCACCATATCTCCCACCTGCCCGGCCAGTATGTATATACGTCCGGCCAGGTCCGGTTCCAACAAACCTGTGCCACAGGCAGGGGTAATAATTGATTGGCTTAGCAGCAGCTCTCTTGCAATTCCCCTTTGCCCCAGTTCGCCCCAGATGCCTTCCAGCCTCTCCAGCAAGCTGCCGGGACTTTCACTAAAAGCACTGTCGTTGGTGGGCACAATACCCCAGGCTACCGTGCCGCCCCGCTGCAAGTATTTTTTCATCTCCCGGGCGAAAGGCAGCAATGAATCTGCAAAGCTGTATACGTCCAGGTTAACTATCTCCAGGTCGCTTTCATAGAGTATGGACCAATCGATGGCGTCGCAAGAATGTACCCCCGCCATCGCACCGGCCTGGTGAATCTGATCAAATATGGCATTGATATCGTTAATCACCATTTCCCTGGTTATGGTTATATGAGTTGAAGTACCGCAAGCCCCGATAGCAGGCTCGTCCAAAAAAATTATGGCCGGCCGCCCCAGGGCAGCAAGCTCTCTGGCCTGCCAGCGGGCATGCATGGCCAGGGTTTTGATTAATACGTCCTTAAGCTGCTCCTGATAGTAGGCCAGATTTCCCCGGGCGTCTTTAATCTGGAAACCTATGGTCAAAGGCCCCGCCAGGTGGCCTTTGTAATAAAGAACACCAGAAGGTTTGTTTTGACGGACATAATCCGTAAAGGCGAAAAATCCTGCCGCCGCCTCACGGGGCAGGGCAAAAGCATCCAGTGACAGCTCATCACCACTTTCCGCCTGCAAATAACTAGTATAAAAATCGGCGAGCCTTTCCGGCCAGGACGGGTTTTCAGTTTCAAATACTGCATTGCCCTGATTCAGGGAAAGAAGACCCATGTTTACAAGCGGGCTAAGAAACTGAAAAACAAAACCCTCCCTCTGCCCCCGCTGCGGCAGCTGGGGCCAATGCGGAATTTCAGGCATGTTATTAAATATCAAAGGCAGGGCCGGTTCGGGCTCGGTGAAAGGAAGACTGCCTATACCCGTTACCAGTCCGGCAGGAGCAAAACTCATAACCCATCCCTCCGGTACACTTTAAATATTTTAATATTATATCCCAGCTTTGCAGCAGACGTAAACAATATAACTTCGAGCTTTACAGCCTGTTGATCCCCAACCTTCGAGGAGGGGTCTTACAGGCTGTTAGCGAGATAATGAAAACTGTCGTGTACAAAAAAAAGCACCGGGCCTGCAGGTCCCGGCATTAACAATCTTAGAAAATTTTAAAGCAACATATACAGATGATAATTATAAACAGTAAAAACAGGAAGCCGCATACGCATGCTATCAGCCAGGGACTCTGCCAGTTCAAATGGATGCCTTCAGCCATTTCGCTCACCTTCCTTTTTACCACCATACTATGTCAATATTGCAATTTTAGTCACCATGGCTTGAAAAAAGGAGGGAGCTCATCAATTAACGGTGCTCACCTATGGCTTCCAAATATACCTTGCCGGTCTCATAAGCAATTTGCTTCCAATCATACCTGGTTAAAACCTTTTTCATGGCCCTGTGGGAAAAAGTCCGGGCCAGTCCCTCGTTCTGCAGCAACTCAGAGGCGTATTTGGCGAGTAAATCAGCCCTTCCCGGAGTTATCTTGTATCCATCCACGCCGTGTTCTATTATTTCACCCAGGCCGCCTGTGTCCGATATGACTATGGGCACACCCGCCGCCATGGCTTCCAGGGCTACAATTCCGAAGGGTTCATATATGCTTGGGAAAACAGCCAGATCCGCGCCGGCCAGTATTTTGTTCCTCCCTACATCATCCACAAAGCCGATAAAATTTACCCTGTCTGCTATACCCAAAGCTATAGCTTTTTGCCTCAATTCATCCTCATAAGGTCCGCGCCCTGCCACCATCAGACAGGCTCCAGGCACCTCCCGCATAATCACGGGCAGCGCCTCCAGCAGTACCTGAACACCTTTTTCCGGTACCAGCCGGCCTAAAAATACAATATTGCCTTTACCGCCGGGATTGCATCTGATGGCCTGGTCCCGGCCAATCCTGACACTTTCCAGTTTGACCCCGTTGGCAATAACCCGCAACTTGTCCCTAGTTGCGCCAAAAAGACGGCCAACCTCCCGGGCCATATACTCGCTGCAACAGATCACCCTGTCCGCCCGGCCCACCAGGGCTTGTTCTATGCCGTTTATGCTCCTTTGCAAATCGGAAAAAAGCCCATTGTTGCGGCCGTTTTCCGTGGCATGAATAGTAACCGCCAGGGGTATTCCCGTGGCAGAGGCCATTTTTTCTGCGGCATCCCTGACCAGCCAGTCGTGGGCATGTATTAAATCGAAATAGTTATTCTTCAGCCCTATTTCTTCCGCCATCCTGACCATACCGTTATTCAACTGCTTCAGCCATTCCAAAAATTCCGAAGCCGGCAACTCCTCCGGATTTACCCGGTGTATATGTACGCCCCTGTCAAACTGATACAGCGGCGTGCCGGAGGCAGGACAGGTGAGCACATGAACTTCCAGCCCAAGGGCCGCCAGCGCCCCGGACAAATCATATACATGGCGGGCCAGCCCTCCCACTGTGCGGGGAGGATACTCCCAGGACAGCATAAGGACCCTTCTCAGTTTGCCGCTGAATATTTCGGAGCAAGCCCTGTTATATCCAAAGACTCTGAAATCCAGGTTTGGAAAAATATTGTCCCTGCTCTCCAGTTCCGCAAGTAATTTTTCATCTATTCCCAAATATTCGATCTGCCCGGCCAGCCCCAGGAAATTGTTTAGATGCTGTTTTACCCTGGCCGCAGCATACTGAACGGTAGTCTTTTCTTTTAGAATAAAGGCCCAGTCACTGCTCTGAGCCAGCAACAACTCCCGGCCCGCCTGATTGAGCGCGCGCTCCACTTGCCCTGTGGCTCCGGGATACATATCGGCAAGCTCGCCCATTTTGGCCTCGGCCCGGTGTTGATGCCGGTAAATCCAGTCGTTCTCCGGGTTCAGCCAGACGTAGCTATAGCCTTCCTCTCCCCAGCTGCTCATGGGCAAATCGGCTTCCTGGTTAACCGGATGCATCCCCAGATAATCTCCCGGCGTAACCATGGTAACGTCTGCGTCTGCAACGGCAAGGCGGCATAGTTCTTCCAGCCATTGCGGCCCCTCATACCACCAGTGTCCGAAAAGTTCCGCGTCGTACGGAGAAACCACCAGGGGCAGACGATCCCCCATAAACGCCGACGCCAGCTCAAACTGCTTCTCACGGGCCTGCAGAAAATGGGAGGCATGGCCGGCTGCCCTGGCTGCAGCCACAGAAGGGCTGTAGGGCTGTTTTTCAACACCCTCACCGGTAATCCTGTAGTATTTGAAGCCTGTATCCAACCTTATACCGCCAGGTAGAAAGGGCTTAAGGTATTCCATATCCAGGTCATAGCCAATGTCCCGGTAAAACTCACGGTAATCAGGGTGGCCCGGGTAGCCTACCCGTCTCTCCCAGACCTGCCGGGAACTCACCGGATCCCGTCCGAAAGCAGCAACCCCGGAGCGGCAGTGTAGTGGGCCGTATATACCGTAGTCGGGACTGGGACTGGCACCGAGTATGCCGTGGGTATCCACAAAAAAGTAGCCGATGCCCTGCTCTTTCAATAATTCGTCAACACCCTGGATATATCCGCATTCTGGTAGCCAGAAGCCAGGCGGCCCGGTACCGAAATATTGCCTGAAAATTTCCACCCCGGCATGGATTTGGGCACGCCTCACCTCCACCCGCCTGATCAGGGGCAAATAACCGTGGGTGGCGCAAGTGCTTATAAGCTCCAGCCTCCCGGCTTCCATAAGTTTTTTAAAGGCTACGTTCAAATCACCATTATATTGCAAAAAGAATTTCTTGACATCCCCTGCCCGCCGCAAATAATCCTCTGCAAGGGCTAATAAACGCCCGTCGTTCTTATTCCTTACACACTCATTTTGTCCCAGCCTGATCAGCCTTTGCAAGTAAATGAAATACCTCTCCTGCAACAATGCATCACCAAGCATGGATATAAGGGGGGGGGATAGGGATACGGTCAAACGGAAATTGACGCCCTCCCCCGACATTTTTGCAAATGACTGCAGCAAGGGCACATAACAGTTTGTTATGGCTTCGAACAGCCAGCGCTCCTCAAGCACATCGGCATTTTCCGGGTGGCGCACAAAGGGTAAATGGGCATGCAACACCATGGCCAGATAACCGCGGGACACATTAACCCCCTCCTTACTGATAAATTACTTTGTAAAATAAAGGGCTATATAATTCATTTGGGGGTAAATCAAAGGCTTAATTAATTATTTACCGCGCCAGGGCGGTGGCCCGGGAGGAACCGGTCCTGTCAGCTATTACTGATTAAACGGATATACCTTTATAAAACGGCATTTTTAACAACACATCCTGGAGGGGTAATTCAAATGACTTTTTGTTAATAACGGCTTTTTTCGTTGAAAACTCAACCTGAAAGACATTGGGCCTTGTTTTGGAATTATGTTTGCGGGCAGGTGTAAATTCAGTAACCGGTAAGGCCGGAGTATGGACATAGTTTGAGCGCAGCACGGGCAGAAACTCGCCATCCTCTTGCAGGTAGCCAATCTCGCAGAAATACCCTTCATCAGGCTGCACCTTGTAAAAGTACCAGTTTGAGCCAAAAGGAGGTGGAGCAACCTCCTGGGACAGTGACATTTGTGCGGTGTCAGCATCCGGACCGCCAAAGCGATAGAGTTTCAACATCGCCCTGCCATGGCGGCTTATTATGGCCCAGTGGTGCTCGGAAAGATCCCAGTAAACATAAACCGTATCCGGACCCTGTACCAATAATGTCATGGCATCTTCATTATAAGTAGCAGGAAGTTTGATATTATCAGCCACAGCATTCGCCTCCATTCCTTGACATGATTACTAAATAATGGAACATTATAAATACTAGCACAAGTGATTACAGTATTCAACGCCATCAACTAAAAAACCAGTCAACAAAATTTGCAGGCCCAAATGCAGCAAGGACATTATCCAAACTATGACAGCTACCCTCTAAAAATACCAATCATCAATTTTTTGGCAGCACTTAAAATATAAAGTAATATTTTAAAGCATATTATAGCATTTTTTTATAAATTTAATGGAAAATATATGTTAATTAATTGTTAAGAAAATCACAAGCTCTCAGAAAAATGTTGCAAAACGTACAACTTAACACTTCCCAAATGTCAGGCGCGGTTTCATCTCCTTTGCTATTTTTCGCTCTATATCAACCCCTTAAGTTGAATTGTAAAACCCAATAATTACAGGCTTCTTTCCAATATCTTACGTTTTTATTAAAAATACTACTCCCATCAACAAATCCGAGTCACTATAAAACCGTCCTTATGGACGGATTTATCTAGACGCTTTATTTAATACGTTAATGCAACACATACTGTCCTGGAACGATGAAAAAGACCGGCTGCTTACCCGGTCAATCATCTTACGCTCTATGCATACATTTTTCGCAAATTCCAAATATCTTTAACTGGTGGTTTTCCACCGTGAAATTATGTTTCCTGCTTACCCTGGTTTCCAGATTTTCCAGCAAATCCTCGTTAACTTCAATAATTTTCCCGCACCGGGTACATATTAAATGATGATGATGGTGACCGTCCGAACCCGAGCTGCAGAACTCGTATCGTTTACGCCCGTCACCGAAATCAATGCTGTGAATTATGTCAAAGAGCAGAAAAAGTTCCAGGGTCCTGTACACCGTTGCCAGCCCCACATCGGGAGCCTTTTGTTTTACCAGATAGTATACTTCCTCTGCGCTCAGATGTTTGTCCTTGTTTTCCAGCAGCACTTTCAGAATATGCTCCCTGCGGGAAGTCAGCTTATATTCACCGGCCTTTAGCTTTTCCTCAACGTCAGAAATAACATTTTTCATTTTGTCACCCCTGGGATACCTTTGTAATTCTAAGTATAACTGAGGGTAAAAATATCTGTCAATTGAAATAATGTCCATAACATCAGCGTATGACCCCACTAGCCCTGGAACGCCGTACTATTTTGCGACGGTGAAGCAAAAATTTTACGCGTAACACCACAAAAATCAGTAAAAGCACAGCCGCTGTCAGGAGTGCGTACCACCACCGCCAAAGGAAACTGGCCCCGACCGTTTTGTATGCCAGCAGGCTGACCCTTCCAATTTCCCTGTTGTCCTCATAGAAAACAAGGGCGCCTACCCTGTCTTCCCTGTAAACAGGAGCGTGTAAATCTTTCTTTAATTCCACCTTCCTGGTTACGTTAACCTTTCCGGCGGCGGGAAAATTATAATAAAACGACTTTCCGGTCACCACGGCTACCTGATCATCCTTGCCCCCGTCAACCTGCACGTTAGCCATCCTGACACCTGACTTTACCAGCTCCGCCGGGGTGAAGGCAGAAAAGCCGTAATCCAGCAAGGTCTTGGAATCCTTGTAAACGTCATATCCCTGACACTTCATCACAACTGAAAGCAATTCCCGCTCCCCGCGCCGGGCCGATACCACCAAGCACTGCCCGGCCTCCACCGTATAACCGGTCTTGATACCGGTTGCACCTTCGTAACTGAACATCGAGGAAGGCCATATCATCCTGTTGTGATTAACAAAATCTACCTGGGGAATGCCATCCACCGGCTTTGGCAGATATCTTTCCATCCGGTAGTGATAGGTGCCCACTATTTTTCTGAAAGTAGGATTCTGCATGGCAGCCCGGGCAATTATAGCCAGATCCCTTGCCGTGGTATAGTGTTCTGGATCGGGCAAACCATGGGGATTGGTAAAATGACTGTTTGTAGCTCCAAGGTTAAGCGCTTCTTGATTCATCATGGCCACGAACCCTTCCTCCGAACCGCCCACATGCTCGGCCAGGGCATCTGCCCCGTCATTGGCGGATGACAGCATCATGGCGTACAATATATCCCGCACAGACAGACGCTCACCCGGCTGCAGGCCTACCGCCGAGCCTCCCGGCAGGACTGCCTTTTCAGACACGGTCACGGTTTCATTAAGGGAACAGTTCTTCAAGGCAACCAGTGCAGTCAGTATTTTGGTTGTGCTGGCCGGATACATTTTCTGGTCGGCACCTTTGGCAAACAATACCTGTCCGTTATCTACATCCATTACTAAACCGGTTTCGGCTGCTATCTCCGGCTGAGCACAGGCCATAACCGGAAGTGAAATAACCAGTATTACGGTAAAAAGCATACCGTACAATAGTTTGCTGTTAAGCATTGCTTCCCCCGTTTGTAATAATTTCTAAAATTTTAGCATAAAAATAAGAGCTTTCCAAGAGAAAGGGACTACCGCCCCTCAGGACAATCGGTCCTTCACCCCGGAGCTAAGGAAAGGGGACACACCTCTATTGAAAACCTGATTTTGAGGTGAGGAATGTCCCCAACTTATGAAAGGAGACACACCTCTCTTTGGAGATTGACTCTAAGGTCGGAGGAATGTCCCCTAATTTATAGAGATTAGACGTTTCTTTCCTTACCCTTAAAATAGATTAAAGCCGCCAGCAATACCAGTAGAATTCCGGTCAGCGCAACCGGTTCGTTTGCTCCGGGTACAGACCCCAGCGCGTTAAGCATTCTCGCCACCGCGCCTCCCACCAGAAAAGCGATGATCAGTATAGCCGGCCATATGATTACCGCTTGTCGCCAGCCCCGCTCCTTAAATATTATCATTACCGTAGCGATACAGGGAACAAAAAGGGTCAGTGTAACCAGGGCGATAAACTGCTGTTCGGGCTGTAGCGGCATGTTAAGTATGCCCGCTGTACCGAAATCCCTTCTTATAAAACCCATGATAAAGGCATTGGCGGACTCCCGGGGTAGGTACAGCCAGCCTACGGTGAGCGGTTCCATTAACGACTGTAAAACATACAAAAGGCCTGTAATTTTTAGCAGGCTTAAAAACAAAGCTCCGCCCAAGAACAGCGGCAGGGCTTCTTTTACAAAATCCCAGGAACGTATCCAGGCCTTGGTGAAAACGTTATTCATTCTCGGCAGGCGCAGAGGCGGTAAATCCACCAGCAGGGGCGTAGACTGCCCGGGCAAAATCCTGCCTAGCAGGGTACCGGCCCCAACCATCACGGATAAAATAATCATTATGTACAAAATTAAATAATAAATGCCCAGTCCAGCCAGTACCGCGGTTACAAAGGCCAGTTGCGCCGAACAGGGAACAGCCAGAGCCAGTAGAAAAATGGCGATGAAACGCTCCCGGTCACTCTGCAGCAAGCGCGTAGTGATACACGCCATGGTCACACAGCCGAAGCCCAGGATTATTGGTATGATAGCCAGCCCGTTAAGGCCCAGGGGGGCAAGGGACCTGTCCACTAAAATGGCAATCCGCGGCAGGTAGCCGGTATCCTCCAGTAGTGATATAACCAGGAAAAAGCCCAGCACCAGGGGAGTAAGCAGTCCGAACAGATAAGTTACGGCCATGGTGACCAGCCCAAACTGGCCCGCCAGTATTATCCCCACCGGGGAATCGGGTTTGATTAATCCATACAATAGCGACTTTACCGCCGGCTCATAATAGCCCTGCATGATAATACCTTCGGTGAATTCTACCACAGTCTGGGCGAAAAAGACTCCCACCAGCAGGTATATAGCTGCTAACACCAGCACAAGGATGGGCAGGCCGGTGGCAGGCTGTATGGTAAGGCGACCCAGCCTGGCGGAAAATCCGCCTGTTCCGGTTACCTCAAAGATTACTCCGGCGGCAACCATATTGGCCCTTTCCCGCCTCTGGCCGTATAGCACATTCCGCTCCATGCCGGGTACGATGTCCAGTTTACCGGCCACCTCCCGGTCACCCTCCAACAGCAACAAAGCCTCCTTGGTGGATATGCCATACATGCGGCCCATTTTTTCCAGGCGGCTGCGCAAGCTTCCATCTGCCCTCCCCGGTCGCGCCTCTGCAATACGACCAACCAACTGGTGCAATCCTTTTTTTTCCACCGCCACGGTAGGCACAACGGGAACACCCAGTAAATTCTCCAGTTTTACATAATCAACCGAAACGCCACAATTTTCAGCCTCATCCACCATATTCAGAGCAATAACCAGTGGCACACCGCAGTCAATGAGATGCAGGGTTAAAAACAAGTCACGCTCCAGGTGTGCCGCATCAACCACGTTAATAACCAAATCAGCAGAAAGAATGAGTCCCGCTGCCAGTTTTTCCTCTGCGGTAAAGGAAGAAATACCGTAAATTCCGGGCGTATCTATGACTATATCCTTGCCCAAATGCCCGTAACACATGTTGACGGTGGTACCGGGGAAATTGCTCACATCCACGTAAAGTCCGGTAAGCGCATTAAACAGAGCGGACTTTCCCACATTGGGATTTCCTGCCAGCACTATACAGCGGGAATCTTCGCCAATCCCAGCTTTTTCCCCTAAATCACGGCAATTCAATAAAAATACCCCTTTCCCCCGCCGGACGGGGCCAGTTAAATCGACCGCAATATAAGTGAGCCTTGGGTTCGGAAGGGGTTATTCCCCTTCCGAACCCTTAGAGCGAACTTAGTTCGAGCTTTACAGCCTGTTGAT
>LADO01000049.1 GCA_000961595.1 Peptococcaceae bacterium BRH_c4b
GGGGTTGGGGGCGGGCGGGCACCGGGCGGAGGAGGTATTTTGAAATATGCCCTACCAGGTAGTGGGGGTAAGGTTTAAAAAAGCAGGGAAAATTTATTATTTTGATCCCGGGGAGTTTGATCCCCCGGTAGACTCCGGGGTAATAGTGGAAACCGCCAGGGGAGTTGAATACGGCTCCGTAGTGGTGGGAGTAACGGTGGTACCGGACGAGGAAGTCATGGCCCCGCTGAAAAAAGTGCTTCGACTAGCCACCGGGGAAGACGAAATGCAATTGGAGGCCAACCGGGAGAAGGAAAAGAAAGCCTTCCAGGTTGGACTGGACAAGATCACAGCCCACGGGCTTCCTATGAAGCTGGTGGGTGTTGAGCATACCTTCGATGGAAATAAAATAATATTTTATTTTACCGCTGACGGAAGGATCGATTTCAGAGAGCTGGTAAAGGATTTGGCCGCTGTTTTCCGTACCAGGATCGAACTCCGGCAGATCGGGGTAAGGGACGAGGCCAAAATATTGGGAGGCCTGGGCTGCTGCGGGCGTGAACTGTGCTGCTGCTCCTGGCTATCGGATTTTGCCTCGGTATCCATCAGGATGGCCAAGGATCAAAACCTGTCATTAAATCCCACCAAAATATCGGGTATTTGTGGCCGCCTCATGTGCTGCCTGAAATATGAAAATGACACTTATGAGCAGGCCAGGGAAGAATACCCTGAGGTTGGCAGCAGGGTGAATACTCCAATGGGTGAGGGCAGGGTTACCGGTATAAATATTTTCAAGAAAACCATAAGTGTAGAACACAAAGAAAGCAAAGCCGTTAAGGACTATCCCTTTGATGAAGTTTCAGCCCTGGGAGCGAGGAATGAAAATGACACACCCGCTGGGAACAATAATAAGGCAAATGGAAATAAAGATACAGGACATATCCAAGGATCTGTCCAAAATTAAAAAATATGTGCACACCCTGGAAGAGGAAAATATTAAACTAAAAGGTGAGTTGGCCCGCCAGATTCTGGGCGGGGAAGGGGAACTTGTTTCAGCCGGGGCAGCTTTCACAAACCCGGAAGATGAAGGCATGGCTAGATTAACCCGTCTGTATGAGCAGGGATTTCATGTGTGTAACTTGAATTTCGGAGCCAAGCGCAACGACCAGTGCCTCTTTTGCGCAGCTTTACTGCAGAGGACAGGCGGTGACTGAATTGCCTCAGGGTAAAGGTGTATTGTATCTTTGCGCCACACCCATCGGCAATCTGGAGGATATGTCCCCCCGGGTACTAAGGGTGCTGGGAGAGGTGGACCTGGTGGCCGCCGAGGATACCAGGCATACACTGAAGCTGTTTAGCCACTTTGACATTCATACTCCCCTTACCAGTTACCACGAGCACAATAAAAAATCCAAGGGGGAAAACCTCCTGCAGCAGCTGCTGGATGGGAAAAATGTGGCCCTGGTATCTGATGCGGGACTACCCGGCATATCGGACCCCGGGGAGGAACTGGTGGTCCTGGTCACAGCTGCGGGTGTGGACGTGGTGCCACTGCCGGGACCCAGCGCCGCGCTGACCGCCCTGGTGGCTTCCGGGCTGCCCACCGGGAGGTTTGTGTTTGAGGGTTTTCTACCAGTCCGGGGAAAGCAGCGCCGGCAAAGGCTGGAGGAAATAAAGACGGAAAAGAGGACCATCATCCTTTACGAATCACCGCACCGGATCAAGACTACCCTGACCGAACTGGCGGCCGCTCTGGGCGGGCGGCGGGCGGCAATAGCCCGGGAACTGACCAAAAAATATGAAGAGATTCGCCGGGGCACCCTGCCCGAACTGCTGGAATGGTGCCGGGCAAACGGCCCCCGGGGGGAGTATACCCTGGTGCTGGAAGGCGCCGGGGAGGAGATGCCTGCGGCAGAAGATATGGTTCCGGACGGTAAAACTGCGGTGGAGCGGGTACTGGAGTTGGAGTCCCAGAGTGTGGCCCGCAACGAGGCCATAAAAAGGGTAGCCCGGCTGAGCGGGATAAACCGCCGGGAATTATACGATTTGGTTGCCCGCTTGAAAGATAAAGATAATTAAGACCCCCCCGAGTTAAAGCAAAAGAGGAGGGATTGGATTCCTCCTCTAATTTTGAAAACCTTGCTATTCTCCATCCCGCAATATAAAAAATACACAATACTGAAAAAGAGTGTTTTTGATGAATGACTAATTACATAGCTTTGGCGGTATCTATCATGGCCAGCGCACATTCACGGCAGACCAGCTTGCCACGGTAGTTCTGGACATTGGAAGCATTGCCGCAGAATACACAGGCGGGCTCGTATTTTTTGAGGATAATCTTCTCGTTGTCGACGTAGATTTCCAGGGCGTCTTTTTCATCTATGCCCAGGGTACGCCTCAGCTCGATAGGGATAACCACCCGGCCCAGCTCGTCCACCTTTCTCACAATACCAGTGGATTTCATTTTTCTTTACCTCCCTCTAAACAAATATGACACATATCGACAAATTATAACGTGTCCCAACTAAATGGTACCAATGGTGCCATTAAAAGTCAATAGTTTTTTATAAAAATGGTTATTCTGTATAAAGCTATGTTTTTTGAGGAAAACTTGACAAGTGCCCGGGCGGTTGTTAAAATTAGCCTCAAATAATCAGATGACTTTGATGGGGAAGAGTATACCGGGTAATCCGTCCAGAGAGCGGGGTAAGGTGGGAGCCCGTCGGTCCAGCCGGTGGAACATGGCCCCGGAGTTTTTTTGCCCAAAGTCCCCGGCTATGCCGGCAGGGCCGGTAGGTAAAAACGGGATAAGCTCCGTTAAAGCGCTTAAGGTATCGGAGTTTTGCTCCCGTACCTGTTGAGGCCCTATACCGCAAGGTAAGGGTAAACTAGGGTGGTAACGCGGAAAACCTCCGTCCCTGACAGTGTCGGGGCGGAGGTTTATTATTAATTGGGGACATTCCTCCGACCCCAGAGTCAGGCATAAGTTGGGGACATTCCTCCGACCCCAAAGTCTAGCCCCAAATAGAGGTGTGTCCCCTGACCTATTTGGAGGTGTGTCCCCTGACCTCGACAAAGGAAGGATGGTAATAATTGAGCAAGGCAAAAACTTTTTACATCAGCACTCCAATTTATTACCCCAGCGATAACCTGCATATAGGCCACGCCTATACCACCGTGGCGGCGGACGCCATGGCCCGGTTTAAAAGGCTGACCGGCCACGAGGTCTGGTTTTTGACCGGCACCGATGAACACGGGCAAAAAATTGAGCGGGTGTCCCGGGCCAAGAACCAGACTCCCAAGGAATATGTGGATAACATTGTGTCCGGTATCAGAAACCTGTGGGAAAGGCTGGAAATAAGCAATGACGATTTTATACGCACCACCCAGGACAGGCATAAAAAGGTGGTGTCTGCTATATTCCAAAGGCTGTACGACCAGGGGGACATCTATAAGGCCAGTTATGAGGGCTGGTACTGCACGCCTTGCGAGGCCTTCTGGACTGAAAGCCGCCTGGATAACGGCAACTGCCCGGACTGTGGCCGGGGTGTGGAATTGTTGCAAGAAGAGAGCTATTTTTTCCGGATGTCCAAATACTCAGACAGACTGCTAAAACATATCGAGGATAACCCCGATTTCATTCAGCCGGTATCCCGCCGCAACGAAATGATCAGTTTCATTAAAAGCGGCCTGGAGGATCTGTGTGTTTCCCGGACCACCTTTGACTGGGGCATTCCCGTTCCCTTCGATCCCAAGCATGTCATTTACGTCTGGGTGGATGCACTTACCAATTACATCTCCGCACTGGGCTACGGTACGGAGGACGATAGCCTGTATAAAAAATTCTGGCCGGCGGACGTTCATCTGGTGGGCAAAGATATCGTCCGCTTCCACACAGTGATCTGGCCCATCATACTGATGGCCTCCAATTTGCCCCTGCCCAAACAGGTGCTGGGTCATGGCTGGCTGCTGCTGGACAGTGGTAAAATGAGCAAATCCAAGGGCAATGTAGTGGACCCTCTGGAGCTAATTAACAAATACGGTGTTGACGCCATCCGTTATTATCTGCTCAGGGAATTACCCTTCGGATCCGACGGCTACTATTCCGAGGAAGCGCTGGTAAACAGGATTAACAAGGACCTGGCCAACGACCTGGGCAATCTGGTCAGCCGCACCCTTGGGATGGTACAAAAATATTTTCAGGGCAGTCTGAAGGGGCCGGGCCCGGCGGAGGGGCCGGACGGGGAACTTATTGAGCTGGCGGTGGCAAGCCCGGCTGCGGTGGAAGAGATGATGGACAAAAGAGAACTGTCTAACGCCCTGGGCACTCTTTGGCGCCTGGTATCCCGGGCCAACAAATACGTGGATGAAACATCCCCCTGGGTGCTGGCCAAGGATCCTAATATGTCCCATCGGCTGAACACGGTGCTGTATAATCTGGCCGAAAGTGTCAGATTCATTACTGTTCTGACCATCCCCTTCATGCCTCTGATGGCGCCCAAGGTATGGTCCATGCTGGGCATAGCGGACCGGCCGGACCTGTATACCTGGGAATCACTGCGCTGGGGGCTGCTGCCTGCGGAACTTAAGTTGGGACGGGGCGAGGCCCTGTTCCCCAGGATAGACCCCAGTGTGTTGGAATAGATCAAAAAGTCAAAAGTCAAAGGTCGAATGTCAAAAGTCAGTGAGAACTGGGAACCTTTGACTTCGGGGTTCCGACTAAGTAGATTTTAGCACAACATATAGTGAATTCAACATGTTATAGACACAATATGTTGCTTTAAAATATGACTGTGACGGAACAGTGCCTTAGACCTTAGACTTTGGACTTTAGACTTTAGACTTTTGACCAGTAATTAGTGAGGTGAAGTGATTGACTGGAAATATGGATGAACAAAAACCTGTCCTGGTGGATACACATGCCCACCTGGATATTAAGCAGTTTGGCGGGGACCGGGAGGAGGTAATTGCACGGGCCAGGGAAGAAGGGGTGCAGATTATCGTCAACGCTTCCTTTGACCTGCCCTCCTCTGCAAGGTCCGCTCAGCTCGCGGAGCAGTATCCCTTTATCTATGCCCTGGCGGGGGTACACCCCCATGATGCGGAGGATGTGCCGGATGATTATTTGACCAGGCTGGGTGAACTGGCAGGCCGTCCCGGGGTGGTGGCCATAGGGGAAATAGGGCTGGACTATTACCGGGATTTGAGCCCCAGGCCGGTGCAGCAGAAAATATTCAGGGAACAACTGGCCCTGTGCCGGGATCTGGATCTGCCGGTGGTTATTCACAACAGGGATGCGCAAGGGGATTTAATGGACATTTTAAAAAAAGACGGCCTGGGCAGCAGGGGTGGGGTGATACACTGCTATAGCGGCAGCTGGGAAATGGCCAGACTGTGCCTGGCCATGGGCTTTTACATCTCCATAGCCGGACCGGTCACCTTTCCCAACGCTTCAAAGCTTAAAGACATTGCCGCCAAATTACCGCTGGACCGTCTGCTCACGGAAACGGACTGCCCCTTCCTGACCCCCCAGGCTAAGCGGGGCAAGAGAAATGAGCCAGCCTATGTGCGTTATGTGGTTGAAGAAATAGCGGCCCTGCGGGGGATGGCGCCGGCGGAACTGGCCGCCTCGGTCATCAAAAATGCCCGGGCCATATTCGGCCTGCCCAATGCAATATAATAATTGAATTAAGGGGTGTGCAATTATGGCTGAGGCCAGGGGACTGGTTATTGTTAATACCGGCAACGGCAAGGGCAAAACCACTGCGGCCATGGGTATGGCCCTGAGGGCCTGGGGGCAGGGGCTGAAGATACTGATGCTGCAGTTTATCAAGGGAGGCAGCGGCTACGGCGAACTTAAAGCTGCCGAAAAGATGCCCGGCTTTGAAATAATGGCCATGGGCGAGGGTTTTATCAGGGATGCGGAAGGTGATAAAATGGCCGGGCACCGCCAGGCTGCCCGGGAGGCTCTTGCCCGGGCCAGGGAGGAAATTACCTCTGGCCGCTATGATATGATCATCCTGGACGAAATAAATTATGCCGTGGGTTTCGGGCTGGTGAGCGAGGAGGAAGTGCTGGAATTGATAGAAATGAAACCGGCCATCCTACACCTCGTGCTTACCGGGCGCAATGCCACGGAAAGGGTTATAGAAAAAGCCGATCTGGTAACCGAGATGAGGGAAATCAAACACCCCTATGCCAGTGGCATAAAAGCCCAGAAAGGCGTGGAATTTTAGGGTACTGCCCTGATGGTTACAATGCAAATTTAAAGCGGGTCCGCAAATAAAAGCGGGCCCGCTTTTTTTGGGGACATTCCTCTGACCCTAGAGCCAGGCTCCAAAGAGAGGTGTGTCCCCTTTCCTTTTAGTGTCAGGGTAGGGATTTGGGCAGGCCCGCAGTTCCTGCCGGAAAAAATTTTTAAAAAGTTTTCGACCATCAGTGTCATTATTTTTTCAAAGGATACATATATCTGTTTTATAGCCAAAAATACGCGTGCCCCAAGGTGTTACAGGGGCAGAAAAGTTCCTTGCCAAAAGGAACTTTTTTCCGCCACTACCAACAACTTGAGGTTACTTTACGGTTGCCGGCAACCTTTAATGGAGGTTCGACAATACTTTTGGGTGGGTTGCGGCAGGAAAAGGAGGAGGAGAATAGAATTATTAAATTAGAGCACGAAGGAAAAAAGGCGTATAGGGGCCTGCGCGGTTAAGGAGGTTTTTAAACATGTTAAAGCTTGATTCCCCAACACCGTCTGCCGGAAAAGAAAACGGACAGCCGGTAAAAAGACCATTCCTCACCACGCCCCCCGCAGCGATAATTGTACTGGCGATTGCACTGCTCCTTGCGGGCATTGTCTTCGCCGGATTTGCCTGGGCCAGGAAGACCGTTACCCTTTCCGTGGACGGGAAGGAAACGGAATTAAAGAGTATGGCTTCCACGGTGGGAGAACTATTAAAAGAAAATGATATAGTAATCGGTTCCAGGGACAAAGTAATTCCGGCTGCGGGAGAAAAACTTATAGAAGGCGTAAGGGTGGTGGTGCTCAGATCGCACCACGTGACGGTTAATGCGGACGGGAAAGTAGTGGAGTATGATACCACGGCGGTTACGGTGGAGGAAGCCCTAAAGGAAAAGGAAATCAGTTTGGGCGAAAAAGACATGGTGACGCCGGAACTAACGCAAGAAATCACGGAAGCTACAAAAATCAAGGTGACCAGGGTCCGGACCACCGAGGAATTAACAAATGTTTCCATTCCCTATGCCGTGCAAAGGGAAACCAACCCCCAGATGGCCCGGGGTATAACCAGAGTGCTGAAAAAAGGCGTTAACGGCACGGAGCTTCAGCGCTGGAGGGTGACTTACCATGACAGCCAGGTGGTGGAGCGCAAACTGATTGAAAGAAAAACCGTTACCGGGCCGGTGATTGGAATAGTGCAGGTGGGTAGCGGGCAAACCGTTTCCAGAGGTGGCATGGACCTGAGGTTCAGCCGGGCCATGGAGGTGGTGGCTACGGCATACACCTATACAGGCCGCAACACGGCGTCAGGCAAGGCCCCGCGCTACGGTCTGGTGGCCGTTGATCCCAGTGTAATTCCCTTCGGGACAAAATTGTACATCGACGGTTACGGTCAGGCCGTGGCAGCCGACAAGGGAAGGGCCATCAAAGGTAACAGGGTGGATGTGTTCCTTGAATCCGAATCCAATGCCAGGCGCTGGGGAGTTCGCCGGGTGAACATGTATATTCTTGAGTAGGAGAGCAAAGCTCTCCTACTTTTTTGTTTAAACTATAGAGCAAATGAAAAAAATAGTATAAAATGCTTTTTAAGAACATAGCCATAGAACCCCGGAGGCGCAATATGCCCGATCTTGCCACACCCTCCCTGGTAAAGGGACTCATGGCCAGACATCATTTACACTGCCGCAAGAGCCTGGGGCAGAATTTTTTGGTGGATGGCAACATAGTTAATAAAATAGTGGGATCCGCCGGACTGGCCGGAGACGATACAGTGGTAGAGATTGGTCCGGGCCTGGGTGTTCTTACCATGGCGGCGGCGGAAGCCGCCGAAAAAGTGATTGCGGTGGAAATTGACCGGAATCTGGTTCCAGTTCTCGGGGAAACACTGTCCGGAAACGGAAACGTGGAAATCGTTAACCGGGACGCCCTGGAAGTTGATTTCGACAGGCTTGTTTATGGTGACCGGAACGTAAGCGGGGGTCAAAAGCCCTATGTTATACTGGCTAACCTGCCATATTATATAACCACGCCTCTGATTATGCACATTTTGAACGGCGGTTTCAACTATAGACTGATGGTGATCATGATTCAGCAGGAGGTTGCCCGTAGGCTTGGCGCCCCGCCCGGGGGGAAGGATTACGGTTCCCTGACGGTGGCTGTGGGCTACCATGCCCGGGTGGAATATCTCTTCCGGGTACCCCGGACAGTTTTTATACCCCGGCCGGAAGTTGACTCCGCCATAGTCAGGCTGAGTAAGAGGGATAAGCCGGCGGTGGATGTGCCGGACGAGGATTTGTTTTTCAGGGTGGTAAGAGGATCTTTTGGACAGCGACGAAAAACTATCCTTAACGCTCTGGGCAGCACCTTTAAATCCCTGAACCGGGAAGAATTGACTGATATTCTTAATGCTGCGGGGATTAATCCTGTTCGCAGGGGGGAAACCCTTTCCCTGGACGAGTTCGCGGAGGTAACAAAACAGTTTTATAATTATTTTTCCCCTGGATAGCTAACAACTCTTTTGGCAGGGTGTCACAGGCGGATATGGACGAATACCTTTACACTATAAGGCATGAAAAGCAATGGTTTATTCAAATACCGGCTTAATGTTGGGGAGGCGCAGGCATTTTGTATTTTGTAAGCCCCACCAGAGGTAGAATTACCTTTGAGCAGATGATGGCGGACATTTCCCAGTTTATCATCGGACTGCCCACTTCTTCGTACAAACTCATTATTGGTTCGGACTCCCAGGTTAAAAGTGAAACTTGCTTTATTACTGCCGTGGTGATACACCGGCTGGGGAAAGGTGCGCGTTATTACTACCGGAAAAAGCTCCAGAGGAAAATAAAGAGCCTGCGTCAAAAGATATTTTATGAAACGGCCCTTAGTTTGGAACTGGGAGGAATGATCGCCAATTACCTGGCTGAGAGCGGCCTGGATGATCTTGAAGTGGAAATACACATAGATGTGGGTAAACAGGGGGAAACCAGGGATTTGATCCGTGAAGTGGTGGGCATGGTCACCGGCAGCGGCTTCCAGGCCAAAATAAAACCGGAGGCTTTCGGGGCCTCCAGCGTTGCCGATAAGCATACAAAATGACTGATTTATGCGGTCTGCAGTGTGCTTTTTTATAGTTTATCAATTAGACAAGTAGAAAGGTCTGCTCTGGTGGTATTTGTCACATCATAAGAATCGCTTATATACTGCGTCATCATTTCTTGGACCAATTGCTAAGATTTGAATAACATTATCCTCTACAACATAGATAATACGGTATTCACCAATATCCACCCGCCGGTATCTGCTATGTCCCCTCAACAGTTCGGAATCGTTGGGGTACGGGTTACGGAGCAAGGAAAGCATCTTTATCGCTACTTGCTTGCACTGCTTGTTTTCAAGGCTTTCCAGGTATTTGAAGGCTTTATTGGTCATGTCCAGCACGTAGTTCTTAGACATCCAGCTTCTCCTTTAATACTTTGGCAGCCTTCTCTTGTCCCAAAAAACCGCTTGTGATACCGGCTTCCGCCTGGGCAATCCAGTAAGCATCTTCCATGGCCTGCAGTTCCTCAAACCGCTCGATAGAAATCATGACGACACTAGGCTTTCCGGACTTATTGATGACGACCGGAGAAATGCGAGCGGCATCGATGATCTGCCCGAATTTTTGCTTGGCATCACTTGCAGAAACATTGACACTCATGATTCCAACCCCTTTCAATTAGGTTGTCTATTATGTCTATTATGTCTATTATGTTCAATTTGTTTATATTTTATCACATCTTATTGGAGAGATCAAATCCTATTTTATATTCTACCCGCAAGGTAACCGGCTGGTGTATAGAACATAAAATAGTGTTCTTTATAACCAAATAAATATTGTCTTTAAGCAAAAAGAATCATTCTTAGGTGAGCCGCTCGAGGGGTGGTTTTTTATATTTATAGGCAGTTTTCACATTTTGCCACCCATTTCCATAGGATGTAAATATAAATTTTAAGGGGGTAACTCCTAATGGCGTCAATAAAAGTAGGCGATGTGGTGGGTCGCGTTTCTTACGGCTGTGATATTTACTTCAAGGTCACACGGGTTTATGTTGAAAATGGCGTTGAATATTCAAGGCTGAAAGGTCTGGACCTGCGCCTGAAGGCAACGGCGCCGGTGGACGACTTGTGTAAAATCGATTCCGGTCAGGTCTCTTCTTTCTGGCATAACTGCGCCAAATGTAATCTTGAGCGGCAAAAGCAGGTATTTAAGCGCAGGGATATGGAACGGCTGGTGAGACTGAAAAGGGCAACCCAGGGCAACCATGAGGAGATAGAAAGTTTTGATTTGCCCGGCTCCCTGGTGCACATTGACGGGGACAAGGAATATCTGGACCTTTGCATGACCACATACAAACAATTAAACATACCCTGTCACGGATATCACGTTGAGGAGGAAAAGCAGGCCGGAGCGCTGATGGAAATACTGGTTAAACACAGGCCGGACCTGCTGGTGCTTACCGGACATGACGGCCTGATCAAGGATGCCAGTAATTTCCGGGATATCAACACATACCATAACTCAAAACATTTTATTGACGCTGTAAAAATTGCCCGTACCTTTGAAAAAAATCTGGACGATCTTATTATTTTCGCTGGGGCCTGCCAATCTTATTATGAGGGGCTGCTGGAAGCCGGCGCCAATTTCGCCAGTTCCCCTAAAAGAGTGCTCATTCATGCCTACGATCCTGTTTTTGTAATGGAAAAAATCGCCTATACATCTATTTTTGACCCCATTGCTTTAAAGGAAATAATCGCCGGTACCATTACCGGTTTTGACGGTATCGGCGGCCTGGAAACCCGGGGAAAATACAGACTGGGCGTACCAAAATCCCCTTATTAACTCAAAAAGCTGATGCCGTAACCCTTTCCTGACGTTGGGCATATGATGGCTTGAAGGACGTCAAGGAGGGGTTTTAATGGAAAGGCTTTTCAGAACCCTGAAAAAATTCCGTAATGATCTATTAAGAAAGAAAAATGTAATAGGTGTGGGAGTGGGTTATAAACAGGTTGGAATGGAGCGCACCAGGCAGCCGGCACTGATCGTGTTTGTAGAAAAGAAAGAGGCCGAGGGTGAACTGCACCGGGATCATTTAATACCCCCCACCGTGAACGGTGTGGTCACGGACGTTATAGAAACCGGTCCGGTAAGGTTGCTGGATATCCGTACCGACAAGGCCCGGCCGGCAGTGCCGGGCATGAGTATCGGACACTATAAGATTACAGCCGGTACATTCGGCGCGGTGGTGCGTGATTTAAAAACCGGAGAGAAACTTATCCTGAGTAATAACCACATACTGGCCAATGCCACCGACGGAAAGGACGGCCGGGCAAAAATAGGTGACCCCATATATCAGCCTGGAGCCTTCGATGGTGGCAAAGAAGCGGATCAAATTGCCACGTTGCTCAAGTACGTGCCGTTGCAACGTAACGCTGGTGAGTCACAGTGCCCGATAGCCGCAGGAGTGGCCACTGCGGGCAACGCCTTAATCCGGCTGTTCAGGCCCAATTACGAAATGAAATTTATAAAGTACCGCAACACCGCCAATATAATTGACGCCGCCTTGGCCCGCCCTGTCAGGCCGGACATGATCGATGACGATATTTTGGAAATTGGCAGGGTTGAGGGTGTTAAAAAGGTGGAAATTGAGGATAAGGTTCAGAAAAGCGGCCGCAGCAGTGGTCTTTCACTGGGAGAAGTTACCGCCCTGGGGGCGTCGCTGCAAGTTCAGTTGAACGATAGCGAGTACGGCGTGTTTTCTGATCAGGTGGTTTGTGACATGAAATCACAGGGGGGCGACAGCGGATCACTGGTACTGGATCAGGAAAGACGGGCGGTTGGTTTGCTATTTGCGGGCTCGGAAAAATATACCATATTCAATCAGATAAACAATGTTCTATCCGCGCTGGAAGTAAGATTTTAATAAATGAATACCCCGTTTAGTATGTCCTGCTTTAAGGCCACCGGCGGTTTTTCGGGGGAGGTAGCCATGGTTGATTATGAGCCTGAATCCAGGGAGGTCGCCATGGCCTTGCTGGGAGAAGATATACCGGCTATCGGCCCCAGGCTAAATAACAGGGCCGAAGCTATAAAAACAGTACGCCGTTACATGGGTGCCATTGAAAGGATGGTTAAGGGGCCGGGGATGGTGCCTTACAGGGTAATGTTCGTGAGGCAGCCAGACGGTCGTTATAAGCTTGTCATCAGGGGGCCGGCTCTGGGTCTGGAAATAAATAACGTTGATGAACTTATGGTTAAGCGCTTTCAGAAATCTTTCAAAAAAGGGCTGTTCATTATTACCAGCTTTTTTGAGGATAATGAAATACTGGAATGCCTGGCCCTTACCGAAGGCCTTGGCGCGGTACTATATTCGCCTCATTGAAACGGCGGGCCGGGTTGTTCCGGCAAAATATACCCGCCCGCTTGTTTTTTGTGTTATGCCCGCTTATATTTGCAGCAGCTATGGTATTATATTCCAACTGGTGGTTATATGGTGTTATATGGTGTTATCGTAATTTAGAGGCTGTTGTATTTGCAAAAAATGTAGATAAAGATAAAATAATGTATTTGCCACTTGGAATTACCATTTGCTAATATTAGCCTGTGCAATCTTTCCTGATTGTACAGGCTATGGTTGTTCAGACACAGTTTGTATGAAAGGGAGAGATGTGCGTAAAAATCGCTGAATCCCAAAATAAAAAGTTTTTGGGTACGGAGGAACCAATTCTATGGGGTGAATCCATAAGTATTTATGGTAGGTTTTGTCTTTTTACCGAACCCGTCAGCTAACTCCGGAAGCGTAAAAAGAAAGGGGTTTTGCCGTGAATATTAGATCCAGAACTGTTGTTACCTGCATCATGGCGTTATTGCTGGTGTTTTCCTTTGCTTTAGGGGCATCGGCTGCGCCCGCGGCTACCGTATCCGCTGCAAATTGTGCAGCACCGCAAATAGTTGCCGGCTCACAATGCGTTCCGCTACTGTCAAACACCGGGTCTTCGGCCACTGAGCAGGCCTGTTATCCGGCAGCGGCTTTACAGAACCAGCTTGTGGACAGGCTGTTCTCCCGGAATGCCGCAGCACCATCATGCGTTAAAGGGGTGCAGGGTTTAAGCAACTCTTCGTCACAATCAGGTGATGCCCAGTTAATGATTCAACTGATTAACAAGGAAAGGTCCGGCGCAGGGGTGCCGGCGCTGCAAGAAAACGCCAAACTTGCTCAACTGGCCGGACTGAAAGCCCTGGATATGGTTCAAAACAATTACTACGGGCATACTTCTCCCACCTACGGAAGCCTGGGTAATATGCTGCAGCAATTCGGGGTTGAATGCAAGTATGCCGGTGAAAACCTGGCTTTGTCCACATCAGTTGCCAGAGCTCACGCGGCACTGATGAAATCCTCCGGCAACAGGGCCAATATCGTCAGCGCTAAATATAATAAAGTGGGAGTAGGCATTGCCACCAAGGGATCCTATGTATATGTGGTGGAGATCTTTACAGGTGACGGAACGGCTGGCACCGGGGGAAGCGGGCAGCCTCCACAGCCACAGCCACAGCCACAACCACAGCCGGACCCCAACGCCTCAAGCCTGAATGCGGACGAGCAAAAGATGCTGGATCTGGTCAATGCCGAGCGGGTTAAAGCAGGACTGTCGCCGCTCAAAGTAAATCTCAAACTTGCCGGCGTGGCCCGTCTTAAGGCCAAGGACATGATTGACAAAAATTATTTCAGTCATACTTCGCCAACATACGGCAGTCCCTTTGACATGATGAAGCAATTCGGCATTAGTTACTACACCGCTGGTGAAAACCTGGCGGGGGCGCCGGACGTGAATACCGCCCATACCAACCTGATGAATTCATCCGGACACCGGGCCAATATATTGAACAGCAGTTTCAAAGAAGTTGGCATCGGTATAGTAAACGGCGGACCCTATGGCAAGATGTTCGTGCAGATGTTTATAGGTTAAGACACAGCTATATATAAGTACTTAGAAGAGGATCTGAAAAGGTCCTCTTCTTTTATTTGCATACAAAACCATATTAATCCATTATTGGTTTCATTTTTAACCAAATAACAATCCGTTCCGTAGCATTTTTTAATGAAAGAGTAAATATATTCTTTTGTCAGGATTTATTTGGGGGATGCGGGAATGTTGGAGAAAGCAGGGGATAATAAGCATTTTTTACTCGGCAGTAAACCTTATCAGGCACATTTGCCGGACACCCTCATATATTAATATAGAATGTCTTGAAAGGAGGAAGATTGAATGGACACAACCGTAGCACCAACCGTAGCACCAACCGTAGCACCTGGTACGGAAAGGCTCCGGGTCAACATGGTGATTAGTGAGAATACGGTGCAGACTGTGGTCCGCGGCAAAATTTCCGTGCCCGATGCCAAGCCGGATGTGGAAAAAGTTTTGTCCACGGATAAAACGGTAAGTGTGAAGAAAACTGAAGTGCTGCCGGACAAAGTAGTGGTCGAAGGAACTATTAACATACAGGTTGTATATGTGGCATTCGAGCCTGCACAGTCGGTGCACCACTTTCACGACCAGTTGAAATTTACCACTTTCGTGGATGTCCCCGGCGCCATGCCGGGAATGGATGTTGACGTCAACGTTACGGTGGAAGACGTCAGTATTGTCCGGGCCAGGAAAAATCCCCGGGACTTTGACGTATCGGCCGTGCTGGAAGTAATGGTCAAGGTTACCGAAGTGCAGGATCTGGACGTTATCACCCAGTGCCCCTCCGGGTGCACCTGCGATACCGAGACCATAGACGTGGACCATGTGGTGGGTAGCAACAGCAGGCAGGTAATCATATCGGACGTATTTGACGTTCCCGAAGAAAAACCTCCGGTGGAGAAAATACTTGACGTGGACGCCAAAGTGGAAATCACGGAGACCAGGGTACTTAGGAATAAAGTAATCTTTGACGGTACTGTTACCCTGCAGGTGCTGTATGTGGGCATGCTTCCCGACCAGCCCGTGCACCAGTTGCACCACACCTTCAAATTCAGCGACTTTGTTGATGTGCCCGGGGCCATGCAGGACATGGATGTCCGCTTTAACGTGATGGTGGAAAATGTCGACGTGGATATGGCAGGGGGCGACGACCCTGATCAACTGCAGGCAGATATAGTATTGAAGCTGACCGCCAATGTGGTGGAGTCTCGGAAGGTTAAAGTCATTACCAATATCAGAAATTGCAGTGTCGAGCCTACTCTCACTATGCTCCGGGTTGATTCGCTGGTGGGCGAAGGCACACAACAGGTGGTGGTAAAGGACACTTTCAGTACCCCGGAGCCCAAGCCCGATGTTCAAAAAGTACTTGATACCACAGTGGATGAAACAAAGATTACCGAGAAAAAGATTCTCAGGGACAAAATAATTATCAAGGGTTTTGTGGATGTCCAGATTGTTTACGTGGCGGCTTTACCCGATCAGCCCGTGCATGCCATGCACAGGCGGGTAAATTTCAATACCTTTGTGGAAGTTATGGGCGCCCGGGAAGGCATGGACGTGGATGTTAAGGTGGATGCGGAGTTTCTAAACTCCTACTATGAAAGCTGCCATATACATGTGGAACTGGTAATAAAAGTTACCGCTCGGGTGACCGAGTCAATGCAGCGCCAAATAGTGACATCTACTTCTGTGCCTACCACCCAGGCGCCGGTTACCACCACGCCCTGTCCGCCGGGTGGAACGTTCGATTATATAGTCAAGTCGGGAGATACCCTGTACAGCATTGGAAGGACATATGGCGCATCGCTGGCCGAAATGAAAGAGGTTAATCCTCAACTAGCCAATCCCAATGACATCAGGCCGGGAATGGTTGTAAAGGTGCCCTGTGTTCCCAAAGGTTAATAAATATTCATATATAAGGAGGCAGAGAAGTCATGCCAATAGAGTTTAACATGCCCGTACCGGAAATGTTGAGGTGCATGAAGGTTAAACTCCCCCTCGTGCTGGCTGATGTGGAAGCCCAGGTGGAGGTGGATAGTACCATGCACATGCCGGAACTGGCCAAAAAAGTGGACCACATTGACGTTTGGGTCCAGGATCTGGAGGCTGATCCGGTATTCATCCACGAGGACGAGTCCAGTTGGTCCATCAGCTTTAGCAAAAAATGGCCCCATCACTGCTGCGAGAAGCCCGGCCGCGCCTTAGTGAAAAAGGTCATCGTTCACGGTACCCTGCACAAGCAGATATACTATGTAAATCAGAATGACCAGGTAATGCACGTGGGTGAGGATATTCCCTTCACCAAAATGATCGAACTTGACGAGCCGGAACCTGTAATAGATGTAGACGACGTAGTGGCCATGTTTCACAAATCCAAGGTGGATATAACCTGGGACCTGGTAAGGCCCAGCAGGCTGCAGCAGATCGGCATAATCGTGGTCAGAGTCAAGGTGGTGGAGGAGCGCCAGATATTCATTGCTGTCTGCCCGCCCATGGAAGAGTGTCCCAAGGCCAATCTGCTTCGGGACCCCAGTTTCGAGCAGTGGATCGGCGATATCCCTGTGGTCTGGGGAGCAGTCAACGTATTAAGGGTTTCCGACAATCCGCATAGTGGCAGCTTCGCGGCCCGGTTGGGGTTAAACGTAAACGTTCAGGCGGCGGTATTCCAGATTGTGAGAAAGATTACGCAGGGTCACTCCTACCGCCTCTGCTTCTGGGCCAGGAGGGGCACCCTTTTGGGTGTCACACCGGTATGTAATTTCATAGTCACCGCCAGCGTAGTATATTATGATGCTGGAGGGAATGTACTGGCCAATTTACAGCATGAGTGGAATGACTCCAGCATCGGCTCCTCCTTCACCCAGTTCTGCTTCGACGCCGGCCCGCCGCCGGAGGATGTGTCTTACGCCCAGGTGTTTATAGCCTTCAGGCCGGAGGCCGGCAATACCGCCTGCTTTGTTGTGATTGACGACGCCTCCTTGGTGTGCATCAGATGACTAATCTATTAAAAAAAAGCTGTTTCACGTGGAACAGCTTTTTTTTTGCCTGCAGGTAAATTAACGCTGCTGCGGGCATACATTTACCAGTAAGTATTGTGAGAAGAGTGTATGTTTTGTTTACGACCCATTTTTGCCGGAGGAGAACTCCGGCGGGAGAAATTAAGATTTGTAAAGGGGGATAATTATGCCGGAAACTGGTTTCAACGAAACCAGCCTGGAAAACACTCTGTTCCAGCTGCTGCAGACTGACTCCGCCAGGACCATGGGTTCCGGAAATTTGCTGGTGATGATGAGCCTGGTGAATTTAATGGGGCTTATTGATATTATCAACCGGCGTCTGGGAGAAGGGACAGGCAAGGAAATGCCGGAGGCAGCCTCAGCCCCGGGGGCGGCAAGTAAAACGGCTGGAGGAGAAGCAGGCGGGGGGAATGCACTGGATCCTTCGGCTTTAATGGGCATGCTTAACCATCTTATGAAAAACCGGCCCCGGGCAGCCGGAGGGCCGCCCGGAGTGGAAGGGGAGCCTGAGCAGCCGGGGGATGTGAAGGATGCTGGAGGGCCGGCAGCCGCCGGCAACGTCAGCTGACATCGCGTCTTTACGTACATAGAGCCGTATTTTTTAGTTTGTACCGGCTTTGTCTGTAAAAGTTACCTTATCGTTTGGACCGGAAAATTTGGTGTCCGGCGAAAATCCCCCCTCATTGGTGTCAGACTTGGCATTCTGACCTGAGTCCGGTTTAGCCGGAGATGGAGCCGGAGGCCGGCTGATTTTATTCAGGCCGGCATGAAAGGTTTCCATTCCCGAGCGGAGGGACTGGACGGCGGCCTGGGTGGATTGGATGAAATTAGCCAGCTCCGCCAGTTGCTTGTCAATATCGGTATTGTTGCCCGTCATGGCCAGCAGCAAGGGGACCATCAGGGGGTGCATACCACCTCTGGGATCGACCAAAATTACACCTCCTCAGTGATCATTAATTAATGTATTTTATGATCCCAAGGTAAATATTGTTACTGTATATATCTGGCCGGATCCGGCCAGCAGGAGGGGAGAGGTTAAATGGATAACCGAAATGCCAACCTTATGGAAAGCATACTGGATAAAATTCTGGCCTACCAGTCCCGGCAGGAGTCCGGACCGGAAGATATAATGCTGATGCTGGGGCTGGTCAATTTATTCGGTATCATCAGTGTAATGAACAAGCATGTGGAGGCAGCCGGATCGGTGGCCATGAGCCGCCAGGGAGGCACCGATCCGCTCCTGACCACCCTGCTTACAACCCTGATGACGCAGCGCATGCAGGGCGGGCCGGACCAGGAATTCAACAATCCCGGTGGCGTGGGTGGCTTGAACCCTGCCTTATTGATGAGCTTGCTGGGTAACCAGGGCCAGCGGCCTGATCAGGCACTGCTGATGAATTTACTGGCCGGCATGATGAACAACCCACGCCCGGCCTCCCCCCCGGCACAACAGGTTAGGCGCCAGGGTGGTACTGCCGGGCCGGGTCCGGCGGAGGCGGTTAAACCCCGCAGGGTTGCGGAAGCGGTAGCAAAGCCGGAGGACCCCGGGGGGGAAAATACCAGGGCACCGGATGGCAGGGAAGAAAAACCCGGCCCGCGGCAAGCAGGGAGCGGCAGGAGCGGGCCGCTGGTCAAAGCAAATTACGGGCCCGAGCCTGACTTTAACCCGGAAAGTGCGCCGGGGACCGGCGGTGGGATGCTGGTATGGGATAAGCGGCTGGGGTAATAAGGAAAGGGGACACACCGAACAAGGAAAGGGGACACACCTGCTGAAGTTTGGGTATTCCTAAATGGACAGGAATGTCCCCGATCGGTGTGGCTTTGGGGTCGGAGGAATGTCCCCAATTGATGTGTATATATTTATTATTTATGCAGCAAATTATATAGGGCCGGGCGATTAGCCCGGTCCTATATATTAGCGGCTGCAGGTGATACTGTTGAGTGTAAGGATTATAGCCCTTTTTATCGCAGCCCTGGCCGGGGTCACCATGGCCTTGCAGGGTACCATGAATTCGGCACTGGGCAAGAAAATTGGTCTACTGGAAACAGTTTTCGTGGTGAACTTAGTCGGCCTGACACTGCTGTCCCTGATGCTTTTTGTTTTTCGCCTGGGGAGCGGAAGCATTTCTGCCCTCAGCCAGGTTCCCTGGTATCTATACCTGGGCGGCATTCTCGGAGTGATCATAACCTATGGAGTTATTTGCAGCATTCCCAAGGTGGGGGTGGCGCCGGCCACTACGGCCATCATTCTGGGGCAGGTTTTTACGGCAGGCCTGATTGACAGCCTGGGGCTCTTCGGTATGAATAAGCTGCCCTTCAACTGGTGCAGGGTGGCCGGAACACTTTTGATGGCCGGCGGCGCCTGGCTTATTTTGAAGGAATAGTTTGCTTAGCCGCTACGCCACGGGGACGGTTCCATCGTCTTCCCGATTAAGGTATGTCCCCGTACCTTATAACCGTCCCCATGGCTCCGCTAACCTTTAAATTACGCTGTAGTGTTAAGCAAAGCTTACGGTATGTTTATTATTTGCCCGCTTTGCAGTATGTCCGGGTTGGCAAGGTTATTGGCCTGGATCAGGGCGTCCAGGGAGACCCCGAAGCGCAAGGATATTTGCCACAGGGTATCGCCGGGCTGAACTGTATAGGTTTTACCACCGTCTCCTGCTGCCGGTTTCGTTGAAGGGTTATTACTACTCAGGGGACCGCCGGTAATATGCACCGGCGTACCAATGACGACCAGGGGAAAAACCTGTTCCACATCATGATTATACATTCTTATGCAGCCCGCCGAGGCGTACGTGCCTATGGAAGCGGGGTTACTGGTGCCGTGGATGCCGTATACCCCGTTTGGAATACTAAGTCCCATCCAGCGGGTACCTAGCATTCCCCCCGGATTCATGATTTTATTGACGATGGTGTAGTCTCCAGGGGGGGTGGGCGTAGAGGGTTTACCCACCGCCACCGGAAATTGCCGGGGGGACCTGTCGCCCTGGAAAAACAGCAGTTGGCGGTGGGCAGTGCTTATGGTCAGATGGGTTCCCGCGTCCATGACGCGGATTTCCTCACTCATCTAATCAGCTCCTTTTTGTCTTCGTCGATTGATTAGGTTTTAAGTTGGGGACATTCCTCTGACCCTAGAGCCAGGCATTAGTTGGGGACATTCCTCCGACCCCAAAGCCAGGCTCCAAATGGAGGTGTGTCCCCTGACCTTTTTAGAGGTGTGTCCCCTGACCTCTGTACTATAAATATTGTATGTGCATCAAACCGGAAGGTACCGGGCCGGCAAAGGAAAGCCATTGCAAACATACGGTTTGCAATGGCTTTCCTTAGAGTAGAATACTGCTTAGGATTGTTTTGGTATAAAGGTATCGCACATGGTATGGGCGGATTTTTTTACTTTTTTGGTGCCGCTGGACAGCACTTGAATGCCGTCGGCATGGCATTCAAAATTGTTGTTGTAATGACACTCCTCAATGCCGCATTTGCTTACATTGGACGGCATGTAATCACCTCCTTTCTACGATATGTTTATATTAACCCCTGTACATGAGCTTCATGCCGGCAGGAATATCTATTTGCGAAGCAAATATTAACAGTAAAAAAGGGAAGAATAAAATGGAACTCAAAGCATACGCCAAAATTAACCTTACCCTGGGGATAAAAGGTCTGCGTGCGGACGGCTACCACGAGGTTGAGATGCTGATGCAATCCGTGGGGCTGCATGACTGCCTGACTCTTGTCGGCGCTAACGACGGTGCAATTGTTATAGACTCCGATTCCGGGGATATTCCCACCGGCCCGGAAAACATTGTATACCGGGCGGCTGTTCTACTCAGGGATTACACCGGCTGCCGACACGGCGTAAGGATAAATTTACAGAAAAGCATCCCTGTGGCGGCGGGGCTGGCCGGTGGTTCCTCCGATGCAGCAGCTACTTTAAAAGGTTTGAATGTCGTCTGGGAACTGGGTTTGACGGAAAGGGAGTTGTTTTCCCTGGGGGAAAAATTGGGGGCGGACGTACCCTTTTGCCTGTTGGGGGGAACTGTCCTGGCCCGGGGAAAAGGAGAGGTGCTTATTCCCCTGCAGGCGGCAGAGCAAATGGGGGTGGTGCTTGTAAAGCCTCCCTTCGGTGTTTCAACCGCTGCTATATATAAAGCGTATGACGGACTTTCTCCGGGGCCGCAGCCGGATACCGGGGCTATGCTGGAGGCGCTGCACAGTGGCGACGTGTACGCCGTATCTGCCTTGCTCTGCAATGCGCTGGAAAGGGTCACTGTGATAATGCATCCGGAAATAATTCATATTAAAAAAACACTGCTGGCTGCCGGGGCGTGCGGAACATTGATGAGCGGCAGCGGCCCCACGGTTTTCGGGTTGTTCCCGGGGTTGAACGAGGCCAGGGAGGCAGCCGGGAAATTAAATTTCCCGGCGTACAGTATTATTGTTACCACAACCCTATAACCTCCGCCCATAACATAAGTGCCCTGGGTTCGGAAGGGGTTATATAACGGTATGGGGACACACCTCCATTTGGAGCCTGACTTTAGGGTCGGAGGAATGTCCCCAACTTTACTACCGAAGCTTAACAGCCTGTTGATCCCCGACCTTCGAGGACGGGGTCTTACAGGCTGTTAGCGGGATAAATAAGCAGCAATTGGTATTTTATTCTTGTGTCTCCGTAGTTACGGGGCATATTAATAAATTGACATATGTTTGTTTGCTTGCACAATTTTGACTGTGCGGTTAAAATAGTAATGTTCGCAGGTCTGACGCCATAAGCGGTAATTTATTTTGACAAGCCGGTATATTTATGTTTTTATTAAATATATTCCCTAACAAGGAGGAATGCCCGTCATGGAAGAACCGAGGCTGGTCCCAATCAGGCTGGATAATTACAAACCACTGCGTGAAATGGTTTTTGAATCAATGCGTGAAGCAATTATACAGGGACGCCTTAAGCCTGGTGAACGCCTGATGGAGATACAGCTCGCCGATGAAATGGGCGTAAGCCGCACTCCTATCCGGGAAGCTATTAGAAAGCTGGAATTGGAAGGCTTCGTGGTAATGGTTCCCCGCAAGGGAGCTTTCGTGGCCGGTATATCCGTAAAGGATATAGTAGATGTTTTTGAGGTTCGGGCGGCCCTGGAGGCCCTGGCGGCAGGGCTGGCAGCGGAAAGGATTACCCCGGACGAACTGGAGGAGCTTGAGCGCTCCCTGGTGGCAATTTCCGAGGTTAGCTCCAAGGATGACATCGACGCCATTGTAGAAACAGACACTAGTTTTCACGAGCTTATTTACAAGGCATCCAGAAATGAGCGGCTTTTTCAGATTGTAATACACCTCAAGGAGCAAATTCAGCGTTTTCGTACCACATCTCTTTCCCAGCCTGGCCGCTCCAAGGACGCCCTGGAGGAACACCGCAAAATGGTAGAAGCCATCAGCGACCGCAACGTGGAACTGGCCCAGAACCTGGCCAGGGATCATATAGAAAACGCGGAACAGAGCATGTTAAACGCCTTGCGGGAGGACGGGCAATAATGGTGAATGCCCTGGTTCTGGCGGGTAGCCCTAATGACGGGCCGCTTAAGGACTGCAGCCCGGCCCGTTATGAAGCTCTGATTTCCATCGGCGGTAAAACCATGGTGGAGTACGTGCTAGATGCGTTAAAGGCGACCGGGAAGATAAACCGGATTGTGGTGGTTGGCCCGACAGAAGAGTTGAAAAAATTATTGCCCGGGGACATTACGGTGGTTACCGCCGGCCGGGATTTGATGGGTAATCTGCTGGAGGGGCTTAAGTACCTGCCCGGAGCGCAGCGGGTTTTGATGGCTACCTGTGATATTCCCATGATTACTACACAGGCCATAGATAATTTTTTGGATCTGTGCAGTAACCGGGAGGCGGATCTTTATTATCCGGTTATCCCCCGGAGGGAAGTGGAAAAAAATTATCCCTTGACCCGCCGTACCTATGTTAGTTTTAAAGAGGGCCAATACACCGGTGGCAACCTTTTTCTTTTCAACCCGGCAGTGGTGGAGGGGTGTATGCGCCAGGGCCAGCGGCTGGTGGACGCCAGGAAGAGCCCACTAAGGCTGGGCTGTATGCTGGGATTGACGTTCCTGCTGAAATTCCTGTTGCACCGCGTTACCCTGAAAGAGGCGGAGGCCCATGCTTCCGGCCTGCTAGGTGTTAAGGGCGCAGTGGTTATCAGCAACTACCCGGAAGTGGGGGTAGATGTTGATAAACCCAGCGATTTGGAGCTGGTCATGGAAAAACTTGGGATATAAGGAAAGGGGACACACCTTCTTGTGAGCCGTAAAACACGGGGGCATTCCTTCTCGAAGGCGTGTCCCCTTTCCTTGTTTGTGGATTTACATAGATTGGGGTTAATAATAGTAACTTTTTCTTTCCTCTTCTTTTGGCAATACGCTCATACTTGATTCTGTATTAAGAGTTATCTTTCGATTTGACAGCAGCATGAGCGATCTGCACAAGAGCAGGTTTGAGGTAAACACCGGCTCTTGTGATGCGAACAGACTTTTTTTACCTGTAGATTCATTGTTGCTAGGCGTCAGACCCGCCCAGCAGCAGAGTCGCTTTGAAGACGAGAAATGAGACATATCGGTACCAATCTCAGAGATGATCGTGATGGCAGAAGTGCGGTCAACTCCGGGAATGGTACAAAGAAGCAGAATGGCGCTCTCATAAGGAGACTGGGTTCAGAGATGCGCAGAACCATCTTCAAGGTCACCATAACGATATGCATAGAAAATAATATGTTCTATTTAATTAATTGACAAAAAATATTATACTACAAAAAACCTCGTGAAGAGATCGCGAGGTTTTTTTAGTGACTCATCTTTCATGCTGCAAAAGTCGAGTTATTAAATAATATAAATAGGCAATCGTTCCTACAGATAACTCTGTTGGTTTTTATTTTATGGAGAATTTCAATAATTAAGAGGTTTGTAAATATCCTTATAGCAATGTTTATCTTTGTAAGTATTTTACTCCCACTTGAAGAACAATACAAAGAAGTAAAGAAAAAAGCTAAAAGTGTGGAATCAAATATAGTAGTTTCAAAAATGCTTGATGATATTAGGATGATGATAGAAAAAGGTGATCTATGTGATAAAAAAATCGTTGATAAAATTATTTTCCAGA
>LADO01000007.1 GCA_000961595.1 Peptococcaceae bacterium BRH_c4b
TATTCCTTGATTAGCTATTCATGCTCCTATTTGGAACAAAACTATTACCTGTTTGATTATCGAGATGATGTAATAAAGTCTTTTGAGTCTGTCTTTGATTTTGACTTAAGTAAAAAAGTTATGTCCCAGGCCGAGATTAAAAAAATTTTGCAATACAAAAAATAACTGTAAATACACTACAACTTTATGACAAAAAAAGAAACCCGCTAGCTCTTGATAACTCTAGGCTAACGGGTATTTTTTAGTCATTTCTGCTGTAAAACCCAGGTGTCAAGGAGATATATCAAGCAGATTATGGGGTGAGGCTGAATCCTTTGTGCTGCCAGAGTTCGATAAAGCCTTCCGCCACCTTCATTATTTCTTCCCGGTTCTTCAGCGCGTTCAGCCACCTGGCGGGGATAGTCTCATAGCCGTAATAGGAGCCTGCCAGTCCGCCCACGATGTTGCCGGCGGTGTCGGCATCCTCGCCTTGATTGACTATTTTTATCAGCGCGTCTTCGAAATTATCGGTTTGCAAAAAGCACTGCAGGGAGGAGGCCAGTGTATCCAGCACATTGCCCCTGGGCGGCACCGGGTCGGCTCCTTCCTGGAGCGGCTTGATCGTGTGCCAGAAAAATTTATTGGGTTTTACCTCCATGACTTTGCAGTGGTCGTCGGTAATGGTGAGGGTACGGCTGACCACGGTACGTTTTGTGTCACTCGATATCTTTAGCTCGCGGATTAGAAAGTTGTAAAAAATGCAGCTGGTGGTTCCTTCTGAGCTGTAATGGGTCATATGGGCGATTTCCGCAGACCATTTGGCCATGTTTTGTAGATTGTTCCAGTAGCCGAAGGTCACCGGCAGGGTGCGCATGAGCCCGCCGTTGCTGTCCATTTTGTTGATGGACTGGGCGGTGAGGCGGGACGCTTCACGCCAGCTTCCGGTGCGCATGTAGTTCTGGAAGGAAGTCTTGGTGGTGTTCCCTATATCCCTGGGGTTGGACTGGAACCAGAGCAGGAAATTGCGCCCGATGTCCTCAACAGGGTAGGCGGGGTTGGCCAGTATCCCCCTGGCCACGTCTAGTGTCATGCTGGTATCGTCGGTGGGCTCGCCGGGTTCAAGATTCAGCCAACCTCCTCCCACCATGTCCCTCAGCACACCGTATTTTTCCTTTATTTCACCGGCCTTCATCATTTCCGCCGGAGCACCTAGAGCGTCGCCCACTGCGGCGCCGAAGAAAGCTCCTTTAATGAAATTCTCTATCGCTGACACCGTTAACACCTTCTTATTTATATTTTACTGGTGTACAAGCTGCTGGTCCGGTAGCAGTTTTGATTCCGTCCGGGCAATTTTGTCTATGTACAAATAGCCGTATACTTTACGGTACCAGAGCACCTTGCGTACAAACTGCCTGGTTTCCGGGAAGGGAACTTTCTCCAGTCCCTGGCTGGGGTTGTTTTGGGATTCGGCATCAAGCCATTTCTTTACGTTGCCCCTACCGCCGTTATAAGCCGCCAGCATCAGGGTGATATTCCCGTTGAATTCCCTCTGCAAATCTGCCAGGTACCAGGCGCCGATGGATATGTTGTATTCAGGTTCGAAAAGGCGGTCCCTGGAGAAGTTACCGATGCCGCTTTTCTGGGCGGCCCATTGGCCGGTGTCGGGCATTATCTGCATCAGTCCGATGGCGCCCTTGGGTGAGACAGCACCGGGCCTGAAATTACTTTCGGTTCTTATCACTGCGGCCAGGAGGCTGCGGTCCAGTCCGTACCTGTCGGCGTAGTTGAATATGGTGTCTTTATATGGCAGAGGGTATAATATGCGGCCTATATTGTCCAGGTTGAAGAGCACGAGAACGATTATGATTAGAAGGAGCAACTTTTTCGTAAATTTGCTTTTCCTACGGGGCTTGCTCTTTGGCCGGTACAACTGGCATCACTCCGATATGTCGTTTAAAGTATATCTATTCCCTTTCCCGGGCGTGGATAACTCCTTAAAGGTTATCTCCGGTCAACTCGCTCCATAGTTTATCCATCTGGGTGTAAGTCTCTTCAGGCGAACCGTTATTATCGATAATCTTCGTGGCGTATTTTATTTTTTGCTCCTGGGGCATTTGTGACCGGATGCGTTGCAGTGCCTGCTCCGGTGATAGTCCGTCCCGGGACAATACCCTGTTAAGCTGTGTTGCGGGGTTTACTGTAACCAGCCATATTTCATCCATCAGGCGTTGCATGCCGGACTCTATTAGCAGGGGCACTTCTATGACCAGGGCCGGGGCAGGGTTTTGCCCTTTTTTGTATTCCTCGATTCTTTTTACCACTTCCCGGTTGATCAGCGGGTGGACTATGGATTCCAGCCTGGACAGGGCCTCCCTGTCCTGAAACACTATTGATCCCATTTTAGCCCTGTCCAGTTCACCCGCGTGGGTTAGTACGCTGCTGCCGAAAGTTTTTGTGATTTCATCCAGCCCGGTGGTGCCTGGAGCTACCACGTCCCTTGCTATCCGGTCGGTATCCACCACCACGGCGCCCAGTTCACCCAGGCGGCGGGAGACCGTACTCTTGCCGCTGCCTATATTGCCAGTCAGGCCGATAACTTTCAAATTCTTCACCTCAGTGGGAACGGCTATTGATTGCTACACTTTTTATAAAGCCTTATTTGACTTTATTTTAAACTGTTTTTTAAGTTCTGGGAAGGCATGTCTTATTCCTTCTAAAAAATACGCCTGCTGCAACGGAGCAGGCTGTTTGACAAAAATCACCCCAGCGCGGTGATTTAGACAGCCGGGGGTGCATGTGGTTGATGGGGAATTATAGGGTGCAGCCCGGCAGGATAGCCAGGCGAGATGAGAGGGACTGTGGAATTGTAAGGATGGAATCTCTTATGGCTTTTGGCAGTGTGGGCAGAAATAGGAACTGCGTCCTGCCACCCGGATGCGATTGATAGGTTTACCGCATTTCAGGCAGGGTTTGCCTTCCTTGCTGTATACCGCCAGCTTCTCCTGGTAGTTCCCCGGCCTGCCGTCACCATCCACGTAATCCCGGAAGGATGTTCCCCTATTGTTGATGCCTTCGTTTAAAACATCCTTAATGGCCTGATAAAGATGGGTTGTCTCCCGGGGGGAAAGGCCGGCGGCCAGCCTTTCGGGGTGCAGTCCGGCCCTGTGCAGGGCTTCGTCTACGTATATATTGCCCAGCCCGGCGATGAAGGACTGGTCCAGCAGCAGTGCTTTCAGCCTGATGCGGCGGCGCTTCAATTCTTTTTTCATGAATTCCCTGGTGAAATTCCCGCTGAGCGGCTCCACCCCCAGAGTTTTAAGGCCCGGCATTTCGTCCAGTTCGGCGGTGGGGGCGAGCATCATCCTGCCGAATTGCCGGATATCCGTATAACGCAACTGATCGCCGTTGCTCAGGGCAAAAACCGCGTGGGTATGTTTTTCCAGGGGTGCTTCAGCTGTGGTGTAAACCAACCTGCCGGTCATACGGAGGTGGATTACCAGTGTATATCCACCTGACAGGTGTAGCAGCAGGTATTTTCCCCTGCGGCCCAGGCGTGATATTTTTTTCCCCTTGAGAAAATCCGCAAATTCTTCAGGTGTCGGTAGCCGCACGATTTTGGGCATGTGCAACTTGACAGCCTCAAATGTAAGTCCCGCCAGCTTTTTTTCCAGGGTTCTTTTTACTGTTTCTACTTCCGGCAGCTCGGGCATATTTGCACTCCTGATATTTATGAATGTGTAGTCTGGTTTATATCTTTTGCACTTCGTACCAGTTATACCCCGCTTTCATATCCACTTCCAGCGGGACGTCCAGGGCCAGGGCGCTTTCCATCCTGGTTTTTACCAACTCTTTCATTGCTTCGAATTCTTCCAATGGTACATCAAAAATGAGTTCGTCATGTACTTGTAGAATCATTTTGGTGGCCAGACCGCGCTCCAGTATTTCATCGTAAATACGCACCATGGCCATTTTGATTATGTCCGCCGCGCTTCCCTGGATGGGGGTGTTCATGGCGGTGCGCTCGCCGAAGCTCCTGACGGTGTGGTTGGAGCTGAACAGGTCGGGCAGGTAACGCCGCCGGTTCAGCAGGGTGGTGACGTATCCTTTTGCCCGGGCCTCGGCGACTACCCGCTCGATATATTTTTTCACGCCCTGGTAGCGGTTGAAGTAGCCTTCAATATATAGTTTGGCTTCCCGGCGGGGGACCTTGATGTCCCGGGACAGCCCAAAATCGCTGATGCCGTATATAATACCGAAATTTACCGCCTTGGCCCGTCCCCGCATCTCCCTGGTAACTTCGCTCATTTTTACGCCAAAAACTTCGGAGGCAGTCCGGGTATGTATATCCTCCCCGTGTTTGAACGCGTCCACCAGCAGCGGGTCGCCTGACATGTGGGCCAGAATGCGCAGTTCTATTTGGGAGTAATCGGCGGACAGTATTATGTTCCCTTCCCGGCGGGGTAGAAATACCTTCCTGATTTTTCTACCTTCTTCCATTTTTATGGGTATGTTTTGGAGGTTTGGTTCCGCGCTGGACAGCCTGCCGGTGGCCGTGACGTCCTGGTGGAAGGTGGTGTGCACCAGCCCGGTTTCCGGGTCAATCAGGGGGGCCAGTCCGTCCACGTAAGTTGATTTCAGTTTTACCAGCTGCCTGTGTTCCAGTACGTGGGCTACTATTTCGTGGGAGCCGGCCAGTTCCTCCAGCACTCCCGCGTCAGTGGAATAGCCCGTTTTGGTGCGTTTGATCACCGGCAGTTCCAGTTTATCAAATAGTATGTAGCCCAGTTGTTTGGTAGAATTGATGTTAAATTTTTCACCCGCCAGGTGGTGGATGGTACCGGTAAGTTGCTGTATTTTCCCCCCCAATTCGGCGGACATGTCACCCAGGAGCTTATTGTCCACCTTAACACCGGTCATTTCCATCTCCGCCAGCACGGCTACCAGGGGCAGTTCAACTTCATAATACAGTCTGTCCATGCCCGTTTCCTCTATTCTGGCGGCCAGCGGTTCCCGCAGCCGGAGTATGGCTTCCGCCCGGGCCGGGAGGGCCGGTTCGATCCCGGAGGGAAGTACAATTTTTAAATGCTCCAGGGCCACCTCCGGCAGTTCCCTGCTGGGCGTGGCGGGATTCAGCAGGTAGGCCGCCACCATGGTGTCGAAGGAAAGTCCTTCTAGATATATTCCGTTAGCTTTCAGCAGCCACATGTCATCCTTGGCATTGTGGCACAGCTTGCGGGTGTTCCGGTCGCCGCACAGTTTTCCCAGCCAAGTCAGCGCTTCGTCCCGGGGGAGTTCGTGCCGGCTGTCCAGGGGCAGATAAAATACGTTGCCCGGTATGCTTAAGGCTGCGGCGTGCAGCCCGTTTTTCTTGTCACCGGCCAGGGCCAGGGCGGTCTCGCCTGCAGACTTTATTTTATCCAGGGCGGCTGCCAGCATTTTTACGCCGGTTATGGTGATATAGCCCACGCTGAAAGTATCGGGTTCCGGGATGGCGTGTGTATCAGTAATGAAACTGCCCTGCCTGCCCTTGCTTCCTTCCCCGTCCCGGCTGCTCATTATTCCCCTGAGCAGTGTTTTAAATTCAAGTTCGCTGAACAGGGCGAGCAGCCTGGGGTAGTTGGGTCCCTGCCAGCTGTATAGCTTCATATCCCCGTCCAGGGGTATATCCCGGGTAATGGTGGCCAGACTTCTGGAAAGAAGCGCCTGCTCCGTGAATTCGCTGATTTTATTTTTAATTCTTGGGGGGAGTTCCTCCCGGTGCTCTATAACTTCTTCCAGTGTGCCGAATTCGCTGATCAGTTTGGAAGCGGTTTTCTCGCCTATGCCCGGCACACCGGGTATGTTGTCCGAGGGGTCACCCACCAGCCCTTTAAAGTCGATTAGCTGTTCCGGAGATATGCCGTATTTCTCCCATACTTTGCCCTCATCGTATTCATCCAGTTCGGTAATGCCCTTTTTGGTCAGCAATACTCTGGTCAGGGGAGAGACTAGCTGCAGGGCGTCCCGGTCGCCGGTGACTATGATACTGCTTACGTTCTGTTTTTCTGCCAGTGTGATCATGGTGCCGATCAGATCATCCGCCTCGAAGCCTTCCTGTTCCAATATTCGTATGCCCATGGCTCCCAGGACCTCTTTCAGCAGGGGAAACTGAGGTCTCAAGTCGTCCGGGGTTGCCTTACGGTGGGCTTTATAGTCGCTAAACTGCTGGTGGCGGAAATTTATTTTCCCCTTGTCGAAGCAAACCGCCACCAGGGCTGGTTTTTTCTCCTCCAGTATTTTCAGCAGCATGGTGGTGAAACCGTAAACGGCGTTGGTGACCACACCCTTGCTGGTGGTAAGGGATGGAATGGCGTGATAAGCCCGGTGGGCCAGGCTATTGCCGTCTATCACCATAAATGTTTCCGGGGGCAAGGCAAGCACCTTCCTTAGTTTATTTGTTGATCAGCTATTTTAAGTCCGACTATACTATTCAATAGTATGCACCGGTCATCTGTGTGCGGTGCAAGGGTGTACTGCGTCTGTCAGCAGTTAACAGGACCGTAAAAAATGGCGCTCAGGCCGCTCTCGCGGAGAAACACAGGGATTTCCCGGCCTGTTTATATTATTTCACCGGAAACCGTCAAAATACCTTTCTTTGAGCCGCCTTAAAGTTTTCTGAGTAGTAAAATAAAGGCAGGAGATTAATTAACGCCGGGAGAATTAATCCATGAGTTAGAACTAGCAGATAATTAAATTTGAGGTGATTATTTTGCCCCGTCGCTTATTGGTTTTGTTTTTGGTTGTGATCATGCTCATGTCGGCCTCCACGCCGGCTCTGGCTCTGGCTCTGGATCTGGATCCTTCTACCAAAGCGGTCCTGCAGGTACAGGAAGTTATGGATTATATTTACCGGCACCATATTGACAAGCCGGAATTGAATCAGCTTTCCGAGGGTGCTATAACGGGCATATTGGAAAGGCTGAACGATCCTTATTCCGAGTATCTGAGCGAGGATATACTGGAAGAATACAAGGAGATGCTGGACGGGGATTTTGTTGGTGTGGGCCTTAGACTGCAGGAAAACGGGCAATACACGCAGGTGCTGGATTTAATTCCCGATTCACCGGCCTCCCGGGCCGACGTCAGGCCCGGGGACTTAATCATAAAGGTTAACGGGGAAAATATAGCCGGTTTGTTCCTGGATGAAGTGGTGTCCAAAATCAGGGGTCCGGAAGGAACCACCGTTACGCTTACCGTACGCCGGGACTCCCGGGATATCGAAGTTATCCTGAAAAGAACACCCCTTTCCTCACCCACGGTGGTCTCAAGCAAGCTGTCGGGAAACATAGGCTACATAGTGGTACATTCTTTCGGTTCCCAGACTGCGGATGAGTTTGCAGTTGAGCTGGACAGGCTGGTATCCGAGGGAGTAAAGGGTTTGGTGATTGATCTGCGTAATACTCCTGGCGGCTATCTGCAAGCCGCCGTGGACATGGCTGGGGATTTCCTGCCGGATAAATCCCTTGTGGTTACCACCGTAGACAGGGATTCCATCAGGGATGAATATCGCTCCCGGGGCAACGCTTGCTGGAATGACCCCGTGGTAATACTTATGAATGAATTGACCGCCAGCGCCTCCGAAGTGTTGGCCGGAGCATTGCAGGATTACGGTAAGGCTGTTTTGTTGGGGGATACCTCTTACGGCAAGGGAGTAGTGCAGAGCATTATTCCCCTGGAGAGCGGGGGAGCGCTAAAACTTACCACGGCTCGTTACCTCACTCCCAAGGGGCGCTCCATTAACGGCACCGGTCTTGACCCTGACGTGCGGGTGCTAACCCAGGAATTGCAGCTTATCCTGGCAAAAAATATAGTCAGCCCCGCGGCTGAAACCGTTGTAAAGTTTAGTTTGATTGATAAAAAGGCTAGTATCAACGGCGAAGAAATACCCTTGCAGGCGGCAGCCTACAAGGCCGGGGGAGTAGTTTATGTACCGCTTCGTTTCGCCATGGAGGCACTGGGGTATTCCGTTAGCTGGAATGAGGATGCCCGGAGCATTGATCTGGCGGGAAAAAATGAAAATATCCGGCTCTTCGCGAACCGGGCTTCAGCTGTCATCAACGGAAAGGACGCGGCACTGGAAGCGTCCATAACCACCAGGGAAGGATTGTCATATATGCCGTTGACGGCTGCTATTCCCGGCATTACTGTTGTGGACCGCAGCGATGAGGTAACTATGGTCAAGGCGGGCAGGAAATAGACCCGCTTCCGTTGAAGTAACATTAATTGCGTAGTTAATTATTAAACAGCTTTTTACGGGGGAGGTGGCGGTATGAAAAAAAACAGTGCCAAAACCCAACAAAATCAGGGCAGCAGCAAGATTATATATTTAGACCAGATTAGATGGCGCAAGGCAGGCCAGTTGCTCCGCCGTAAACTTGGTGAGTTCGCTGACAGGACAGCTTTTTTTGATGAAGCTGCCAAAGCGCAGGAAATTTACCTGGACAGCATTGCCTCCGGTTATGGTGACAGGGAAGATGATTTTACCATGGAACGCTGTTTTGAATGGTTCATATTTGATTATGTGATGTCCGGGGGCCGGACCCTGATCGAGGATTTTAAAGAAAACCAGATATTTTCCGAAATGGAACAACAGCTACTGGCGAACTGGTCCGCCGCCCGTATTTCGGTTTACGAGGTAATTCATGTTTTTCCAGGCAAATGCATGGTTATCAAGGACCTTATGCACAGAAATGAATTTACCGTGCAGGACCCCAGCGTGGCTGACCTGGTGGAAGTAGGTACGGTGCTGCTCATGCGGGTCTTGAAGGTGGGGGACGAGTATGAGTTTTCCACCAGCGGGCTGGCTCTTCCTGGATTCTGCAAGTTGCCGCTGATGAAGAAAATACAGGATGATTTTACCAGATACCACCGCCGCAAAGGTATACCTCACCGGGAGGTCTGGCAGCAATATTTAAGGGACAGGGCACATAAGATCAACGGCTGGGTCATGGAGATAGGTATCAATGCCAGCATGCCCCGCTCGGTGGATACCGGCAAGACACCGTCCAGGGCTATAATAAGGAATATCTGGGATAAAAGAATAAAGGATCAGCCTACCACTGCTGTTGACCAGAAAATCACCAATGCCTTCCCGGAGGATTTGGCGGGGAGGGTTCCGGACTTTGAATGGCTTCAGCCCGCTCATGGCCGGGTGGCCGGAACCGTTTCGGAATACCTGGGCAAAGCGGGGTACGACCGGAAGCAGGTAGAGGGGGCCATTCGGTTATGGCAGGACTACTGCCGTCTGATTAATCCTAAGCTGCGCAAGGAGTCGGTTTGGGCAGCCACCGTGGTATATGCCGTGGATAGAATGGAATTCAGCGGTATTATCAGCCAGCAGGAGTTGGCGCGCAGTTTTGGGGTGAGTGCGTCCACCATTTCCGGTAACTTTCGAGCTATTTGTGATGCTCTGGGCCTGATGGCCTATGACCGCCGCTATTCCACCCGCAAATCTCCCCTGGAGGGGCTTGTGGAGTCCAATCCCTTTTTAGCCAGCATCCTGGAAAATTTCAGATTATAGTGTTTGCGGCTCCTCCATAGAATTAACATAATAGATTTTTGCCGCCCTCGTTATTCCCCCTGCCGGGGCATAATGAGGGTTAGTTTTCGGAGGTATAAAGTGGATTTTGTTTATAATCTAATTGAGTTGTTATCCCAAGAGGTTACCACCAGAATTGCCGCCCTGGGTTACTGGGGGATAGCTCTGGGGATGGCTATTGAGAGCGCTAATATTCCCCTTCCCAGTGAAATAATACTGCCTTTCGGGGGATATCTGGTTTCCACGGGCCAGTTGAATTTTTTCTGGACGGCCATGGCCGGCGCCATAGGTGGTACCGTGGGCTCAATACTCTCGTATATCCTGGGATGGTACGGGGGAAGACCTTTTTTGCTTAAATATGGAAGATATTTCGGCTTATCGCAGAAAAATTTTGACATAGCTGAAAGCTGGTTTATACGTTACGGCGAAGCTACGGTTTTCTTCACCAGGCTGATGCCCATTATACGGACATTTATTTCGCTGCCGGCCGGTATTTCCGGCATGAATTTCCCCCGTTTTGTGCTTTACACCTTTCTGGGTTCACTGCCCTGGTGTTTTTTCCTCACCTATCTTGGCGTGAAGCTGGGTGAGCACTGGGAAGTTTTGAAACCGTGGTTTCACCGGGCAGATGTGTTGGTGGCGGCGGCCATTGTTGGAATGCTGGTGTTATACTTATTAAAAAGAAGGAAAAGAAATAAATATTAAACACCGGAGCTGAGATATGATACTGGATTACCTGAGCAGTATTGACACTGCCTTGTTTGTAATTGTTAACAGGGATTTAAGTAACTTATTTTTTGACCGTGTTATGCCTCTCGTTTCCTTTGCCGGCAACAGCGGAGCCGTATGGATTTTGCTGGCCGTGTTGCTGGGACTGAAAAACCGGCATTTCAGGCTGCGTGGTTTTATTGTCATTGCGCTGGCCCTTGTGGGCAGCTTCCTCCTGGCGGACGAATTATTAAAGCATTTATTCGCCAGACCCAGGCCTTTTTTGGTTATAGACCCGGTTAACCTCCTCATAACGGCACCCCACGATTATTCCTTCCCATCAGGGCATTCGGCCACGGCCTTTGCCGCAGCTACGGCAATGGCCCTGATGGACAGGAGGTTGACCCCCGCCGTAATGCTGTTGGCGGCGGTAGAAGCATATTCCAGGGTGTACGTGGGAGTTCATTATCCCTTTGATGTTATGGTGGGGGCGATGGTGGGGGTGCTTACCGGATGGGTTGTGGTGAGGCTGGCGGGTTCCCGGTACGGTCGTCATGATGCCGGCCAGTTCCAACGCTGGCGCTATTAATCTGTTTACAGGTCCGAAAAAGGGGCTCTAAGCCTGTTGGTCTTGATCATCTGAACAGGCTTTTGTCCTTTTTTTTTGCAGTAAGGGCATTACAAGCAGGACCAGCAGCACCAGGGCAATGGTAACCTTGGTCAGTAAACCTTCAGCCCGGTCCAGGCTGTGCCCCAGGGCATTGTAGATGACTATTTCAGGCAGCTTACCGAGCACGCTGGCTATAAAAAAATGGCCGAATCCCATTTTGCTCAGTCCTGCCGCGTAACTGACAATGCTGGAGGGTATTACTGGCACCAGCCGGGCTAGAAATACCACTTTCAACCCGGAGTCCTGGCTCAGATTATCCATCTTTTCCATGTATTTCCCCATCCGTCTGGAGATGTAATCCCGGGCGATAAAGCGGGCTAGATAAAAAGCCACGGTTGAGCCGATCAGAGCTCCGGCCATGGTGATCACTATGCCCCAGGCCGCCCCGAAAATATAACCGTTGGCCCCCGCCACCAGGAAAAGCGGCAAAGGTGTAAACAGGGTCTGCAGGATCATCACCAGTATGCTTATAGCTACGGTCCAGGGCCCGAAGGAAAGGAGGTAATCAGCCATTTCCCGGGTAGAGTGAAAAGTTTTGCGCAGTCCCAGGGGATGTTGGCCGTTAAGGTCATAAAAAACGATGGCGAATGATATCAGGACAATTATGCCGGATATGATAAAAGTCAGTTTTTTCTTCATTCATTTACTCCAGGGTTGATATGTGTTTGTTAATACTATAGCAAAAATTGTAATATTAGAAAACATATATCGGTAAGATGATCATGCCGGTGAAACGGAACAGGCCCCCCGGAGGGGGCCTGTTCCGTTTGGTTTTTGTTTTACTCAGCTACCCCTGGACCCTTTTTTAGCAAATCGGAGACCGTTACCAGGGTGTAGCCGCGTTCCTTGAGCCCCTCAATTACCCTGGGCAGCGCTTCGGGGGTTTGCAGGCAGGTATCGCTGGCGTGCATGAGGATAATGGCGCCGGGGTGTGCTTTGTCCAGCACCCTGTTCACTATGGCATCCACTCCCGGCTTTTGCCAATCCAATGAATCCGTGCTCCACTGGATTACTTTGTAACCCAGTTCATCTGCCTCCGACAGCACCATATCGTTCCAGGCGCCGTTGGGTGTGCGGATCAGTGTGGGACTGACCCCGGTAACCTGCTTGATAGCGTCATGGGCGGTGGAGATTTCCTCCCTTACTTTTTCCTTGCTTTCCCGGTCCAAATCGATATGGTTGTTGCCGTGAGACGCTATTTCATGTCCTTCCTGCACAAGTCTTTTGGGATACTCCGGGTATTTAGACGCCCATGGTCCGGATAAAAAGAAGGTAGACTTGACGTTGTATTTTTTCAGTGTGTCCATAACCGGCCCCGGTACTTTAGTGCCCCAACTGATGTCGAAGGTCAGTGCTGCTATTTTTTCCTCGGTCTTTACCTTGTAGATAGCGTGCGGTTTTGCTCTTATCGTCGCAGCGGTTATGGCGTCCCGTATGAAAACCGACGCTACCAGCACTATAACCAACAGGGTGACACTCCCGGCAAGCATGTATTTTCTGAATTGGTAAAGGTTCCAGTAATATATTTTCAAAAGTAATCCCTCCCCGTATTATTGAGAAAAGGTATTACTATATACATATTTTTCTGGGTAAGCTAATATGTCGGTATTATGGTTTTAACCAGAAAATTTTTCCTATAATGATTAGGGGCGTCGCAAGGCAGACTAACTACCGGGTTTTCTGCCGACTCTGAGCCGTTAATTATTACAGGGGAGATTTAACTATGCTTAAAAAGACTTTTACTATTTTTATGATTATGCTTGTACTCCTGGCTTCCGCCGGTCCGGCTGCTGCGGAATCTCCCGTCATAACAGCATCGGCGGGTATACTGATGGATGCCGCCAGCGGGCAGGTGTATTATGCCAAGAAGTGCGATACCCGCAGGGAGCCGGCCAGCCTCACCAAAATAATGACTGCCGTACTGGCTATCGAGTATGGCCGTATGGGTGACGTGGTAACCGTTAGCCGCAGGGCAGCCTCAATCTCCATGGGCCAGGATATAGGCCTCCGTTCCGGGGACCGGTTGACCCTGGAGAATCTTGTCAAGGCTGCCCTGATATGTTCCGCCAATGACAGCACCGTAGCTATCGCGGAGCATATCGCAGGCTCGGAAGAGGAATTTATCCATATGATGAATGCCAAGGCCCTGCTGGTGGGGGCGTATAACACACGGTTTGCCAACACCAACGGCTATCACCACCCCAACCACTACACCACCGCAAGGGATCTGGCCCTGATTACCCGTTATGCTCTGGGTATCGGGAAATTCCGGGAACTGGTGGGCACCAAAGAGACTACCATGCGCTGGGAGGACGGGCGCGAAAAGGTAATCCGCAATACCAACGGGCTGTTGCGGGACGGCAGTTTTCAGGGAGTATACGGGGTCAAAACGGGCACTACGCCCAGGGCGGGGGGCTGCCTGATCACTGCGGCGGGCAGGGGGGAAAGGAATCTGATTACCGTAGTGTTGCACAGCCGGAGCCGTTACCAGGATACGGTAAGGCTGCTGGATTACGGGTTCAACCATGTAGTCAGGGTCTCCCTTTGCCGCGCTGCGGAGGAAATGGACCGGCCACAGGTTGCCGGCGGCGTGCTGCCCGAGGTTCCGGCTGTTACTGTTGAACAGGTGGAAGTGCTCCTGGCGGAGGAACAACTTGCCGGTATAAAGAAAGAAATAAAGCTGGATGCACCTCTCCATGCGCCTGTGCGTCGTGGACAGAGACTGGGACAGGCTATATACAAGCTGGAGGGCAACGAGCTGGCCAGGGTGGAACTGGTCTCCGCCCAGGATGTGCCGAAGCCGGGGGTGCTGGCCAGGATATACAACGCTCTTGACTTTTAGCCGGGTATAGGGCATAATGATATCTGCGAAATGGGTTTAAGGGTGCATAGCTCAGGGGGAGAGCACTACCTTGACACGGTAGGGGTCGTAGGTTCAATTCCTACTGCACCCACCAGCGTATAATACAAAAACCCTTGTATCTTCACAGGATACAAGGGTTTTTAGCATCCGTATAAGTTTTTTGATAATTTGATTTCAACATTTCGGCAATCGCTACTGGGCAGGGGGAGCGGGCGGTTTTCCGGTCAGGTCGATAGTGCCCACCACCGTGCCGTCAGACTGCCTTTTTACCTCTATGGTTTCTTCAGTCTCAATAAATACGAGACCGGCGTACTGGGACAAATTTTCCGCTCCCAGGTCGTGATAGACGCTGTCCGCGTAATCAAGGCAATCATCAAAATCCCTTTTGGGCTCCCCGAAATTGAAAAGCATTTCCGCGATTTTTTGAATAACATGCTGGTATTCCAATGTAAAAAACCTCCATCACTATCCACATAAATTTTACATTATATATTATAATCTTTATCCTGTGGGTTATCAACGGAAGTCGTATCATAGGGAACGGAATATTTGCTTCATCGGACCCCGCCAGGGCAGTGACTTATTTATCTAGCAGCGCCAAGAGGCGCAGATTTCCTGGCGGAACCTGCGCCTCTTTAACGGGTCTGCCCGCTGTCCACCATTCTGGTCAGCAGCCCCGCCAGTGCCTTTTTCTCGTCTGCATTGCCCTGCTCCCATAGCTCTTTTAACAGCCTTTGCTCCCTGTTAGCAGGGTCGAAATGATTTGCAAAGAATTCGCCGATGCGGTAAGCCGTGTCGTGGATTGCATCATCCGACAGTCCCACCGCTTTGCCCAGGTTTACGGCTCTACCCAGCATGTTTTTCCACTCATGCCACGTACTTTCGGTTTCCATCTCCACGTATATCACCCCGGTATTATCTCGCTAACAGCCTGTAAGATCCCGTCCTCGAAGGTCGGGGATCAACAGGCTGTAAAGCTCGAACTAAGTTCGCTCTAAGGGTTCGGTAGGGGAATAACCCCTTCCGAATCCAAGGCTCACTTATATTTTTCTCAGGCCCAATCCTGTTTATACAACAGTTGCCCAGACAATAAAACAACCGCCTCTACAGGCGGTTTGGATTGTCACATTTATCCGGGCTATATAAAATGGGACTTGCTAATTTGTTTTAGCCCAGGGTCATTATTACGTTTTCCGGGCTTACCACATCCCCGGGGGTAGCACTTATCTCTTTTACCTCTCCGTCTGCGGGTGAGAATACTTTAACCATCATTTTCATAGCTTCGATGGTTGCCACCGCATCGTTTTGCTTGACCTTGTCCCCAATCTTCACATCAATGGAGATCAGTTTGCCCACCATAGGAGCATTTACCGGAACACTCATGCATTAACCTCCTCAAATTATTTATGATTATTTTATGCGGGATTTATTACTACAAGGAAAATATTACGGTCTTGTTAGTATGCCCGCATGAAAAGAATAATAACCTTTCTGGATATATTATGTATTATTGCACAACAACAAAAAATGGTCAATCGGGATCAGTAAAAGTATACAATATTTCTCGCTAATATGAATGCATGGATGCGTTTGTATACAGTTATATTTTTACTTAACTGCGAGAAATTTTACCACATTATTGTTGCTGTAGACTCACCGTTAGGGTAAAATAACGTATCAACACCATTATGGAGGTGCCTGCCCGAAGGGCGGGCGTGTTTGTGTCTGGCAGCCGGAAAGTGATACCAAGTTTTTGGAGGAAATAACAGTGGGCCGTAGAATAGATCCGGTATCCGGAACATTTTAAGCAACCTGAAACTATCAGGTAGTCAGCCCTTATTTTGGAGACACGTATTATATCTCTACAAATAAATGGCAACAATATTTTTATTAAATTCAAGGGGGAGCATTGCAATTATGAAGGCGACAGCGGAAAGGATAGAAAAGAACACCGTACTTCTGGAAGTGGAAGTGGGGCAGGAGCAGTTCTCCAGCGCCATAGAAAAGGCATATAAAAAGCTGGTAAAGAAGGTTAACGTTCCTGGTTTTAGAAAGGGTAAGGCTCCGAAAACGATCCTGGAACGATACATAGGTAAACAGGCGCTTTACGACGAAGCGGTGGAAATGGTTTTGCCCGAGGCCTATATGAAGGCGGTTGAGGATACGGGGATCGAGCCGGTTGCCCAGCCCGAGTTGGAAATGGTCCAGGCGGAAGAAGGAAAACCGGTGGTATTCAAGGCCAAAGTCGTGGTGAAGCCCGAGGTGAAGCTTGGTCAGTACACCGGACTTGAAGTTGCCAGGCCGGATGAGAGCGTTTCGGAAGAGGAAATTCAGAAGGAACTGGAGCGTCTGCAGAACCGTCACGCCCAACTGCAAACCCTGGAAGAGGGGGACGTGGTAGCAAAGGATCTGGTTACCATTGACTTTGAGGGTAAAATAGAAGGTGTACCCTTTGAGGGGGGGCAGTCCAACGACTACACCCTGGAAATCGGATCGGGTACCTTCATCCCCGGCTTTGAAGAGCAATTAATAGGCATGAAGATAGGGGAAACAAAGGATATCAGCGTTACATTCCCGGAAGATTACGGCAGGGAAGATCTCGGTAACAAGGAGGCAGTATTTACGGTAACGGTTAAAGTTATCAAACGTAAAGAATTGTCTCCTCTGGACGATGAGTTTGCCAAGGATGTCAGTGAGTTTGACAGCTTAGAGGAATTACAGGCTGATCTCGCGAATAAATTAAAGCAAGCTGCCGGGGACAGGGCAAAAAATCAGCTTCGCAGCGAGGTTATCGCCAAGGCGGTGGAAAACGCCGAGGTAGATATTCCCCCGGAAATGGTGGAAGGCCGTGTGGAAGAGATGCTGGGCAGCATGGAACAGCGTCTTATGTCCCAGGGTGTCTCTCTGGAAAATTACCTTAAATACACTAATTCTAATGTAGATGATATGAGGGCAAACCTGAGGCCGGATGCCGAGAGAAATATCAAGCAGATGCTCATTACCGATGCCGTTGCCAGGACGGAAAATATCGAAGCCACCGATGAGGATCTGGAGAAAGAAATTAAAAAAATGAGCGAGGAAATGAAGCAGGATCCTGAAATAATCAAAAAGGTACTGGAAGGTCAGGATCAATTGGATTACGTTAAAAAGAGCATTATAAGGGATAAGGCAACCCAGTTCATGGTGGATAATGCTGTATTAACAGAGGGAACAAACCCGGCAGCGGGGGAATAGTTTGATAAACAAAGCAAAACAATGTATTACAAAAAATTTCTGGGAGGTTCTGTAAAGTGTCCGGACTGGTACCTATTGTAGTTGAGCAGACCAATCGTGGAGAGCGCGCTTACGATATATACTCCAGGCTGTTAAAGGATAGGATTATATTTATCGGTGGCGCCATAGACGACCATATCGCTAATCTGGTAATAGCCCAGCTTTTATTCCTCGAGGCGGAGGATCCGGAAAAAGATATTCATATATATATCAATTCTCCGGGCGGCGTGGTGACCGCAGGCATGGCTATGTATGATACCATGCAGTATGTCAAGCCGGATGTATCAACCATCTGTCTTGGGCAGGCTGCCAGTATGGGTGCTTTTTTACTGGCGGCTGGAGCCAAAGGAAAGCGTTTTGCCCTGCCTTATGCCAGGATTTTAATTCACCAGCCTTCCGGTGGCATGCAGGGCCAGGCCACCGACATAGATATTCATGCCAGGGAGATATTGCGCATGCGAGATGAATTAAACCGTCTGCTATCCGAACACACCGGCCAGCCCGTGGAGAAGGTGGCAAAGGATACAGAAAGGGATTACTTTATGTCGGCCCAGGAAGCAAAAGAATATGGTATCGTGGATGAAGTGTTCCTGAGCAGGAAGCAAAGGTAAAAGAGGTGGGATAATGTTTAACGAAAAGGGTCAGCTAAAATGTTCCTTTTGCGGCAAGCTGCAAGATCAGGTTAAAAAGCTGGTCGCCGGCCCCGGGGTATATATCTGCGACGAGTGCATTGAGTTATGCAATGAGATCATTGAGGAAGAACTGAACGAGGACCTGGGGCTTGACCTGGGGGATATTCCGAAACCGAAGGAAATCAAGGACATCCTTGACCAGTATGTCATCGGCCAGGAAGAAGCCAAGAAATCCCTTTCCGTGGCAGTCTATAACCACTATAAGAGGATTAATCTGGGCGGCAAAATAGACGATGTGGAGCTTCAGAAGAGCAACATCGTTATGCTGGGACCTACAGGCAGTGGTAAAACCCTGCTGGCCCAGACTTTAGCCCGCCTCCTTAATGTACCATTTGCCATTGCTGATGCCACTTCACTGACTGAAGCCGGTTATGTGGGTGAAGATGTGGAGAACATTCTCCTGAAGCTCATACAAGCGGCGGATTATGATGTGGAGAAAGCTGAAAAAGGGATAGTATATATCGACGAAATAGATAAGATAGCCCGCAAATCCGAAAACCCCTCCATCACCAGGGACGTATCCGGCGAGGGAGTGCAGCAGGCGCTTTTGAAAATACTGGAGGGTACGGTGGCCAGTGTGCCTCCCCAGGGCGGGCGCAAACACCCGCACCAGGAGTTCATTCAACTGGACACCACCAATATTTTATTCATCTGCGGCGGGGCCTTTGACGGTATCGAAAAATTAATTCAAAGCCGTACCGGTAAGAAAACCATGGGCTTTGGAGCCGAAATTCAGACCCAGAAAGAAATTCGTATTGGGGAAATATTAAGCCATATTTTACCTGAAGACCTGCTCAAGTACGGTCTGATTCCCGAATTTGTAGGCCGTTTGCCCATCATCGTAACCCTGGATGCCCTGGATGAGGAAGCTCTGGTGCGTATTCTCACCGAGCCCAGGAACGCCCTGGTTAAGCAGTACGACAAGCTGTTCGAGTTGGACGGGGTGGCTCTGGAGTTTCAGGCGGAAGCGCTGAAGGCGGTAGCCCATGAGGCACTGAAACGCAAGACAGGGGCCAGGGGCCTGAGGGCTATCCTGGAGGAAATAATGATGGACACCATGTACGAAATTCCTTCCCGGGAAGATATAGCAAAGTGTGTAATTACCAGGGAAACCATATTGAAAAAAGAAAAACCGATCATAATAACCATGGACCGCAAAAAGAAAAAGGAAGAAACCGCATAAAACAACGTCAAGCAAGGCACCCTTTAAAGGGTGCCTTTTTCTAGTTGGGGACATTCCTTCGACCCCAGAGCCATTCCAATCGGGGACATTCCTCCGACCCCAGAGCCAATCTCTAAAGAGAGGTGTGTCCCCATTCCTTTGAAAGAGAGGTGTGTCTCCTTTCATCTTATAAAATTTTTTAAATTTTTGCTATTAAGGGGTTGACAGAGGAAATTTTGTAAGTATAATTAAAGAAGATAAAAGTTATCCACTTAGTACTGAAAGGGTAGTTATTATGCAAATCACCAGACAAACAGAATACGCTATAAGAACTGCCCTGGAACTATCCACAGCCCCCTTTGGAGAGTTTATCCAAACCAAGCACATATCCGAGCGCCATAGCATACCGGAAGTATTTCTGAAAAAAACAATCCAGCTTTTAAGCCGCGCCGGGCTGGTGATAACCCAGCGGGGCTCCCAGGGAGGGGTAAGGCTGGCCAGGCCGGGCAACGAAATTACCCTGGCCGATATACTGGTAGCCATAGAAGGTCCACTGGCGCTGAACGTGTGCCTTGGAGAAAACTACCAGTGTCATAACCGCCCTACCTGCCGGGTACACCGGATTATAAGAAGAGCGCAGGCAGCCCTGGTAAAGGAATTGACCAGGGAAACCCTGGCGGATATAGTGAGCGGAATGCCAATGGAGGGATAGATTGTGCTGGTGTAAGGGGCAATTATAGCCTTAAAGTGGATATATAAGGTCTAATTAATCATAAAAAAGGAGGAATAACAATGTTTTGTAATCAATGCGAACAAACCGCCAGGGGAAAAGGCTGCACCGCCATGGGAGTATGCGGCAAAAAGCCGGAGGTGGCTGCTCTCCAAGATCTGTTACTGCACGCTGTGAAAGGGTTATCCCTTTACGCCGAGGAAGGGCGCAGGGTCGGTGTTACGGACTCTGAGATGAACTCTTTCACCAGTGAGGCTATGTTCTCTACGCTGACCAACGTAAACTTCGACCCGGAGCGCTTCCAGCCCATGATTAACCGTTGTGTTGAATACAGGGAAAAACTGAGGGAGAGGGTTTCTGCCGCAGGTGGTAAAACCAGCTTCAGTGACCCTTCGGCAAACTTCAGGCCCGCCGCCGACCTGGCCGGGTTAATCACACAGGGTGAAGTTGTGGGTATAGTATCCGACTATGTTGCTGACACTGATATTCAATCACTGCAGCAAATACTGGTATACGGCATCAAAGGTGTGGCCGCCTATGCCGACCATGCCCGTATCCTGGGCCAGGAGGACGACAGCGTATATGCCTTTATCCATCATGGCATGGCCGCACTGGCCAACAGGGAATTAACCATCAACGACTGGATCGGCCTGGTACTCAAATGCGGAGAGGTCAACCTGCGCGTCATGGAACTGCTGGATGCAGGAAACACCGGCACATACGGTCATCCCGTACCCACCGGGGTGCCTCTGGGCCATAAAAAAGGCAAGTGTATACTGATTTCAGGCCACGACCTTAAAGATTTGGCCGAATTGTTGAAACAGACCGAGGGCAAGGGGATATATGTGTATACCCACGGCGAAATGCTGCCCACCCACGGTTACCCGGAACTAAAGAAATACAATCACTTTTACGGGCACTACGGCACTGCCTGGCAGAACCAGAAGAAAGAATTCCCCGCCTTCCCGGGCGCCATACTCATGACCACCAACTGCATCCAGGATCCCCAGGCCTACATGGACAACATCTTTACCACCGGTCTGGTAGGTTGGCCGGGAGTGCAACACGTTAATAACGGAGACTTCGGCCCGGTTATCGAAAGAGCCCTGGCCATGCCCGGCTTTGCATCCGACGAAGATAACGGCAGCGTAATGGTGGGTTTTGCCCGCAATGCGGTAATGGGTGTGGCCGGAAAGGTTATAGAGGCGGTTAAGAGCGGCGACATTAAGCATTTCTTCCTGGTGGCCGGCTGCGACGGAGCCAAACCGGGTCGCAACTACTACACCGAATTTGTGGAAAAGGCGCCCAATGATTCCGTTATATTGACTCTGGCCTGCGGCAAATTCCGCTTCTTTGACAAAAAGCTGGGTGATATCGGCGGCATACCCCGCCTGCTGGATATAGGCCAGTGCAACGATGCCTACTCCGCCGTGCAAATCGCCGTGGCCCTGGCCAACGCCTTCAACTGCGGTGTAAACGACTTGCCTCTCTCCCTGGTGCTCTCCTGGTACGAGCAGAAGGCGGTGGCCATACTGCTTACCCTGCTGCACCTGGGTATTAAAAACATTCGCCTTGGCCCCAGCCTGCCGGCGTTCATAACACCCAACGTGCTGGATGTGCTGGTGAAGAACTTCAACATTATGCCCATCACTACACCGGAACAGGACCTGGCAGCTATCCTGAATAAATAAGGGGATCTGCATCGAATCAATTACAACTGCAATAGCAGAGAACAAAGAGTTCCGGCAGAGATGTCCGGAGCTCTTTGCTAACCCCCTTACACTAGTTGGGGACATTCCTCAGACCCCAGAGCCATTCCAATCGGGGACATTCCTCAGACCCCAGAGCCATTCCAATCGGGGACATTCCTCCGACCCCAGAGCCATTCCAATCGGGGACATTCCTCCGACCCCAGAGCCAAGCTCTAAAGAGAGGTGTGTCCCCATTCCTCTAAAGAGAGGTGTGTCCCCCTTCCTTACTCCGGGGTGAAGGACCGATAGTCCTAAAGCGGCGGCAGCCCCTATTTTAATAAAAGGGATAAAATATACAAAAGTTAGCAATAATAGTAGGAAAACTGAATGAGGAGGAATCGCCGATGGGAGAGGCCGGTATCGGAATCGGCAGTTTTCTTACTTTTATACAGGTGTTTTTCGCAGTAATTATCGGTATGTATTTCTGGAATATGCTCAAAGCCCAGCAGGGGAATAAATCCGCTGTGGAGCGGGAGTCCCGCAAGGAGCTGGAGAAGTTACAGCGCCTCCGGGCCATATCGCTGACGGAGCCGCTGGCGGAAAAAACAAGGCCCACCAGCTTCAAGGAAATAATCGGCCAGTCCGAGGGCTTGAAATCACTGCGGGCGGCCCTTTGCGGGCCAAATCCCCAGCACGTCATTATTTACGGCCCCCCGGGGGTGGGCAAAACGGCGGCTGCCAGAGTAGTACTGGAGGAGGCCAAAAAAAATACCTCCTCCCCCTTTAAGGTAGATGCTAAATTTATTGAGATGGATGCCACCACCGCCCGGTTTGACGAACGGGGCATTGCCGACCCTTTGATCGGATCGGTGCACGATCCCATCTACCAGGGCGCCGGTCCGCTGGGAATGGCCGGTGTGCCGCAGCCCAAGGCCGGCGCGGTAACCAAGGCCCACGGCGGCATGCTCTTTCTGGATGAAATAGGTGAATTGCACCATATCCAGATGAACAAACTACTGAAAGTAATGGAGGACCGCAAGGTATTGCTGGAGAGCGCCTATTACAGTTCTGAGGATAACAACATCCCCGGCCATATTCATGATATTTTCCAGAATGGCCTGCCTGCTGATTTCAGACTGGTGGGAGCTACCACCAGAACCCCCGAGGATATAGCCCCGGCCATACGGTCCCGCTGCCTGGAGGTTTTTTTTAAACCTCTGCAGCCCGAGGAGATTGAATTAATCGCTGCCAATGCCTCCGAGAAAGTAGGTTTTCCCATGGCAGGCGGCTGTCTGGAGGTTATTAAGAAATATGCCACCAGCGGCCGGGAAGCGGTTAATATTATTCAAATTGCCGCAGGTATTGCCATGACCGAGGGTAGAAAAACCATTAGCACCTGCGACGTGGAGTGGGTGGTCAACAGCGGGCAGTATTCTCCGCGACCTGAAAAAAAGGTGGCCTCGCAACCCCAAATTGGCCTGGTAAACGGGCTGGCGGTCTACGGTCCCAACACCGGCACGCTGCTTGAAATCGAGGCGGGCGCAGTACCGGTGGCCCGGGGGCAGGGTAAGGTAATTGTAACCGGTGTGGTGGAAGAGGAAGAAATAGGCGGCCGTGGGCGCACCATCCGGAGGAAGAGTATGGCCAAAGGATCCATTGAAAATGTTTTGACGGTATTGCGCAGGGTTAGTGATGTAAATCCTCCGGATTATGACATTCATGTGAATTTCCCGGGAGGTGTGCCCATAGACGGACCTTCCGCTGGTGTGGCTGTGGCCGCTGCGGTCTATTCTGCCATCAAAGGCATACCGGTGGATAACAGGCTGGCCATGACCGGTGAGATTTCTATCCGGGGGCTGGTGCTGCCTGTGGGGGGAGTAGTGTCCAAGGTTGAAGCCGCCCGCCGGGCGGGGGCTAGCAGGGTGCTGATACCGGCTGAAAATTATCAGGAAACATTCCGCGACCTGGAAGGAGTAAAAGTTTTGCCTGTAACGCGGCTGGAACAGGTTTTAAAAGACGCTTTGGTGGAGGATCCGGGCCTAACAAATCCCGCCCCGGTGGTGGTAAAAGCGGATGTTCTGGTGGCTGCAGGGGTGCAGGGGGTAAACTGCCACTGAAAATATTGTTCAATTGGACAGGCCCGGATAATTCGGGCCTGTCCTGTGATCCGTGACAGAAGTGTTTTTTATTGTAACATTTTTCGGGATAATTTTGATTTTCGGCATAATACTTAATATACAGGCGGTAGAGAGCTGAATTTTACGTTATACTGGTTTTATATGTGATTTTTACTGCTTTTTCTTCAATTCTGACAGTTATTACTATAGCAGTCGGCGGAACTGGTGTGATAGAATGTTGTATGCGCATCTGCCCTGAGTAACTGATTAATCAATACATTAGATAAGGAGGTTCAGCTGTGGAACCAACCGTAAAGGTTTTGCCATTGCTGCCTCTCAGGGGTATTCTGGTGTTTCCATACATGGTAATTCATTTGGACGTAGGCCGCGATAAATCCGTGCAGGCCATCGAAGAAACCATGGCACGGGACCGTATGATTTTTCTGGCCACCCAAAAGGAAGCACAAACTGATGACCCCGGTGAGGAGGATATCTTCCAAATCGGAACCGTTGCAGAGGTCAAACAACTGTTGAAATTGCCGGGTGGCACCATCCGAATTCTGGTTGAGGGTATGTCCAGAGCCAGAATCAACAAGTACCTGGCCGATGAACCATATTTCAAAGTTGAGATCAAACAGTATTCCGAGGATTTTAAAAAGACTGCGGAAATTGAGGCTCTCATGCGCAGTCTGGTATACCAGTTTGAGCAGTATGTCAAATTGTCCAAGCGTATCCCGCCGGAGACAGTGGTTTCGGTGGTCAACCTGGAGGAGCCCGGACGTCTGGCGGACATAATTGCATCCCACCTATCCCTGCGCATTGAGGATAAGCAGGCAGTGCTGGAGACGACGGACATCGTCAAACGCATAGAAAAACTCTGCGCCCTGGTGGCCAAGGAACTGGAAATTGTGGAGCTTGAACGCAAGATCAATATCCGTGTCCGCAAGCAGATGGAAAAAACCCAGAAAGAGTATTACCTTCGGGAGCAGATCAAAGCTATCCAGAAGGAACTGGGCGAAAAGGATGAGCGGATGGCCGAGGCGGAGGAATACAGGGAAAAAATCGCCAGTGCCAAGCTACCCAAAGATGTGGAAGAGAAGGTCATCAAGGAACTGGAGCGGCTGGAAAAAATGCCGCCCATGGCCGCCGAGTCTGCCGTGGTACGCAACTATCTGGACTGGATCCTGGCCCTGCCCTGGAGCAAGGGTACCAGGGACCGCCTGGATATTAACGCTGCTGAAGCCATTTTAGAAGCTGACCACTATGGGCTGAAAACCGTCAAAGAGCGGATTCTGGAATATCTGGCCATCCGCAAACTGGCCAAAAAAATGAAAGGGCCCATAATTTGCTTTGTGGGGCCGCCTGGAGTCGGCAAAACATCTCTGGGCCGTTCCATTGCCCGGGCGCTGGAGCGCAAATTTGTACGCATTTCCCTGGGTGGGGTTCGGGACGAGGCTGAAATACGCGGTCACCGGCGCACCTACGTGGGCGCCTTGCCGGGTAGGATTATTCAGGGCATGAAAACCGCCGGTTCTAAAAACCCGGTGTTCCTGCTGGACGAAATTGATAAGATGAGTATGGACTTCAGGGGCGATCCATCCTCAGCGCTGCTGGAGGTGCTGGATCCGGAGCAGAACAATTCCTTTAGCGACCATTACATTGAGGTGCCCTTTGATCTTTCAAATGTTATGTTTATCACTACCGCTAACGTCCAGCATAATATTCCCAGGCCGCTGCTGGACAGGATGGAACTTATTCATATTTCCGGCTATACCGAGGAAGAAAAGGTGCAGATAGCGCTGCGTCACCTGGCTCCCAAGCAGATTAAGGAGCATGGGCTAAACGATAAGTTAGTGCATATATCTGAAAACACCATTCGCAGGATTATCAGGGAATACACCAGGGAAAGCGGTGTGCGTAACCTGGAGAGGAATATCGCATCGCTCTGTCGCAAGGTAGTCAAACAAATAGTGGCGGGCAAGGCACAGAAGGTGAAAATCAGCACACAAAACCTGGAGTCATTCCTGGGGACACCACGTTATCGCTACGGTATGGCCGAGCAGGATGACCAGGTGGGGGTTGCCACCGGCATGGCCTGGACCGAAGTGGGCGGTGACACACTGGCCATCGAGGTAACGGTTTACAAGGGGAACGGCAAGCTTACCCTCACCGGTAAACTGGGGGACGTGATGAAGGAATCAGCCCAGGCCGGATACAGTTATGTACGCAGCCGGAGTATGGAACTCGGCATCTCCGAGGATGTTTTTGACAAATTCGATATCCACGTGCACATACCCGAGGGAGCTATACCCAAGGACGGTCCCTCCGCCGGTATAACCATGGCCTGTGCCATAGCCTCGGCCCTTACCGGCCGTAAGATACGCCATGACGTGTCCATGACCGGGGAAATTACCCTCCGGGGCAGGGTACTTCCTGTGGGCGGCATAAAAGAAAAAGTACTGGCGGCCCACAGGGGTGGTATAAAAACTATCATACTGCCCAATGATAATAAAAAGGATCTGGACGAGATACCGGCCAATGTCAAAAAGAATTTAACCTTTGAACTGGTTGACCTCATGGACGATGTGCTGGAAATAGCCTTAATGGAAAAGGAATTTGAGCCGGAGGCTGCCGAATTGGGTGGAACGCCTGCTGTGGTGAATCCGGAGGTGGCCTACCAGCCGGTGGTTCAGGACGGCGGAGGCCAGATCCTTTCCTGAGAACCGCAGAGGAATAGTTGAAGATGAAAATTGCTACCGCTGAATTCGTCAAAACAGCAGTTGATTTAAAAAGCTGCCCGGCCGGAGAGCGACCTGAAATCGCCTTGGCCGGGCGTTCCAATGTAGGGAAATCGTCGCTGCTGAACAAGCTGGTCAACAGAAAAAGCCTGGCCCGCACCAGCAATACCCCGGGGCGGACCCAGGGTATTAATTACTTCTTGATAAACGACAGCTTTTACCTGGTGGACCTGCCGGGCTACGGCTATGCCCGGGTTCCTGCCCAAATAAGGGCGAAGTGGGGTCCCATGGTAGAAAATTATCTCAAGGGGCGGACCCAACTGCAGGGCGTCATTCAACTGGTGGACATTCGCCACCAGCCCAGCGCACAGGACATCCAGTTGCACCAGTGGCTGAAACATTACAGCATTCCTGCGTTGGTGGTAGCCACCAAAAGCGACAAACTTTCAAAAAACCAGGCCGCCAAACAGGTTAAGATTATCAAAACCACCCTTGAACTCGGCCGGGAAGATACCCTGCTGCTTTTTTCCTCTCTTTCAGGGCAGGGCCGGGACGAGATATGGCAGATAATTGAAGGTATGATCGGCGAGCAGCCGGACAGCAACTTACAGGACTGACTGTTTCATCCTGCGGATTTGCCTTGCCAATTGAACGAATTTGTTGTTTAGCTCTTCCTTTAAATCCGTGTCCGTACACCGGCTTGATTTCGCAGATAGCCGGGACAGCTGCATTTCCAGCAGTAGTAGAGTCCCGGCTCAAGCTTATTTCTCCTTACTGATCCATCCTATCTATCATCAGCCAAGCTAAGTATGTTAAAGGGGAACCTTTTTTTAGGCATTTTGTCCTCCGGAATGTATTTTACAGTGTCCACAGCCCGGCGGGCAAAAATGCTGTTTACCATACCCTCATATGTTACTTCCCTGGGAATCTCTCTGGCCCTGGCCAACATTGCCATCCCGCCGTCAAAGGAATCGCCGGTAATTACCGGATTTTCAGGCCATACCTTATCCCTGGCGTATCTTTTAAGCATGATCGAATACAATTCCCGGTCCTTTTTTTCTGCTGCCCCGGTGTGGTGCTTGCCTATTTCTGCATCCGTATGATATTTAATCCAGATCAGTGCTTTGTAAATGGCGTTGGTGAATTTTTGTAATTCACCGCTGTGTTTGGATAAAAAATTTTTATTAACCACACAGATTGCGGCGGGGTAAGGGCCTAGCTCATTGCCGAGAGAGGCGATAACCACTGCTGCACCGCCTTTCTCGGCTGCTGCAGCCAGCGGACCCCGTACTAACAAATAATTGCCGATGCCAGCTTTAAGCGCGCCTATTTTTAAATCGTCCGGTATGTTTGTCATCATGGTCACGTCTTCGTATGGAACCAGCCCCTGGCGCCTCAGTATTTCTTCCAGCACCACCGTCTCTATGCTGTCGGGGGAGCCACAGATAACAGATTTGTCTTTCATTCCGACCCATGCAAAATTTTGCCCGGGCTCCGGGGCCAGCAGGTAAGAGTCGTTTATACAGGTGATAGCGGCAAAGCCTGTCGCATCAAAATCATCGTCCAGCCGGCGGGCCCCGGCCCTGACAAAGTCCTCCAGGTCAACCAGGGCTACGTCGGACTTGTCTGCCAGTAAGATGTCCATCGCCTCGTCCCCGGTGTTATACCTTTTGGTTTTAACGGCTATGCTCTCCTGTTTGAAAAATTTCATTTCTCCGGCCAGGTGGAAGGGAAAGTGGTATGCGCCGCCGGCTCCTTCGGCCACCCGAATGGTTACGGTTTTTTCTCCGGCCAGAAACCAGTGGTGGGCCAGCAGGGACAGCGCTGCCAGGACAATAATAAGTAATAAAAGGATTGTCAGGGTTTTAAGAGGTTTCTTCATGGTCTACCCTCCTGTGGTGTATAGAAATCTTTTATAGTAATAATTCGGAGAATCCGGTCAAAAGCCGTGCGTCAGGCCACCAATCCCAAGTCTGACGCAGTATGAGCGGTATACCAGGTGGTTATGTTAATCATCGGGCTTAATGCGACAGAGAACCGTCCCCACTGTCGCACTTTGTTTGTGCGGGAGACTATTATAATTAATATTTCGTTTATTAAGTTTAATGACTTTTGATTGCTTCGGATTTGATTTTGATTTAACGAATTAGCAGAATGAGCCGGAGAGGTCAGATACCAGACGGCTGCATGCGGTTGTATTTCGCGCATTGACAACGGCAATGCAAAGGGATAATATATTTTTGACATACCGTATAAAGCGGTGATGGGGAGGGCCAGCCTTTCAAGGAGTCCAGAGAGTGAGATCCGCCGCGTTTTTAGCAGCGGCAGGCTGAAAGATTTCCCGCCCGGCGGGTTGGACTGTCGCCCCGGAAGCTGCATGGTCGAAGGCAAACGCTGTTAGGCCATAGCCGGGTTAGCCCGTTACAGCTGTTAAAGTGCTGCAATACAAGGCGACAATAGATGTTGCCGCTGTTGCGGAATTAAGGTGGTACCGCGGAGAGTAAACTCCTTTCGTCCTTATATACGGAAGGGGTTTTATTATTTTTTATTTGCATGAGGAGGATGATTGTTGTGTCAGCTAACGCAACCCCGAAAACCGACATGGCTCCCGCCTACGATCCCGGAGCGGTGGAGGGAAAGTGGTATAAATACTGGGAGGAAAATAATTTTTTTCATACCGTGGTGAACCCGGAGCAGGAGCCTTTCTGCATTGTAATGCCGCCTCCCAATGTTACCGGCCAGCTGCACATGGGGCATGCCCTGGACAACACCATGCAGGATATTCTGACCCGCTGGCGCCGGATGCAGGGTTATAACGCCCTCTGGCTGCCCGGCACCGACCACGCGGGGATTGCCACCCAGGCCAAGGTGGAGGAGCAACTGGCCAAAGAGGGTCTTGCCAAGCACGACCTGGGCCGGGATAAATTTCTGGAGCGGGTTTGGCAGTGGAAGGAACAGTACGGCGGCAGGATTACCCACCAGCTAAGGCGCCTGGGCTCGTCCTGCGATTGGGACCGGGAGCGTTTCACCATGGACCAGGGCTGTTCGGAGGCCGTGCTGGAGGTGTTTGTACGACTTTATGAAAAGGGTCTCATTTACCGTGGTCATTACATTACCAACTGGTGCCCCAAATGCCATACCACCATTTCGGATATAGAGGTGGAGCATCTGGATAAACCGGGCCACTTTTATTTTATAAAATACCCCGTGAAGGACAGCAACGAGTATCTTGCCATAGCCACCACCCGCCCGGAGACCATGCTGGGCGACGTGGCGGTGGCGGTTCACCCGGAGGATGAGCGCTATCGGCACCTGGTGGGAAAAACGCTGGTACTGCCGGTGGTGGATAGGGAAATACCGGTCATCGCTGACGATTACGTGGACCCTGAATTCGGCACCGGCGCAGTCAAGATAACCCCGGCCCACGACCCCAATGACTTTGAGGTGGGCCAGCGCCATAACCTGCCTCAGTTGCAGGTTATCAACAAGGATGCGGTGATGACCGGGGAAGCAGGCAAATACCAGGGGCTGGACCGCTGGGAATGCCGCAAACAACTGGTCAGGGAACTGGATAGTAAAGGCTACCTGATCAAGGTGGATGACCATACCCACGCCGTAGGTCACTGCTACCGCTGCTCCACGGTTATCGAGCCCATGCTTTCCAAACAGTGGTTCGTGCGTATGAAACCCCTGGCCGAACCAGCCATTGAGGCCGCCAGGGAGGGCAGGTTGCGCTTTGTTCCGGAACGTTTTACCAGGATATATCTCAACTGGATGGAAAATATCAGGGACTGGTGCATATCCAGGCAACTCTGGTGGGGGCACAGAATTCCTGTGTGGTATTGTGGCGACTGTGAGGAAATTATAGTTACCAAAACCCCTCCGTCGAAGTGCACAAAATGCGGCGGCAGCAGACTGGAGCAGGATCCCGATGTGCTTGACACCTGGTTTTCCTCGGCGCTTTGGCCCTTTTCTACTTTGGGCTGGCCCCGGAAGACGGTGGATTTAGCCTATTACTACCCTACTTCGGTGCTTGTCACCGGCAGGGATATCATATTCTTCTGGGTGGCCAGGATGATCTTTAGTGGTATGGCCTTCATGGATGAGGTGCCTTTCCGGGAGGTTTTCATCCACGGCTTGGTCCTGGACGCCCTGGGGCGGAAAATGAGCAAATCCCTGGGCAACGGGGTGGATCCTATAGATGTTATCGAGAGTCATGGGGCGGACAGCCTCAGGTTTATGCTGGTGACCGGAAACACTCCGGGTAATGACTTGCGCTTTCATTTTGAGCGGCTGGAGGGCACCAGGAATTTTGCCAATAAATTATGGAACGCCTCCCGCTTTACCCTGATGAATCTAAATGATTTCACCCCGGGTCCGGAGCCGCGCCGGGAGGTGCTGACCCTGGCCGACCGCTGGATTATGAGCAGATTCCAGGAGGTTGCGGCTGAGGTCACCCGGAACCTGGACAGATACGAACTGGGTGAGGCGGCCCGGGTGTTGTATGAATTCACCTGGAACGAGTTTTGCGACTGGTATATTGAGCTGGCCAAGCCAAGGCTGTACGGCAAGGACCGGGATGATCGCTACACGGCTCAGTATGTGCTGGCCCAGACCCTAAAAGGGACGCTGGAGTTGTTGCACCCGTTCATGCCCTTTATTACCGAGGATATCTGGCAGCGCCTGCCCCACCGGGGGCAGACCATCATGAAAGCTACCTGGCCAGTTGCAACCTTCGGGCTTGCAGATCGGGAAGCGGAAGACCAGATGGGGATACTAATGGAAATAATCCGCGCGGTCAGGCATATTCGTAGCGAGATGAATGTTCCGCCGGGTAAAAAGGCGGACATAGTGCTGGCGATACCCGAAGAGGAAACCAGGAAACTGGTGGAAAAGTGGGCAAATTATATTGAATTGCTGTCAGCCGGCAGGGTAAGCATACATGCCACACTGCCTGAAGCACCTGAACAGGCCGCCCAGGCAGTGGCCCGGGGGATGGAGATTTATGTTCCCCTGAAGGGGCTTATTGATATAGACCGGGAAGTTGCTAGGCTGTCCAAGGAATTGGCGACTCTGGAAAAAGACCTGATCAGGATACAGGGGAAACTCTCTAATCACGGCTTCCTGGACAAAGCCCCGGAAGAAGTTGTGGCCAAAGAAAAATCCAAGGAATCTGAGCTGGCCGGCAAGAAGAAGGCCATTGAGGAGCGCCTGAAGATGCTGGAACAATAGTCTATTGGGGACATTCCTTCGTGAAATTGTTAAAGGTAAGGAATAAAAGGAAACACAGAAGGTGTGTCCCCTTACATAAGTTGGGGACATTCCTTCGCGATATTATTATAAGGTAAGGAATGATGGGAAACACAGAAGGTGTGTCCCCTTACCTTAATAAGGGGTGTCGGTTTGAATTTTCCAGAGGCATTAGAATACATGCAGAACCTCACCAAATTCGGCTTTAATTTCGGGCTGGGGAGAATTACAGAGTTGCTGCGCAGGCTGGACAACCCCCACCTTGATTTGAGAATCATACACATCGGCGGCACCAACGGCAAGGGCTCCACTACCGCCATGCTGGGGGCGATACTACAGCAGTCAGGCTCACGGGTGGGCGCCTTTACTTCTCCCCATCTCCATTCCTATACCGAAAGATATCGTATTAACGGAGCAGAAATTTCCGAAAACGATATGGCCGTAATGATCACCGAACTGCGCCCCCACCTGGAAGCGATGGTCCGGGAAGGGTATGAGCATCCCACCGAGTTCGAAGTGGGCACTGCCCTGGCCTTCCTCTACTTTCAGAGGCAGCGGGTGGATTACCTGGTGCTGGAAGTGGGGCTGGGCGGGGCCATAGATTCCACTAATGTGGTTATACCACTTGTGGCGTCTATAACCAATGTGGCCATGGACCACATGGATTACCTGGGTAACACCGAAAAAGAGATTGCTACGGTTAAAGCCGGCATCATAAAAGAAGGGGTGCCCCTGGTTACTGCGGCCGCCGGCGAGGCGCTGGAGGTAATCGAAGGGGTGTGCCGGGAAAAAAATGCTCCCCTGCTGCTGGTGGGTAGGAATGTTATCTGGCGAGAGAGGGAAATTACCGGTAGCGGGCAAATAATCGACATTGACGGAAGGTTAGGAAATTACCGGAATATAACGGTGCCGCTGATGGGCAGGCACCAGCAAATTAACGCCGCCACGGCGGTGGCCCTGGCCGAGGTGTTGGTGGAAACCGGGGCGAAAATTACCGCGGATGACATTGCAGGCGGTATTGCCCGCACAGTCTGGCCGGCCAGGATGGAAATTGTAAGCAGGGACCCTTTGGTTTTAATTGACGGCGCCCACAATATGGATGGGGCGGTGGCCCTGGGCAGAGCCCTGGAAGATTATTTTCCCGGCAGAGGGATCGTCATGGTGCTGGGGATGCTGGGAGACAAGGAGCGCTCCAGGGTGGTGGCGGAACTGGCGCCCCGGGCCAGAGCCGTGGTGATCACCCGGCCCAACAGCCCCAGGGCCGGCAACTGGCAGAGCATGGCCGGAGAGGCCGGCAAATATGTTGAAAAAGTGTTGACTGTTGAGGATATTTCCGGGGCGGTCAGGGCGGCTCTGGAACTGGTCGCCCCGGGGGACGTGGTCTGCATAACCGGATCACTGTACATGGTAGCCGAGGCCAGAGAGATGTTTATGTAAAAGCTTGTCATAACCGAAGGCTGGATGTTAAACTGGAAATAATGCGGGTATTGGTTTTTCCTGGCGAGGGAAAGATAATTTTTAGAGCCCGCGGGTGAAATAATGGTGAAATCTTTAAAAAGCCCGAAAAGTCCGTGGGTGCTGTTGTTGCTGCTTATTGCCGGCGCCCTGGCCGGAAGCGCCCTGGCGGAGGCCCTGCCCGCTTTGCCGCTAATTAAGGCAACTAAAAGTTTCGGCCTGTCTCCTACCACGCTTGACTTGCATTTTTTGAAGATCACTTTTGGTATTAATATTGCCCTGGGGCCTTTAACCGTCCTGGGTTTGATTGTTGGCTACTGGGTTTACAGAAGAATTTAACCGTGGGAGTTGATCTGCTTTTGCTGCCGATATATCTGGCTTCCACCTCGCCCCGCCGCAGGGAGCTGATGGAGCAGCTGGGTCTGCGTTTTGACATTATTTCCCGGCCAGTGGACGAAACCGTAGCCGAAGATATGGAGCCAGCCGGGTTGGTGGAGGCCCTTTCCGCCAGGAAGGCCCTGGCGGTGTCCCGGGAATTGAACCAAGGACTGGTTATAGGCTCCGACACGGTGGTGGTCTGGCGGGGAAAAATAATGGGGAAGCCGTCGGATGAGACGGATGCGCTGCGCATGCTGCGGTGTCTTCAGGGAAGCGAACATTACGTATACTCCGGCCTGGCTGTGGTTGATGCCACAGACGGCAGGATGGTCTGCACCCATGAGCGCACGAGAGTTATTTTTCGTCCGGCCGGGGATGACGAATTGAAACTGTACGTTAACTCCGGTGAGCCGATGGACAAGGCCGGATCTTATGCTATACAGGGACTGGGAGCAGTATTTGTGTCCGGCATAGAGGGCTGCTATGCCAATGTTGTAGGGTTGCCACTTTTTAAACTTGCTTCAGTATTTAAATGTTTTGGTGTTAATGTATTGGAAAGCGATTAAATTGATTGAAGTCAGGATGGACAGGCGTTCGTTTTCCGGCAAAGGAGATATGCCGTGTTGTACCGTACTGCCATCAAGGATTTACCGGAAGGACAGAGGCCCAGGGAGAGATTAATAAGGGAAGGCCCGGGTATGCTGGCTGACAACGAACTGCTTGCTATCCTGCTGCGTACAGGAACAGCCGAGGCCAGTGCGCTGGATCTGGCCACACATTTGATCAGCCATTTCGGAGGGATCAGGGCGCTGGTGCAGGCCGCCCCGGAAGAGCTATCCGCCGTAAAGGGCATCGGGCTGGCCAAAGCCGCTCAGGTAAAGGCTGCTCTGGAACTGGGCCGGAGAGTGGCTGCCACCCAGATTGAAGAGCGCCCCTATATCAGATGTCCGGAGGACGCTGCCTTCCTGGTAATGGAAGAAATGCGCCACCTTGATAGGGAATATTTTAGCGCCCTGCTGCTAAATACCAAAAACCAGGTGGTGGCCAGGGAAACCGTTTCCATAGGCACTTTGAATTCTTCGGCGGTACATCCCAGGGAATTATTCAAAGGAGCCATCCGGCGCAGTGCGGCAGCGATAATACTGGTGCACAATCATCCCAGCGGGGATCCCACACCCAGCAAGGAAGATATGGATGTTACCAGGCGCCTGCAGGAGGCCGGGGAAATTGTAGGCATTGAAATATTAGATCACATAGTAATAGGGGATAATAAGTTTATCAGTTTTAAAGCCAAGGATATGTTGTGAACCTATAAAAGAAAGGGGCCGGGAGATGCGCATAGGGCTGTTCTCCAAGGATATGGGAATAGATTTGGGTACCGCAAATTCACTGGTGTATGTAAAAGGGAAGGGAATCGTGCTGCGTGAGCCGTCTGTGGTGGCCATCCAGAGAGACAGCGGCCAAGTTCTGGCGGTGGGCGAGGAAGCCAAGCAGATGATTGGCAGGACACCGGGGAATATTGTGGCCATCAGGCCGATGAAAGACGGGGTAATAGCTGATTTTGACGTTACCCAGAGCATGATTAAATATTTTATCAGCAAGGCCCTGAGGGGCAGGACGTTTCTGGTACACCCCCGGGTGGTTGTATCGGTTCCCTCCGGTGTTACCGCAGTGGAGGAGCGGGCCGTCAGGGAGGCTGCCATTCAGGCCGGGGCCAGGGAGGCTTACCTTATTGAAGAGCCCATGGCTGCGGCCATCGGTGCAGGCCTGCCTGTGCACGAGCCCACTGGAAATATGGTGGTGGATATAGGCGGCGGCACAACGGAGGTGGCGGTTATTTCCCTGGGTGGCATAGTAACCAGCCGTTCCATTCGTATTGCCGGGGATGAAATGGACGATGCCATAATCCAGCATGTTAAGAAGGCATATAGTTTAATGATCGGGGAGAGAACGTCGGAAGATATAAAAATTGAAATAGGCACTGCCTGTCCCAAGCATACTTCTGCTGTTTACGACATCCGGGGACGGGATTTGATCACCGGTCTCCCCAAAACGGTTAAGATCACATCGGAGGAAATACAAAAGGCTCTTTCCGAGCCGGTAAGCTCCATATTGGATGCCATTAAGGCTACCCTGGAGCAGACGCCGCCGGAACTTGCGGCCGACATAATGGACCGGGGAATTGTAATGGCCGGGGGTGGCTCCCTGTTAAAGGGGCTTGACCGCCTGGTAAGCGAGCAGACGGGGATGCCAGTACACCTATCTGACGAACCGTTACTGGCGGTAGCCTATGGTACTGGGAGGGTTCTGGAGAATATAGATATACTGCGCAGGGTGCTTATTCAGCCCAAGAGATTGGCCTGAACGGCGGCTAAGCGTCCTCCCGCCTTGCGCATTTGTTTTTAGGTAAATGCAGGTAATTTTTCAGTAACCAGTTATATTGATATTTGTATTGTCAATGGACGGGGAACCCCCTGCTATGAAGTATATATTGGTTATCACGTAAACAATTTTCTGGTGCATTTATTGTACGGGAGTTATAAAATATATGAGTAATACTGTATACCGAATCGTTAACCGGAGGTGAAGGGAGTGCCTCGCAGGGCTACCTATAAAAAGGCTTTTTACCTGGCCGTGCTGGTAGTGGCTTCGCTGGTGCTGGTTAAATATACCGCCTTTGGCAGGCTTTCCGTTTCACCTGTGGAGGCGGCACTCAGAGATGTATTATCACCCGTTCAGGGTTTGGCCACTCAGGTGGGGCACCGCATAAAAGGTCTGGTGTCCTTTCCTTTTGAAGTGGTGGGAATGACCAGGCGCAATGACGAACTCAGTGAGAGGCTCAAGGATGTAGAGGGTCAACTGAGGCAGATGGAGGAATACCGCCAGGAAAACGAGAGGCTGAAAAAGCTCCTTAATTTTAATTCCAGCACGGCCAGAGCCATGGGGCTGGAATTGGAAAGCGCAGTCGTTATTGGCCGGGATCCCGGAAACTGGTTCGGCATGATTAGAATAAACAAAGGATCTGCAGACGGTATCCGTAGGAATATGACTGTCTTAACGCCGGAAGGACTTGTGGGCAGGATAACCTCGGTCAGCAGCGCTTCAGCGGAAGTCCTATTGATTACCGATCCTCGCAGCGGCGTGGGGACTCTGATTCAGGAAAACCGAACCCCGGGTTTGGTCGAGGGGATTGCCACAGCCTCAGGACAGGTACGGGTGGTGCATATACCAACGGGCTCAAAGGTTGCAAAGGGCCAGACAGTGGTTACTTCGGGGCTGGGAAGCCTCTACCAGAAGGGTATACCTGTAGGTACAGTGACTTCCGTCGGCCGGGAGTCCACCGGCTTGTTTATGAGCGCTGCCTTAATACCCTTTGTGGATTTCGACCGGCTGGAAGAGGTAATGGTGGTAACCACTGTAGGAAATCCCGATCCAAAAGTCAGTCTGGCGGATATTCAACCTCCGTGGGGGACTGCCAGGCACTACGGTAGTTCCCCAGGTACTACCCGGGCTGGAGATCTGCCCCTGGAAAACGCAGCTAACGGTAATCAGCCTGCTGCCCAGCCTTTATCTGACGAACATGTACAACAAAGACCTGTCCAACAGCAACCCCGGATACCCAATAATACTTCGCCGGGAGGCGTGCCACCATCCGGAAACGTTTTACCAACCGCACCTGATACACAGACCCCTCCTGCCGGACAAACCAGTCCCCGGGCATACGGCCCTGGTAATGGCACAGGAGATAATTGACCATTTTTTATCTCGCTAACAGCCTGTAAGACCCCCTCCTCGAAGGTCAGGGATCAACAGACTGTAAAGCTCGAAACTACTAAGGATAGGGGACACACCTCTCTTTGGAGCATGGCTTTAGGGTCGGAGGAATGTCCCCAACGTATGAAAGTTCAGCTAACGAAATCAGAGATTTCGAGCTTCACTTTTAAGTTCGCTCTAAGGGTCCGATAGGAGAATAATCCTTCCGAACCCAAGGCCCACTTATATTTTAATTATATCATTTCGGGGATATCTGTTGTTGTACTGGAGGGTTGACCGTTGCGCCTGCTTTTCTTAGTGGCCATGATCGTGGTTTCTCTAATCGTCCAGTCCGCTTTTCTTGATTCTTTTCATATCTGGGGTATAAAACCGGATCTTGTATTAGTCCTGGTTGTTTACAACGCTTTTTTACGGGGGCACCGGGAGGGTGCCTTTGTAGGGTTTTGCGGGGGAATGATACAGGATATTTATACCGGCAGCTATATAGGCCTAAATGCTTTGAGCTATATGACAGTGGGGTACCTTGTGGGTATGACCGAAGCCAAGCTGTATAAAGACAGCTCTCTTATAATGATGGCCCTGGTTTGGTTTGCCTCTGCCGGGGAGCAGTTCCTTTATTACCTTTTAATGACCTACACAGGGGTGACCATTTCACCCCTTGTGGCACTGGTCAGGGTGATTGTACCCACCGCTGCATATACTGCTCTGCTGGTTCCTCTTACCTATAAAAGATTTTATAGTTCCAATCAAAAAGGATTGTTGCGCGGACGAGAGGTATAAGACAGAGAGGGTATGGCAGTGGAAAGAAAAAAATTTGAAAAAAAAGCAAAATATTTTGTTGGACTGCTGGCAGGGCTGTTAGTCCTGCTCATGTTCAGGCTAGCTTATATGCAGGTGCTGGAAGCCGACAGGTACCGCACCCTGGCCACCCAAAACCACCAGCGGCTAATACCGGTGGAAGCGCCAAGGGGTGAGATACTGGACCGTAACGGTGTCCGTATAGTTTCCAATAAACCTGTTTATACGGTATCCCTGGTTTATCTGGGGCTAAAGAATAACGACAGCGTGATTAACCGGCTGGCCGAGTTATTGTCACTGGAAGAATCATTTAAAGGTGTGACGGCAGATCAGATCAAGGAAGATATGCAGAGTAAACTAAAGGATCACCAGCGGCTGTACGAGCCGGTGAAGGTGGCTTCCAATGTATCCCAGCAAACTGTAAACCGCATTGAGGAACAGCGACTGGAACTCCCCGGTGTATCCATTGACGTGGAGCCCGTAAGGTATTATCCTTTCAAGGATTTGATGGGAGAAGTGTCGGGCTATGTCCGGGAAATAACTGCGGAAGAATTGGAAAAGCAACAAATAGAGGAAAATTCCCAGAATTTTACCACCGAAGAACATCATTATAGCATGGGCGATATGGTTGGTAAGGTGGGCATTGAGAAAAGTTACGAAGATCAGCTCAGGGGGGTTGGGGGCGCCCGCCTGGTGGAAGTTGACTCTCAGGCCAGACCAGTGCGGGATCTGGGCATTAAAGAGCCTGTACCCGGGAACAACCTGGTTCTAACAGTTGACTACCGCCTGCAGCGCGCCGCCCAGGACGCCGTGCAGTCCGGCCTGGCCAGGGCAAAGCAGCTCGGATACGCCAAGCCTCCCCCGGGGAAGGCTCCCAGCGGGGCTGCGGTGGTGCAGGATGTCAAAACCGGTAAAATACTGGCCATGGCCACCCTGCCGTCCTACGATCTGAATATCTTTTCCGGCAATCTTACCGCCGGAGTGTACAGCGATCTAATTAAAAGCGGCGCTTTGAGAAACCACGCTATTCAGTCCATCTATACACCCGGCTCCACCTTTAAGATGGCAACGGCCACGGCCTTGCTGGAAAAAAATATAGTAACCCCATCCACCGTTATTAGCGACCCGGGCTATTACAAATACAAACATGACTGGAAGCCGGGCGGCCACGGCAGGGTGGATATAATAAAAGCCCTGAAAGAATCTTGCGATACATTTTTCTATATGTTCGGCGCCATAGCCGGGCCCAGCCCCATTAACCATTATGCCAGAGAATACGGCTTTGGTCAGCTTACCGGGGTTGATTTGCCCGGCGAAGAGGAAGGGGATGTTGCCTCTCCGGAGGTCAAGAAAAAGCACTGGGAAAACTACCCGGACCCCAGGGTCAGGGAATGGGAATCTCAATGGCATGAATATGACAGCATGGATATGGCCATAGGTCAGCAGGAGACTAAGATTACTGCCATCCAACTGGTAAATTACATGGCCAGTATTGCCAACGGGGGCATATTATACAGGCCCTATCTGGTGGATAAGGTGATCTCACCGGATGGAAGGGTGTTGCAGGAAAATACTACTAAAGAAATAGGTAAGGTGGAGGTTTCGGCTAAAACCCTAAGCCTGATAAGGCAAGGAATACATGAGGTAACCATTAACGGCGGAACGGCTTCCGGGGTTTTTGCCGGCGCTAACTATACTGCGGCGGCCAAAACCGGAACGGCTGAGGTGGGGGATGCGGCCAAGAACAACCATGCCCTATTTGTGGCCTATGCTCCTTACGAAAACCCTGAGATTGCAGTTTCCGTCATCATCGAATACGGCGGTAAGGGCAGCGGTATTGCCGGCCCGGTGGCCAGGCAGATTATGGATACCTATTTTAACCTTAAAAAGCTACAGAAACAGGAAACCAACCAGGAAAGCAATGATGGCGCCCCGTCCGCAAATGTCTCCGGCGGCGCCAACCAGGCGCCGGGAGCGGAAACCAGGCGCCCTGGCAACAGCGGGACACCCGCAGTACCACAAACTCCGGGGAATGTGCAGCCGAACGGTACTCAGCCGGGAGCCCTGCCCGGGGGCTCCCGGGCTACGGAAGGCACGACTCCTCTTGGTGAGGGATCAGGCCAGGAGGGAGGAGTGGTTCCGCCGCCACCACCAGGCCAGGACAGCGGTGGTGACGCTCCAACAGGGAGCGCCGGAGATGGTTAGATTACCGGTGAGATTTGATTTATTGCTGAGAATATTGGGAGCCGGTGGTAAATGGTAAAATTTTCACCTGCTTTTCTTTTTTTTCTTTACATCATTAGCAGGATTTGGTTATTTGATTGTAGAAAATTTAATCTTGCAGGGGAGGGAGATCGTCCTTGGAAAACTCATATAAAAATCAGGACCGTCACTCCAACGGCGTTGAAGAAACCGCGGGGGATGAAAATACCATACTGATCAAAAGGACCCTGCGCTCCGGTCAAAGGCTTCACTATGACGGTAATGTAGTTGTCATGGGCGATGTTAACCCGGGGGCTGAGATAATGGCTTCGGGTAATATAATAGTTATGGGACAGTTGCGCGGTGTAGTTCATGCGGGAGCGGGCGGAAATGAAAAGGCCATCGTTATGTCTTTTCGTCTGGCTCCTACCCAGTTAAGGATCGCCAATCATATTACCAGGCCGCCCGACGGCGATACTCAGGAAACTGACCGCCCGGAAATTGCCAGTATAAAAAATGGCGTAGTTACTATTGAACTGTTTAATGTCAGTATCGACCGGCAGCACAGGTAACAGACATATTATCAAATGCACAGCAGGTTAAGGGAGGACAAAATGATGAGTGAAGTAATTGTTGTTACTTCAGGCAAGGGTGGTGTAGGCAAAACCACCACCACCGCAAATCTCGGCACGGGCCTGGCTGCCGCCGGACACAAAGCAGTACTGGTGGATGCCGATATCGGTTTGCGCAACCTGGACGTGGTGCTGGGATTGGAGAACAGAATTGTATATGATATAACTAATGTGACTGATAAGCAAATCCCATATAGAAAGGCTATCATCAAGGACAAGCGTTACGAAAACCTATTTTTGCTTCCAGCTGCACAGACCAAGGATAAAACAGCGGTCAGCCCGGATCAGATGAAGGAATTGTGCGATGACTTAAGACAGGAATTTGAGTACGTTATTATTGATTGCCCGGCGGGTATCGAACAGGGTTTTAAAAATGCCATTGCCGGAGCCGACAGGGCTATCGTGGTAACTACCCCGGAGGTCTCGGCGGTACGGGATGCCGACCGTATTATCGGTCTGCTGGAGGCCAACGAACTCAGGGACCCCAAACTGATAGTCAACCGTCTCCGCTACAACATGGTTAAAGCCGGCGACATGATGAGTATAGATGATATTTTAGACATTCTCGCCGTTGAGCTGCTGGGTGTAGTGCCGGAAGACGAGATGGTGGTGATCACCACCAACCGTGGGGAAACCGTGGTACAGGACGACAAGTCCCGCTCCGGCCAGGCTTACAGGAACATAGTCCGGCGTATGAATGGTGAGCAAGTTCCCCTGATGGATTTACAAGAAGGCGGCATATTGAAAAAGTTGCGGAAATTCATGGGCATGAAATAATAAAAAGGGGGGGAACACGATGCTGGAGTTTATATCAAGAATATTCGGCAAGGATAGCTCTCCCAGTAAGAACGTGGCCAAGGAAAGGCTGCGGCTGGTGTTGGTGCATGACCGGACGGATATTTCTCCTCAACTCATGCAGGCTTTGAAAACAGATTTGATACAGGTCATTTCAAACTACATGGAAATTGATGAAGCCGCCCTGGAAGTAAGCCTGGACAGCAGTGAGAACCAGATAGCCCTGGTGGCCAATATTCCTGTCAAGGGTATGAAGCGCTCAGGGAAAGTTGCACCCACCGGCGCTTGATACTTAAATAACACAGCACGGATGTAGTGACATTTTTGCCAGCTCCTTCGGGAGCTTTTTTGCAGTTAAAGGTAACTACTCAGGAGTCAGAATGAGAGAACGGTTTATCGTTTCGAATTATCGTTTCGAAGTATTCTGACTACCTGAATAGTAACAAATAAAGTATGTTTAGAAGATGGGGTATTCCGGCAAGGTACCCCATCTCGTGGTAAATCCTTTACAGTTAAAATTCAAATCTTTTAATAAGAGAATCATATTCTTCTTTAATCTTGCCTGGCAACCTGTCAAATTTTCCAAGAAAATCCGCCAGGTCCTTGACCTCCTCTTTCCATGACTCCCTGTCGACATTTAGCAAGGTTTTCACCATGTCCCGGGAAACGCCCTCCAAACCGCTTATATCAATGTCATCAACCTCAGGTAAATAACCAATAGGAGTTTCTACAGCACCTACTTCGCCATTACAGCGGGAAAGTATCCAATTCAACACGCGGAGGTTTTCGCCGTACCCCGGCCAGAGAAATTCTCCCTTTTCACTGGTCCTAAACCAGTTTACATTGAATATCTTCGGAGGGTTGGGGGTCTTTTTGACCATCTTTAGCCAATGGTCAAAATAATCTCCCATATTGTAGCCGCAGAAAGGAAGCATGGCCATGGGGTCACGCCTGACAACCCCTACAGCGCCGGTTGCAGCCGCAGTGGTCTCTGAGGCCATCGTGGCACCGACGAAGACACCTTGTTCCCAGTTGAAGGACTGGTATACCAGCGGGGCAATCCTGGCGCGGCGGCCGCCAAACAAAATTGCACTTATAGGTACACCTTTGGGGTTTTCCCATGCGGGGGATATTGAGGGACACTGGCGGGCCGGCGCAGTAAACCGGGAGTTCGGGTGAGCGCCATTTTTACCGTTTCCGGGGGTCCAGGGATTACCCATCCAATCGGTAGCGTACTCAGGAGGTTCAACGCGCATACCTTCCCACCATACGGTTTTCTCGGGTGTTAAAACTACATTTGTAAATATGGTGTTTTTTGTTGTGGTAAGCATGGCATTCGGATTGGATTTCATGTTTGTACCCGGCACTACACCAAAAAAGCCTGCCTCGGGATTCACTGCCCATAGCCTTCCGTCTTCACCTACCCGCATCCAGGCAATATCATCTCCAACAGTCCATGCCTTGTAACCTGACAGAGACTTTGGAGGAACCAGCATAGCCAGGTTGGTCTTTCCGCATGCGCTTGGGAATGCAGCGGCAATATATGAAACTTCCCCTTTGGGGTTTTCTATACCCAATATAAGCATGTGTTCTGCCAACCAGCCTTCCTGCCTGCCCATATAGCTTGCCAGACGCAGCGAGAAACACTTTTTACCCAAAAGAACGTTTCCGCCGTACCCGGAACCAATGCTCCATATGGTATTATCTTCAGGAAAATGGCAGATAAAGCGCTTTTCCGGATCCAGTTCGCCTTTCGAATGCAGGCCTTTAACAAAGTTACTTGAATCCGCAAGGTAGTCCATAGCGACTTTTCCCATTCTGGTCATAATCCGCATATTAAGAACAACATAAATACTATCGGTAAGCTCTATTCCCACTTTACTGAAACCGGAAGCCGCGGGCCCCATCAGATAAGGTATCACATACATTGTTCTACCCTTCATTGAACCATCAAATAATTTACCAAGCTTTTCATAAGCTTCAGATGGAGCCATCCAGTTATTGGTAGGACCGGCATCCTCTTTTTTTGATGTACAAATAAAGGTCAGATGCTCAACTCGGGCAACATCATTAATCGCTGTCCGATGATAAAGACCCCCTGGATATTTTTCTTGATCTAACTCGATCATCTCTCCCGTCTTCAGAGCCTGTTTTGTTAATCCTTCTCTTTCTTCCTCAGAGCCGTCTAACCAGACAATATTGTCCGGTTTGGTAAGTTTGACCATTTCTTCAACCCATTGTTTTACCGCTCTGTTTGAATGCATTTAACCACCACCTGAAATCATATATTCACTTTATAATATTATATAGATTAGATTTGTTATTGAAATAGAAAAACTTGAAGTATACAAAATATTTATAAATGCAAAAGAATATATTAAACAGAATGCATAATACAATTCATTGACGAAAAACAGTATGGTATATATACAAGACGTTATTTTTTATAAAGATATGTGTTATACATAATAATACCTAGCAAATGAATACAAAATCCATGCATACGGTATGCATGGATTTATAACAAATACCCTCAACTAATTTCAAAATAATCACACTATGTATTATAAAAACAATATGAGGGTTTTGTCTTGCAAAGGCTAGAAATACTATATAATATTTTGCTTATTTTGTTACATGATTATTCAACCGTCTCCGCTACAACATGGTTAAAGCCGGCGACATGATGAG
>LADO01000052.1 GCA_000961595.1 Peptococcaceae bacterium BRH_c4b
CCATGGAAGAAGGCATACAGTAGTGAATAACAAAGCGTATATCCGGTTTGTCTATACCCATGCCAAAGGCATTGGTGCAAACCACCACATCAATTCCGCCCTGCAGGAAATCCTCCTGAACCCGGCTTCTCCCGGCGGGTTCCAGGCCGGCATGATAGGCTGCCGCGGTCATTTTTAGGTTGTTATTCACCCACTGGGCCACCCTTTCCGCTTCCTTTCTGGTGGCCACGTACACAAGGCCGCTTCCCCGGCGTCCGGACAACAGTCTTTGCAGCTCTTCCAGCTTGGCTCCGTCGCTGTCAAAATTACCCGCGCTGTAATACAAGCTTGGCCTGTCGCTACCGCTGATAACCCTGTGCGCGCCGGGCATGCCCAGTTGTTCCAGGATATCCTTTTGCACGGCGGGCGTTGCGGTTGCGGTCAGGGCCAGTATTACCGGACTCCCCGGAATTTGTTCATAAAATTCCCGTATATATAAATAATCCGGTCGGAAATCATGCCCCCAGTGGGAGATGCAGTGCGCCTCATCCACAGTTAACAGGGATACCTTCAGCCTGGCCAGTTGAGCCAGAAACATACGGCTTTTCAAACGTTCCGGGGCAACGTATACAATTTTGTATTTTCCTCTGCCCATCTCTTCCAGGCGCTGCCTTTGTTCTTCAGGAGCAAGCTGGCTGCTGATGTAAGTGGCCTGACTCAGATTTTTGCCGTAGAGGGCATCCACCTGATCCTTCATCAGTGCCACCAGGGGGGATATAACCACAGCAATCCCCGGCAGCATAAAGGCAGGAAGCTGGAAACACAGTGATTTGCCCTGCCCCGTAGGCATTACCGCCAGTACGTTATTCCCGTCGAGTACCTTTTCCACAACTTCTTTCTGGCCCGGGCGAAAACAGGTAAAGTTAAAATAGTGTTTCAATGCTTCTTCCGGTGAATATCGACTGCTCAAAACAGTCCCTCCAATTTGACATGAACTATTAAATGTTTAAATTTCTTCCATTGTCCCCCTTTTCCTTTTTACAATCGACAATATGTTTCCATAAAAAAAGGGGCTGCCGCCCCTCAGAACTATCGGTCCTTCACCCCGATCTAAGGAAAGGGGACACACCTCTCTTTGAAGCCTGGCTCTAGAGTCGGAGGAATGTCCCCAAATATTATCCACTTGGATAATTTCCTATCTCTATAAAAAAAAGAATGGCAGGAAATCCTGCCATTTAGCTCCCTTTTTGAGGAGGGAGAATGGGTTTAGAAAAAAATAAGCCGGCTTTAAGAAAAAGCCGGCTTTATCGTCATGGTTCTGTTAAAAGAGCCACTTTGCCGGATTAACCTTTTCTCGGAAGGCACACCGCTACGTGAACAGGCAGGTTTCCTGACTTATGGCTCCCCGCCCGCCCCGCCTTCCCAGGCATACTGCCCAGTGGCTCTGGAGCGGCCGCGCCAAATACAGTGGCCGGACCGTCTGGGATTCTAACCCGGTTCCCTTTATCCCTGCTTACCAGGGACCTGAACACAAAATATATTCAGTTTTGTAAATTGCAATAACACTTTACCACGAATATGAAACCCTGTCCACTATTTTCAACACAATCTTAAACACGGGAAATATTGAGACTACATATCATCAGCACCATTGCCGGCCAGCGCCGGGAATAACAGAGCTATAATTTCAGCATTCTCACCAGCATGGTAGCGGCCTCACCCCTGGTGACCATTTTGGCCGGAGCGAATTTACCGCTTTCGGCGGGCATGATGCCAAGACCTACCACAGCGGCTACATAACCGCGATAATCCTTGGGCACGGAGGTGGCGTCCCCCACGGACAGATTAAACAGTTCCGGCAGCCTGGCCAGCTTACCGTAGCCCTTGGCGTTAATCAGCAATCGCGCCATCTGCAGCCTGTTAACGCCGCCCTCCGGATTGAAAGACATCCCTTTTTCCAGAATGCCTGTGGCCAGGGCTAAATCCATATATTGTTTATACCACGCCTCGCCGGCAGCGGGAGCATCGCCGTAATAACCCCGTTTGTCAGCTTTCACCAGCATAGCCACCAGTTCGGCCACGGTAACCGTCTCACCGGGGCGGAATTTGCCCCCGTCCCCGCTGACAATCCCTTCGGAGGCCAGCAGCAGGATATCCTGCTCGGCGGGAGTGCCGGAAATATCGCTGAAGGCTTTATCCTTCTTGATCACCGGCTTGCCGCTGTAGTCTATTTCCGTGCCGGTTGCAGCATCATACATGATGTCGTACCCCCCCGGAACATAATAGACAAGATAGAATTTATTTTCATCTTCGCCTCCCCTGTCCCAGGGACTGTCCATCATAGAATATGTTTTCTTGATCGGGTGCTCAACAAGATACTTTTGGTTAATGGTTTGAACATCCATTACCTTTTCCGGGCCGGAAAACCGGGTATCCAGCCAACTCATATCATAACTGCTAACCTCGCCGGTAGTGGAATCAACCCGGACCCTGAAACCGTTTTCCGGGTAAACTATACCGTTGACCAGCCTGGCGTAATTAAACCAAAAGCTGCGGGCAAGGGGAGACTTGCTAAATTTTACCCACGGGCCAATTTCCGGGTCCACATCCCTCAGTATCACTTGTCCGGCTTTGCCCGGCTGCAGTCTGCTAATGGTGTCCAGGGCGATTCTCTCCGCCTGTTCCCGGCTGAACTTAACCTGAGGTTCCTTATAATATTCCATCTCATCGTAATTATTTTTATTGAACGATAACAGTTCCCCGTTAAAGGCATTGACCTCGATACTCATATTGTTCTTCTTTTCTTTGTCCTCGTAGGAAAACCTCCAGAGCCTCAGGCCGGGGACATCATACTTCCGATCCAGATTCTTGGCAGTCAGTGTAAACCCATCAGGAACCTTAACGGCAGCCTCCGCCTTTTTTTGGGCTCCGTCAGCCGACAGCATTCCCTTCATCTCCTGCACGGCCCTGTTCTCCTCAGGAGTCATGACTTTTTGTACTGAGGACAGGCTTAACTTCATCCCCATATCACCACCGCCCCCGCCATATTCATCCAGCATAAAATACTTTTCCCGGGGGTCATATAGTTCACCGCTAAAGGCATCAATAATAAAGCGTCCCGGCGGTTTGGGGCGGTATACCAGTTTCAGCGGCCCGGCCTGATCTGGATCATCCCCCAGGCGGGGCATAAAATAGGTCAGCTCGAACCCGCCCTTGTCCATAAATATTTCCCTGGCTTTGCCTTCGGAAATACTTCCCTGCGAGGAGGGCAGTACCAGAGAATCGTCCCAGTTACTATTAAATCTGACTACTTCCCCGTTCTCACCGTTAACCGCCACATTAATCCCCTGGCTAGCCACCGGAATGCCACTGTAAGTGCGCGTAAAATTAAAATTGTATTCCACCGGGTAGTCCCTGTCCCTGAAAACAGTAACCTCGTATGGTGGAGGCGGGGACAGCACCGTTTGCCCGAATTTTTCAGGGAGCATTTTGGCAGCCTGTTTTTTTGCTATTTCCAGCGACTGTTCCCTGGTGTATCTGGGCAGCCCGGTGTAATGACCCGGTGTATAGCTCCGGTAGTAATCAATGTTTGTGATCTCCCCGCTGTCTGAGCTGACGGATACGTTAAAATTTCCCTCGGGCGATTTGGTTGAATACCAGCGCAGGTTCCAGTAGCCTTTACCGTTGGCTTCGTTGTAATCAGAGCTGAATTTATCCAGGCCGGTGGGGATATCCAGTTTCCCTTTGGCAATCTCTATGGCCTTCTCCAGGGAAACCCCCGTCTGAGCCTGCGGTGCCGGCTTAACCTCTCCTGCGGCCTGCTTTTCGGCCGCCAAGGCCGGAGCCGTTGCCATAAAAGGAGATACCATAAACAACAAGGTCATACCCATCACCAAAATCTTTTTTACAACCTTTTTTTTCAATTACCCTGCCTCCCCGCTCAGTATTTACTACACCTGAGGACGCAGTTAAATGTGTAAAAGTTCCAGAAAAAAATGCTTATTAAAAAATATACTCCTGGGTGCGACAGGGGCAAGGGAGATCTTTCTTTGCATCGCATCCCAAAAGTGCTTAGATAATCCCATGCAAGCTGCCGCCTTTAGCGCCGAGCCGGTCTACCCGCCGGGAAACCTCGGGGGATTCAACCAGGGGTGGAGCATGGTGGGGTTTCAGCCGGGCATCGATAATCAGTGGCCCCTTGCAGCCCCAGTGTTTGTGGTCGGTGAAGCTGTCCACGCCATACACGTCATGGGAGGGGTTGGAACGGGTAAAAGTGACCCAGAGAAAATTGTTTATATGACGGGCGGCAAATTCGCTGTCTTCGGTGAGCACGATCAGGGCAATATCGTCCGGACAGCCGGCCTTCCCCAGGTAATCGGCCAGGAGCAGGGCGTCTTTTTCACCGGCTTCAGCATCCGGGCGGGCAAGCGTACTGATTATAACCACGCCGGGCAGAGCCAGGGCCGGTCGCTTAAAACCATCCGGCAATCGAAGCCGATCGTCCAGGGTTCGAGCCAGGTTACGCTTCGGCTCTCCGGCCGCAGCCACTATCAGTTTGGAACCCCGGTTAAAGCCGGTGCCCGAGTAGTCCAGGGTATCAATGGTGGTCCGGGTCTGGAAGTGCAGATCGCGCCGCCAGTCGACCCGTTCCAGCACATGGGTGAAATATGTCTGGATATCGTACACATCCAAATCCGGGCGGTCTTCCAGGGCGGTAATAAACAGGTATTTGGCCAGTGAGCAGGGGCCAAATCCCAGGATGGCATTGGCCAGGGTCAGTATTTCCCTCGGTTCCCGGGGCGCATAGGGCACATACCTTTCCCGGCCCACAGCCAGGAGCAGGGGATGCACACCGGCTGCGTCCACGGCATGGAGGGCTTCTACGCCAGGGATGGAGGTAGGAACCACCGGATTGGTTATTTCATGAACCAGTTTCCCGAAAACGGTGTCTTCCTGGGGTGGCCTTCCCACCACCGTAAAGGGCCAGACAGCGTCTTTCCGGTGATAGACGTGTTCCACGTTCAAGTAGGGGAATTCATGGCGCAGGGAATAGTAGCCCAGATGATCTCCGAACGGCCCCTCGGGCTTGGTTTTTCCAGGAGACACAGTGCCGGTGATGCAGAAGTCGGCATCCGTGGAGATGGCGTACCCGTTGCGATAGGTGTATCGAAAGCGCCGCCCGGCAAGGAGACCGGCAAATGCCACTTCCGGCATGAACTCCGGCAGGGGCATGATTGCCGCCAGGGTGTGGCTGGGCAGCCCGCCGACGAAAATGCTGACTTTCAGGGGTTCGCCATTTTCGAGGGCAGTGGTATGATGAATACCGATATCCCGGCGGATCTGGTAGTGAAGGCCGATCTCTTTGTCCTTTATGTACTGGTTACCGGCCAGTTGGACCCGGTACATGCCCAGATTGGAATGCATGATGCCCGGTTTCATGGGATCTTCGGAATAGACCTGGGGCAGGAGAATAAATGGTCCCCCATCATCGGGCCAACATTTGACCTGGGGCAGCTGACCGATTGTGGTTTCACCGGCCAGGACCGGCCCGGAACTCACCTTCTGAGGCAGAATCTTTAACCCGGCCATCGATAGTCCGGCATATTCCCAAGGCCGCCGGACAGCCGCCATTGGATTGGCCGGAATTTGCATAATCCGCAGCACCTTCTCCAGGGTGAACCGAAAGATGAACCGGGCCCGGTCCATAGTGCCGTACAGGTTAGAAACAGCCGGAAACGGACTGCCTTTCACCCGTTCGAACAGGATAGCCGGCCCCCCGGCTTGATACACCCGGCGGTGGATTTCGGCCATCTCCAGGTTCGGGTCGATTTCCTCCCGCACCCGCACCAGGTGGCCATGTTTTTCCAGGTCCAGCATACATTCTTTCATACTTTTATATATCATCGTGGTTCCGCTCCTCAAGAAAATGCAGGCGATTTTTTTAACAAAATAAAGAATATGAATATATATTGTCCCCAAACACCGTAGGGGTTTACTTCTCCGGCAGGCGACGTTTATTCTCACCTTTTTCATAAATATAGTGCGACACAAGAACCGTCCCCTGTCGCACCTCAACCTATCCTGTGGCAGGCCACAAAATGATTGGCACCAATTTCCCTGGATACCGGCGTCTCCTGGTTGCATTCTTTCATCGCCTGCGGGCAACGTGTAACAAAGGCGCAGCCTGATGGCGTATTAACCGGGCTCGGTACATCACCTGCCAGGATAATGCGCCTGCGCTCCGCCTCGATATCCGGATCGGCTACCGGTATTGAGGATAGCAGGGCCTGGGTGTATGGGTGCAGCGGGTTTTCATAAAGATCCTCGCTGCCCGCCAGTTCCACCACCTTGCCCAGATACATCACCGCCACCCGGCTGCTAATATGCCTGACCATAGACAGATCGTGGGCAATAAACATATAAGTCAGTCCCAGCCTCTCCTGCAGTTCCTCCAGCAGGTTTACCACCTGGGCCTGGATGGACACATCCAGTGCGGAAATGGGTTCGTCGCATATGATAAACTCCGGATCCACGGCCAGTGCCCGGGCTATACCGATGCGCTGCCGCTGGCCGCCGCTGAATTCATGGGGAAAGCGCCCGGCATGGTCGACATTCAGGCCCACCAGCCTTAACAGCTCCATAATCCTCTCCCGGCGTTGGGAGCCCCTGGCAATCCGATGAATATCCAGCGCCTCACCTATTATTTCTCCCACAGTCAGGCGGGGATTTAACGAAGCGTAGGGATCCTGAAAGATCATCTGCATGCGCCTGAAAAGGCTCTTCTTATTCTGTCCGGAGGCTTTATGGACATCCAGCCCGTCAAAAAGCACATTCCCCGCTGTAGGCCGGTACAGACGAACCACAGACCTGCCCAGGGTTGTTTTGCCGCAGCCGCTCTCCCCCACCACGCCCAGGGTTTCCCCCTGGTAAATATGCATAGATACATCATTGACTGCTTTTAATATCTGGTTTCTGCCCACCCTGAAATATTTTTTAAGATTTACAACCTCGACCAGCTTTTTTATAATCAGACATCCGCCCCCTTTACCGCATACTGGTGGGTCAGCCAGCAACTCACCCGGTGAGTGTCGGATAACTGTGCAATACCAGGTTGCACCTCCCGGCAAACCAGCATGGCCCGGTCGCAGCGGGGCCAGAAGGCGCAACCCCGGGGTGGATTAAGCAAATCAGGCGGTCGCCCGGCGATAGGGCTTAATTTATTCCTTATCTCGCGGCCTGTTCTTGGCACTGAGGCTAGCAGCCCGCGAGTGTATGGATGCTGATGCTGATAAAATATCTCCCTGGTGGCGCCGCTTTCCACCACCATGCCCGCATACATAACTATGACCCTGGAGGCGAATCCCGCCACCACGCCCAGGTCGTGGGTGATAATAATTATTGCCGTTCCCAGCCTCCCCTTTAATTCCATAATCAGCTCCAGAATCTGCGCCTGAATAGTAACGTCCAGGGCGGTGGTGGGCTCGTCCGCAATCAGCAGCCTGGGATTGCAGGCCAGGGCCATGGCGATCATCGCCCTCTGCCGCATGCCCCCGCTAAACTGGTGGGGATACTGGGCATACCTTTGCTCTGGACCGGACATTCCTACCAGGCCCAACATCTCTACGGCCCTCTGTTTTCTTTCCTTTGTGTTTAGATTGCTGTGTTTTTTCAGCATCTCTTCTATCTGCGGGCCTACTTTCATAGTGGGGTTGAGGGATGTCATGGGATCCTGGAAAACCATGCCGATATCCCGGCCCCGGATGTTTTCTATCTCCCTTTCGCTTCTTGACAGCAAATCCTGTCCGGCAAACAGTATTTTACCCGCTACATAACGTCCCGGCGGAGATGGTATAAGTTTCATGATGGACTGGGCGGTGACGCTTTTGCCGCAGCCCGACTCTCCCACGATGGCCAGGGTTTCACCTGGCGCCAGGTCGAAACTGACGCCCCGGACTGCCTGTACCTCTCCGGCAAAGGTTGTGAAATGTACCTGCAAATTATTGACTGACAGTAGTTGTTCCACTACCGACCCCCCTAACGGCGCAGACGGGGGTCCAGCGCATCGCGCAGGCCGTCTCCTACAAAATTGAAAGCCAACATGGTAATACTGATAAACAGGGCCGGAAAAAACAACTGCCAGGGATAATTGCGCAAACCCTGAATACCGTCACTGGCCAGCACGCCCCAGCTGGCCATAGGCGCGGAAACCCCGAGACCCAGGAAGCTTAAAAAAGCTTCGGTAAAAATAGCCTCGGGTACCAGCAGGGTCATACTTACGATAATGGGGCCCATGGTATTGGGGATCAGGTGGCGCAGCAGTATCCGCCAGGTGCCCGCGCCCAGCAGGCGGGCGGCATATATGTACTCCTGCTCCTTCAGGACCAGCACCTGCCCCCGGACTATCCTGGCCATGTTTTGCCAGTATACTATGCCCAGGGCTATGAAAATGGACTTTAGCCCCGGCTCCAGAAGCACCATGAGCAAAATGACATAAAGCAAAAAAGGTATGCTGTAAATCACTTCAACGAAGCGCATCATGATCTCGTCCACCCGACCGCCCAGGTAACCGGAAATACCCCCGTACAGCACTCCAATGACCATGCAGATGACACTGGTCAGTAGCCCGATAGTCAGGGATATCCGGGCGCCGTACCACACCCTGGCAAACAGATCCCTGCCCAGGGCATCGGTTCCGAACCAGTAGCTGCCGCCGGGAGGCTGATTTACCATCAGCAAATCCTGTTCTTCATAACTATGAGCGGACAGGTGCGGCCCCACCAGGGCCAGCAGCGCCAGCAGTACGATAATAATAATTCCTGTCATAGCCAGTTTATTCTGTTTTAAACGCAGCCAGACATTCTGCCGGTAGCCTACGGACGGGCATAATGTTTCCTCTGCCGGCTGTCCGTCGTGCTCCAGCCGTTTAAACATTTGCGGGCTGATTTCCATACTCATGCGGCTACACATCCTTGCGGTCTACTAATTTAATGCGGGGATCAATGACCACGTAAGTCAGGTCCACAAAAAAATTCATCAGCATCAAAAATGCGCTGAAAAAAATGGTAACACCCAGTATTACGGTATAATCCCTGTTCAATATGCTGTTTACATACCACATGCCAAGGCCTGGAATGGCAAAAATGGACTCCACCACGAAGCTGCCCATGAGCACATCGGTCACGAGGAAACCGAGGTAGGTTACCACCGGCAGTACCGCATTGCGAACACCATGCCGCAGTACAATAACCCTTTCGGATAATCCTTTGGCCCTCGCGGTTTTGATATAGTCCTGCTGCAATACTTCTAGCATACTGGAGCGCATCAGCCTCGCTATAAATGCGGTGGGTAGGGCGGCAAGGGCCAGGGTGGGGAGAATGGCCTGCTGCCATGTTCCCCACATGGCTGACGGTAATATCTGAAGTTTATAGGCAAAAAAATACATTAGCAATCCTGACAGTATGAAGATGGGTACGGAAAAACTCAGGGTCGCCAGGACCATGGCCAGGTAATCCTGCCAGCGGTTTTGCCGCAGGGCAGAAATGATACCTGCTAGCAGGCCCACAACAAGCGCAAAGGCGATGGCCAGCGCGCCCAGGATGGCGGAAACGGGAAAGCCCGTTTTGATAATGTCGTTAACCGTTCTGTACTCGTATCTAAAGGAGGGGCCAAGGTCGAAATGAATCAGATTATTTAAATAATTAATATATTGTTTGCTCAGCGGGTCATTGAGATGGTAACGATCTTCCAGGTTGCGCTTAATAACGTCCGGAAGCTTTTTCTCGGAGGCAAAAGGCCCGCCTGGAACAGAATGCATGATCATAAAGGTGAGGGTAACGATTAACCATAAAGCCAGTATGATGGTAACTATCCTTCTAAGCAGATACTGCACCAACTGCAACACCCCATTATTTACCATAAAAAGATACTAATTAAATGAGGTATATGGGCTTGCACCCATATACCTCCCGGGAATTGTTACTCCACGTAAGCCCATTTGAAATCTGCATCGGTGGCAAAGGGAGGAACAATCACGTTTTTCAGGTTTTCCTTGATCATTATCGGGTGGGTATAGAAGAACAGCGGTGTCACGGGCATTTCGTCCATGAGTATTTTTTCCGCCCTGTGCATTGACTCCATCCTTACCTTCTGGTCTCCCGTGGATTTGCCCTCACTTACCAGACGGTCATACTCCCTGTTGCTCCAGCCGGTCTTGTTGTTGCCGCCGTTGGTGACAAACATGTCGATGAAGGTCATGGGATCAAGGTAGTCCGGGCTCCAGCCGGCCCGTTCGATATCATAATCCAACTTGGTTTCCCGATCCTCATAAACCTGCCATTCAACATTCTGGATGGTCACTTCGATACCCAGATTTTTCTTCCACATCTGCTGAATGGCCTCGGCCACTTTCTGGTGGTTACCTTGTGTGTTAAACATTATGGTAGCCCTGGGGAAACCCTTACCGTCGGGGAAGCCGGCGCCGGCCAGAAGTCTTTTAGCCTCTTCCAGGTCTTCCTTGAAATAGTTGTCTCCATTTCTCCGAAAATCCTTACCGTCAGCGTCTTTAAAACCAAAGGGTACGAAGGCGTAGGCCTGCTTCTGGCCGCCTTTCGTCACGCTTTCCACCAGGGCTTTGCGGTCGATGGCCAGTGCCAGGGCCTTCCTCACTTTAACGTCGTTGAAGGGTTTGCGGGTGACGTTAAAACGGTAGAAGTAAACCGAAGCATCAGGCATTATTTTCAGTTCCTTGCTGTCCTTCAGAGCGGTGAGTTCCTGGGCAGCAATCTCATTCATCTGATCAAGCTGGCCGTTTTTAAACATGTTAAATGAGGTATCAAGGTTTTCAATAAGGTATATTTCCAGCTTTTCCAGCTTCACGCTCTTGGCATCCCAGTAGTCCGGGTTCTTTTCCATAACTATCTTCTGGTTGTGTTCCCAGCTCACCATTTTAAATGGTCCGTTGCAGACATATGTCTTGGGGTCGGTGAACCAGTTGGGGTTGCCCTCAACCACCTTCTGGTTGACCGGGAAATATGTCTGAAAGGCGGTTAATCCCAGGAACTGGGGTGCAGGCGCATTTAGTACCACCTGTAATGTTTTGTCGTCCAGGGCTTTTATGGCCACGTCTTCCTTCTTGCCCTTGCCGCTGTTGTAATCCTCGGCGCCTTTTATGTAGAAGAACTGGTAGGCATACTCGGAGGCGGTTTCTTTGGCCATAGCCCTCAGCCAGCTGTATACGAAATCGTGGGCTGTAACCAGATCGCCATTGCTCCATTTGGCATCCCGCAGTTTAAAGGTATATGTAAGGCTGTCCTTTGAAATATCCCAACTTTCAGCGACGGCGCGTTTGATTTCCTGGTTGGCGTCGTAACGGGTAAGACCGTCAAGCATCTGCAACTCTATGGTAGCTTCCGGTGATCCTGTGGATTTGGCCGGGTCCAGAGTCTTTGGTTCTGTACCAACGTTATAGCGAATCAACTGGGGCCCATTAGCTTTGCCCGCCGTGTCTTTGGTCTTGTCGTCGCCGCAGCCGGCCAGGACAAAAGCCGCCAGTACCATTAAAGCCAACAGAATTCTTTTCAAAAACACAACCTCCCTGTTTATCTTAATAAACTATTAAATACAACTTTTACTGCTTTCTTCCTTTTAGAATTAAAAAATTTTACGTGCATATTATAAAACACAAAAAAAACAGGTTGAATAGTACTGTTTTTAAAGGGAAAATATATTTTCATCCATGGATTGTGCCTTATAGGAGCATGGAAGTTTGGGTTTATACAATATGCCAATTAAAAAAATCGCACAGAAAAGACAATATAGTAAATCCAGCCCGCGAGCGCTTAAATACAGGAAAAAAGCTTATTTCCCCAAAAAAAACGAGGTTCACGATATATATGAACCTCGTTAAACTTGTAAAATATACGCTAAATATTCATCTTTAATTTTCTTAACCCCATTTTCCACTGGCACCGCCGGCCAGCACCGCTAGTAATACCAACAGAAGAGAATAAGGTATCTTGCTTATCCAGCGCGACAAAAGGTTACCCCCTTTCATTGCATATTATAAGCTCTTTATTTCGCAGCATTATTTGCTGAATTACCACGAAAGCTCCCAGAGCAATTAAAATGTCGCCAACACTGTATACATTAATACCGGGCACATAAAAAATATCGCACAGAAATTTAAATTTGGTGTTGTCCGTAATCAATATGATGTTATATGAGGCTGAGCCGCTTTCTATCCGGGCAATTCTTTCTACGGACAATATGTGTTTTAATGAGTTAATACTGGTAGGCATATACCCACCGTTAGCGATTATTGCGATTCCATTCGAGGCAATTCCCGCGCCCAGCAACCTCAGGCCCGTTAGATTGAAATTTCTCAATATAAAGATAATTAACAAAATAATTGAAAGGCAATATGTTAAATTAGTTATCATGCCGTCATTAACATATTTCTCCCACCAGGGGTTAAAAATAGACACCTGCAATAGTATGGCTACAAACACCAGCCAGGAACCTTTAAATTTATACAACGTAAAATTGCCCCACTTTCCTCCTTTCAGCAGCCCCACCAGAACTGCCAGGACAACCGAAATACAGAGAAACACTTAAACAACCCCCAGTTGGTAATTATTCTGTCTTAACATGCTTATAAAAGTTTCAACCACCAACGGGTCAAACTGGCTGCCGGCGTTGCGTTCCAGTTCCTGTAAAGCTTCCTCCATCGTCAGCGCCTTCCGGTACGGCCTGTCCGTGATCATGGCGTCAAAAGCGTCGGCAACCGCCAGTATCCTGGCCCCCAGAGGTATTTTGGGGCCTTTGATGCCCCTGGCGTACCCCAGACCATCGTATCTCTCGTGGTGGGCTTTAACAATTTCCGCGCCGGATTTATACATTCGCATGGACTCCAGTATGTCGTGGGCAACTTCCGGATGGGATTTCATTATGTCCATCTCGGCCGGGGTCAAGCTCCCTTTTTTAAATAAAACACTGTCGCTGATGGCAATCTTGCCCAGATCGTGAACCCTAGCCGCGGATGCTATGGTGTCCTTTTCAACATCAGCTAGATCCATTTCATTAGCGATCGCGCAGGCATATGCCGCCACTCTTTTGGAGTGCTCGGCGGTATAGCGGTCTCGGCGATCTACAATATCCGCCAATATTTCCAATGTCTGTTTTGTTTCAATTTGTAAGGAATTATAATCCCTGAAACTGGCATGGGCTATAGCCAGGAGAGGTATGATTAAAACCATGGTTAAAGGTTGTTCTTTATACAACAGCACTGTAAACATGCTCATGGGAGCCAGTGCGGCATAATACAAAATAAGCATGCCCAGATCGCGCTTCAGAATATATAAAAACCTTTTCTTCAGGCTTAATGAAACTATAAAAGAAACCAAGCATAAATTTACTACAATGTATACCACAGCCGCGCCCATAAAGGCCGGTAAATCCTCCGGCAGGGCAAAGATGCCAGGTGAATCTTTTAAAGAGTAAAAAACTATACCGGCCAGGTATAGGGTAATAGAAAACTGACTTACATTAAATAATAATTTAACAATTCCCTTTTTGTTGTAAAGATCTGTAATTGCACTTACCAGAGCCGCCACCACAATGACAAACCAGTATCCATGTATAACCAAAATTGGCAGGTGAAATGCGAAAGATAATGTAAAATGCAGTTCCGGGTTTACTCTAATGGGTTTATTTTCAAAGGGAAGAGCTATAATGGTCCAAATAATTATTGCTAATATTTCACCTTTTTCTATTCTGTTAAAAGAAAAAAAAGTAAGGGATAATCCTATTGAGCAAATAATAATAAGGTATATAGCCTGTTTAGCTTTCCAATCCAAGTCGCCTGCACACCTTATTTTAAATATTTTACCAATTTTACCATGTTAGGTCAAGTCCCGCAAGACATTTATTGCCAGAAGCCGTTTTTTCTCTTAAATTTTACATTTTATATCTCGACAATTAAATTTAATTAAGACCTGCATTTTGTAAATTTATGTCTTTTTCAGTCAGTTTTTAAGCTATTTTCATCTCAATTGCCGTTAGGCGCAAGTATAATTAGTCGAAAGTTATAATAAAAAGTTCCATAAAATATTATCAATAACATCATAAAATGATAAAATAATAAAAACAATTTTGGAGGGTCTTTATGCGAGAGTGGGTTAGATTAACAATAGCTTTCATATTTCTATCCATAGCCGGTCTTATTTACTATTATAAAGTTCTCCATTAAAAGTATGGGTACTTACCGTTATTGCCATTAGTGACTGCTTTCCTATTTTTTAACCGGAGCATGGGACTTATGGCCCATGCTCCGCGATACTACTGCCTGATTAAATAACCAGGAAAGCTGAAATAATTATAACACCAGTGTTGAGTTTAATCACATTGTTTTGCCAATTTCAACAATATGTCATTAAGAGTCTTTTGAAACCTTTCGTCATCTTCCGGAGTCCTCTTGCGGGGCCCCCTGGTTCTTCCGCCGCCCCGGCGAAATCTGGCCTTCATATCCCTCTCCTCCAGCAGAAAATTGATGGTCTCTTCCCGGAATACCTTGCCGTGAGGGGAAAGTACGGCTGCGCCTTTACCCAGTACCATGGCGGCCAGACCATAGTCCTGGGTTACCACCACATCACCGGCGGCGGTCATGTTCATAACCCGCAGATCTGCCTCCTGAGAGCTGTTTCCAACAATGACGTGGTTATCGGACACAATATTATGGTTAAAGCTCGCCACGGTCCATACGGCAATTTTATATTCCGCCGCAGCCTGGTGACAGATTTCCAGTACCTTTCTGGGTGCGGCATCAGCGTCAACAATTATTTTCATTAGCTACCCCCTAAAACTAATTAAAAAATCTACTGCTTAAGTTTAACCTTTATGGAATGTTAATTCCAGGAATAATACAAAAAAAGCCCCTTTTTAGAGGGGCGGTGTTGACACATCAGGCAAGCTTGGTTTTCTGTGACCTTTGCCTTTGGTTTTTATCAAGTATTTTCTTACGCATGCGCAGATCCTTCGGCGTGACCTCCAGGAGTTCATCATCACCAAGGTATTCCAGGAATTCCTCCAGGCTCATAATCCTCGGCTCTTCCAGACGCATGGCCGCCTCGGCGGTACTGGAGCGCATATTGGTCAGATGTTTTTTCTTGCACACATTGACCTCCAAATCCTGCTCCCGGCAGTTTTCCCCCACCACCATACCTTCGTAAACTTTTGTTCCCGGCGTTATAAACAAAACCCCACGTTCCTGCACCGAATGCATGCCGTACAGGTTTGCCTCGCCTGCCTCAAAGGCTATCAATACCCCGCGGTTGCGTCGCTGGATATCCCCCTTAAAGGGTTCGTAACCGGCAAAAACGTGATTAATTACAGCATGGCCCCTGGTTTCGGTAAGCAGATGCGAACGAAAGCCAATCAGCCCCCGGGCCGGCACGTTGAATTCCATTCTTAACTGTCCGCCTCCCATGGGCGACATGTTAATCAGTTCCCCCTTACGTGATCCCAATATTTCCATCACTGGCCCCATAAAATCTTCAGGTATATCCACCATCAGCAGTTCCATGGGTTCAAGCTTGATCCCATTTTCGGACTTATATATAACCTCAGGCTTTGATACCTGCAGTTCATAGCCTTCCCGGCGCATGGTTTCAATTAATATGGAAAGGTGCAATTCCCCCCGGCCGCACACCTGAAAAGCATCGGGGTTTTCCTCGGTTACCCTGAGACTTACGTTTTTTTCTATTTCCTTGAACAGCCTGGCCCGCAGTTCCCTGGAGGTTATGTGTTTGCCCTCCCTGCCGGCAAAGGGGCTGTCATTAACCATAAAAGTCATTTTCAGCGTCGGTTCGTCAACGGTAATTGGTGTAAGTTGTTCAGGATTAACTGGACAGGCCACTGTTTCACCTATATTTACGTTCTCCAGCCCGGAAAATGTAACTATTTCTCCGCATCCGGCCAATTCGGCCTCAACCCTCTCCAGCCCCTCGTAAACATAAAGGCGCCCCACCTTTGCATTTACAACAGCCCCGTCATGCCTGATCAGAACCACGTTCTGGCCGGCTTTTATGGTGCCCCGGCAAACCCGGCCCACCACCATCCGGCCCTGGTACTGATCATAGGTGGTATTGTTCACCAACAGCTGCAGGGGGCCGTCCGGCTCCCCATCAGGTGCTGGCACATGGTTCACGATGGCATCAAAAAGAGGCCTTAGATCCTGTCCGGGAACGTCAAGGTCTGTTGTTGATACACCTGTCCGGGCTGAGGCGTAAATCACCGGAAAATCAATCAGCTCATCGGGTGCCTCCAACTCAATGAACAGTTCCAGGATTTCATCCACCACTTCTGCCGGCCTGGCTTCAATGCGGTCAATTTTATTGACCACCACCACCGGCCGTAGTCCCAGTTCCATGGCCTTGCGCAGCACAAAACGGGTCTGGGGCATGGGGCCCTCAAAGGCGTCCACCAGCAGCAACACCCCGTCTACCATTTTCAAAACGCGCTCGACTTCACCGCCGAAATCAGAATGCCCCGGAGTATCCACAATATTTATTTTGATCGCCCCGTAGCGCACTGAGGTATTCTTGGCCAGAATGGTTATGCCCCGCTCCCTTTCCAGGTCGTTGGAATCCATAACCCTCTCCGTTACCTGCTCATTTTCCCTGTAAATGCCGCTTTGTTTCAGCATTGCGTCCACCAGGGTCGTTTTTCCGTGATCAACGTGGGCGATAATGGCAATGTTCCTTAAATTAAGTTCCTGCATATAAAAACCCCCTCTGAAAACACCATAATAGTATAGCAGTTTTCATATGCATATACAATGAAATTCAGGTTAAAATTAACCTCAACGCAGGGGGAATCACAGTTAGGATTCCATCTCCCCTTTTAATAATTGCACTGCCTTTTCATAGTCGGTGGCACTTACCACCACCCTGACCATGAACACCGGGGTCATCATGGCTGAATGCTCGTCAAAAATAAAGGAAGTGATTCCCTCCTGCTCTAACAAGCCCCTGAATAAATAGGCCTCGTTGGGATTGGCGAAAGTGGCCACCGTTACCAGTCTTTCATCCCGCATTTTGGTCAATTCCTTTCAACCCTTATTTTTCTTTGCCCCGCTCATCATTTACCGGTCTCACGTCAGTTTCCCCGGCTTTTAGTATTTCCAGTTCGTCCTCCAACTCTTCAAGCATTAGCACCATCTCAGGCTTTACGGAATGGGCCGGCATTCTAGTCCTGACATCCCTAATTTTAGCTTCCAGCTCAATTATCCTTGCCTTCATTTTCTCCAGCCTTCTTCGTAAAATATAAAATTTTTGTTTGCTGTTGATATTTGTGGTCTTTTTCTGATAATTTTATATCAAAGTTCAAGCAAAGGCCAAATCCTTTTCCCAAGAGCAGACAATTTGCCTGAAGTCTGAACCTAATCACGGTAGATCTACCTAACAAAGGAGAAAAATATGAGTAAGGGCTTTATTCCCATGATGATAACCACCCTGGGGGCCGTGGGTGTTTATTACTACTGGTCCGTGGTGCTGGGCTTAAACGACATTGCCGGCATGGTCATCGGAGTGGCAGTCGCCGTAATTATTTCGGCGCTATTGGCGAGATTAAAAAAAAGCAAAAAAAAATAATATACCCCTTAAATTTACTAAATTATATCATTCCAAACGAGGTGTAATATTTGTCAGCACGCAATCCCATAGCCATATTTGATTCCGGTGTGGGCGGACTTTCCGTTGCCCGGGAAATTCGCAGGCTCCTGCCTTACGAGGATATTCTGTATTTTGCTGACTCTGCCTACTGCCCCTACGGCACCAAACCGCCGGAAGAGATACTGTCCAGGTCGGCAACCATCTGTCGCTTTCTTGTGGGGCAGGGAGCAAAAATACTGGTAGTTGCTTGCAACACTGCTTCCGTGGCTGGCCTGGATAGACTGAGAGACTTTTTTAAAATCCCCATAGTAGGTATGGAACCGGCGGTAAAGCCCGCAGCGGCAGCTACCCGTAATGGCAGGATTGGAGTACTGGCCACCGGTGTTACCCTTAACGGGGATAGATTCGGCATACTGCTAAGTAAATTTGCCAGTGGTATTGATGTATATACCCAGCCCTGCCCGGGATTAGTTGAACTCGTAGAGGCGGGAAAAATGAATGGCCCTGAAATCGAGGAAATGCTGAATACATATCTCCTGCCCCTGTTGGACCATGGCGTTGATACAGTTGTACTGGGTTGCACCCATTATCCTTTTTTACGCCAGGTGATACAGGAAAAAGCCGGGCCCGGTATAAATATAATAGATACCGGTGAAGCCGTGGCCAGACAGGTACACCGGGTACTGAGGGAGAATAATCTGCTTAACGACAGTGTTATTCCAGGTAAAGAAATTTTCTTCACCAGTGGCGACCCGGAACTAGTTGGCAGGATAATAGCACGGATTTTGGGCAAAGGAGAAATTAACATAGAAAAAGTGGTGCTGACCTAACACTACAGCGCAATTTAAAGGTTAGTGGAGCCATGGGGACGGTCATAAGGTACGGGGACATTCCCCGAAGGGGTGTGTCCCCAACGTATGAATGTCCCCGATGGAATGTCCCCAAATATTAACCACTTAGACATCCATGTCGCTAAAGCGGCACCAGCAGTGGGTGAATAAGTTAATAAGTTAAGGGCCTGACCCCTATATATCTTTTCGGCCAAAAATTCTCAGCGCCAGGGTCAGCATGGCCAGACAGTATAGAATCGCATAGACAGTCATCCAATAGCTGGGCTCGGACTGGACACCAAAAGGCCCCAGGGTCTGGAATCCTGCCAGAAGGTTGGAAGAAGCTGAAAATAATATCGCCACCATTTTTCTGTACAGCACATCCACCGGCACCAGCAGGCCGGATATGATGCCTATATTCAGCAGTGTGTCGCTTTTTATGATTCCCCCCACCTGCTCCACAATCCCCCCCATTATACTCATCCCGTAGAGAATGAATACTGCTATACCATTGGCCAGAGAGGAAAAGAGTGTTGTGCCCAGCATCGACAAGGATAATAGAACCAAGGGCTGAAAAAGGAAATATACCCCCGCCTGCACAACGTTAACGACTTTGTAGCCTGTTTGCACGTAGACCAGTGCTATCAGGGCACTGTACAGCAACAGCCCGTACAATAGCAGCATGCCGCCGATACCGGCAAATTTGCCCAGCACAATCCGGCTGCGCCGGACCGGTCTCGGAATTATGGCATGCGCCACGCCGCTCTCAATGTCCCCGGATATGGCCCCGGCCCCTGAGAATATGGCCAGCATGGAAATGATCATACTGGCAAAAAACAGTCCGGCGGTAAGCAATTGCGGAATCACCATGGACTCGAATACCCCGGGGGACATTTTGTCAATTTGTTTATATGCATAATGTAGCGCAGTGCCGTACAGAGAAAGATAGGCCAGGGATAAAACGAAGGTAATCAGCAGTATCTTTTTCCTGGCAATCTCTTTAAATGTCAGCCCGGCTATGGTCCACATCCGGCGCCACCCCCTCCACCAGATTAACAAACAAATCCTCCAGAGAATCGCTCCCCGGCAGTAGGCGGTACAGTTCCCCGCCGCTTTCCACCACCGTCCTGGCTACCAGCGGGATGTCCTCCTTACGGAACAGGCGGATTACAAATTTGCCTTCGTTGACAATGGTTACTTTACCGAAGGCGGCAAGCTTTTGCTCCATTTCCCTGTTCAAGCCGTTTAACGCAACCTCAACCTCCGTCCTTCCGGATAGAAGCTCTTGCATAGCTCCGCTGGTAATAATTCTTCCTTTATTAATTATCGCCACCTGGTCGCAAACCATTTCCACCTCGCTGAGCAGATGGCTGTTTAAAAAAACTGTCTTGCCCCGGAGCTTTAACATTTTAATAATTTCTCTGACTTCCCTGCGTCCTATGGGATCAAGGGCTGAAGTGGGTTCGTCCAGAAATACCAGTTCCGGGTCGGGAAGCAGTGCGCAGGCCAGCCCGATGCGCTGCTGCATACCCTTGCTGTAACTGCCCACTTTCTGGCCGCCTTTTTCCGCCATGCCTACCAGTTCCAGCACTTCCGGTATGCGCCTGCGCTGTTGTTTTTTGTCTACACCGCTAAGCGAACCGTGTAATTTTAATAATTCATATCCCGTAAGCCAGCGCTGGTAACTAAAATTTTCCGGGAGAAAGCCTATCTTTTTCCTGGCCTCCAGGTCGCCCAGCGGCCTCCCCAGCAGGGCGGCCCTGCCTGAGGTGGGGACTAGGAGTCCTACCAGCATTTTGACCAGAGTGCTTTTACCCGCACCGTTGGGGCCAAGAAAACCGAAGATTTGCCCTCCGGAAATGTCAAGACAAATCTCCCGGCAGCCGGCTTTCCCGTCATATAGCTTGGTTAAATTCACTGTTTCGATAACGCTGTTGCTCATTACAAACCCCTTATTTTACAGAGTCTAAAGTCTAACGTCTAAAGTCAAAAGTCCAGGGTTTCCAGTTTCATTGACTTTTGACCTTCGACTTTTGACATTAGACTTGCTTTTATTTCATTGCTGAGGCAATGGCCGTAGCCTGTTCCTGACTAAGCTGGTCGCCGCTGACAATGTGTATTACACCGTTATCCTGCCATATTAATGAGTTAATTTGCCTGCCTGCAGTATCCATACTATTTTCACCAGCATGATGTCTATAAATTTTGCCGGGCCGAGAATTTTGTACAGGGCTTTGCATAAATACTCCCTGACTGCCATTTACCGTAACCTCAGTGGTAGAACCGTCTATACTGGGAATCAGCAGGGTATGCTGCCAGTCATTAATTGCTGCCAGCTGATTGCGCAGGTTTTCCGGCAATAAGGGTATGGAAAGCAGCGCATCTCTGACCGCATTTTCATCCACCCCCGGGGGAACCTGTATCTCCGGGCTTCTGGACTCGCTCAAAATTAGAGTTTTGCTGCCGTCAGCACTTTTATATTCTGCAGTGACAGCGTTGGGCACCTTCAGGGTAAATGTTTTGCCGTTCAATTCATCCGGCAGGAATTTATCGCCCCCCAGCGCCTTGATAGTTGAATTAATATTATCGGCGTTGAGGTTAAAACTCACTTCTGTTCCGGTAAGCCTGGTATATACCGGTGTCGTGTACCCTTCCGTTTCTTCGCCAGGCAGGCTTAAGGAGAAGTCCACCGCCTTTTTTGCTTCGTCAAGGCTAACTTTACTGGCGGAAATGTGTCCGCTGGATTCTACGGTACCAAAGTTTCTAATGTCCGCCTTACCACCCTGCTGGCGAAGAACTTCTTCCAACTGGCTCATATCGGAAGGATCAATGGCAATGGTCTGAATTTTATCCACCCGGAATATTTTCAGCATATCCGCTGCTGTCGCACGCACCGGCCCAAAGCTAAACAGAGTAAACAGGGCGGCGCCTGTGGCCAGAGCAGCCACCGCCTTTTTATATTTATTTTTCATTATAAACACAACCTCCTTATGTTCAACCTTACCCATATCCACTTCCCGGCAAAACCGGCGCCAGGCAGCCTGGGTATCCACCGGGACAGATTTCCCGGCGTCATCGACAATCCCTATGGCCCTGTCCATAAAACCTTCATTCCCCAGTAATTGATCGTATTTTAAAGCACATTTGCTGCAATACATAAGATGATTTTTTATTTCCTCGGCATCAGTTGCGGATAATTGGCCGTCAATGTATGACTGCAGGCGGCCTTCATCAGTTCGGGGGCACTTCTGCCCTGACTGGGCGTATCGCCATTCTTTATTCCACAGTTTAGACCCCTCCCCTGTGTAAATTGATATTTATCCTTAAACCGCTGTTGAGCTCTGGAAACCATGGTGCCCACAGATTTTTCCCGGACATCCATGATTGTGGCTATCTCCGCATAACTGAAACCTGACATCTTTAAAACCAGGCACTGTCTGTCTTTAGCAGACATCCCAAGCAACACTCGCCTCACCGTTTCGGCCTCCATTTGCCTGAAGACCACATATTCAGAGGAATCTTCAGTCTGCGGCGATGGGTAATTTTCCTCCCGCTTTTTTCTGCTCTGCTCGCCCCTGATGAGGTTAATGGCGAGCCTTTGGCCGACTTTACGCAGCCAGGGACCAACGTAATTAATTTTGCTGTCGGCCCGGCTTAATTTAATGAAGGTTTCCTGGGCGATATCTTCCGCATCATCCCTGTTGCCCAGAATAACCGTAAGACGGCGCACCAAATCCGGATAGTGCCTGTAAAACAAATCTTTCAATTGTTCATTTGCCTCCGCGCCCGGGCCGGAGTGCTCTTCTGGCCAGATTTTCAGCACCCCCTTCTTTTGTTGCACTCACATAATAGAACACCGTGCTGAAAGATTTACAACAGTTTTTAAATAAAAAATAATAAAAGGGGACACACCTCTCTTTGGAGCCTAACTCCGTGGTCGGAGGAATGTCCCCAATATAAAATTCGCCAGCCCTCACCAGACCAGCGAAATAAAAATTCATCATTTAATACCCTTGCCAAGGCATATTTATAAAACTTTATAATATACCGCCCGGGGACTCCGCACAGCCATTCCGTTAGGCGGATTTCAGCGGAGATAAATCCGGTTGCGCCCCGCTGCACAACCCGGGCAGACCCATTTTTTCCAAAGGCAAAGAACTAACAAGTTGGATAAGCGAATCGTAGAAAGGCATTTCTCTCAGCCAATTAGATAATTCATAAACTATTTCCACTGCGCCTTCGTAAGTAGGCAAATCTTTTATTAAATCCTGCGCGGCTTCCAGACCCAGTTTCAGATTTTCCACGAGAACCTCATAATCCGGCAGGTCTGCAGCTTTTTCCAGCACCACACCGGCCATTTCCCCGGCATCTTTGCATACGGAAGCATCACAAATCAGATCTACAACATGATTAACCAGTTCCTTTGAACCTTCATAAGAAGAAATATCTCTTAGCAAAGATAAGGCTTCTGATATAAGTTCATTAATATCTTCCCTGGTAAAATTGGCAATGTTTTCATGCAAGGCATCAATTACATCTTTATATTCCTTTTGAAATGATAGATCACAGATTAAATCAACTAACTTATAAATCGCATTATAACTATGTAGTTTACCTGCATCATCCAAAACATCATAAAAAAAATTATCGATTACAGTTTTAAATCGCTGCTGGGCGGAAATATCACAGGTTAAATCCAACAGCGCATAGGTAAGTTCCTTTGGATTGCTGAGATCCAAAATAAAGCACCCCCATGGATTGTATTTTTATTAGAATCAGCACTTTGGAAAAGGTTTTTAGGCAGGTTCATTAAAATACATTTTATAATATTTTTTTGCAATTATCCAATTTTTCTTTTTATAATGTCAGCGAAATATAAATGTTATTATAATAGGAAACCCTAATAAATTATTACAATTCGAGAATTTATCTTGACATAACTACAAGCAAATTTTAAAATTTATTGAATAATGCTTTTGAAATTACTGTTACGCAAATTAATTAGTTAAAAAGAAACCATTTTACAATATTATCTTTCTTTGTATTGTGTATACATGTATATCGTTTAATGATATGGCCATTTTTGCCATAGTTTTTTTATTTTACACCTGTTCATACTTATAGCGCAAAAATTAATTATTATTAACCTATTGAACCGTAACCTCTCATGCCGATTATGTATAGTTTTATTTTTCTGCACTCACGGCATAAAAAATTCAATTATCTATAAAAGGGTTTATCAACACTAACATATAATTATATAAGTAGTCCATACATAGAACGATTTTTAACAATGTCTCAATATAATTGACCCTTGCAAAATAGAATCGTCAGATGTAATTTTAGGAGGGAGCTATCAACAAATGGAAGTCTGCCTGAACGGAAGCCGCTCATTTTATGAAACAATCAGAGCGAAAAGCGGCCAGCCTATCGAACTTTGCTTCCAGTGCCAGAAATGCGCCACCGGCTGTACCATGGCAGCCGATGCGGACCACACACCCAACCAGATTTTAAGAATGGTCCAACTGGGATTGCAGGAAAAGGTTCTGAACTCAAACAGCATTTGGCTTTGTTCCAGCTGCGAAACCTGCGGCGCCCGCTGCCCGAACGGCATAGACATTGCCGAATTAATGGATACCCTGAAAGAAACAGCAGTGGAAACCAACATGATCAGGGAAAAGAACGTCAATATTTTTAACAATGTGTTCCTGGACAGCGTGAAATCCATGGGCCGGGTCCACGAAGTCATGATGATGGCAAACTACAAATTAAAATCTGGAGACCTGTTCTCCGACCTGGATTTCGGCCTGGCTATGTTTGCCAAGGGGAAAATGCCGCTTTTCACCAAGGGAGTAAAAGCCAGGGATAAAGTGCGTCAGATATTTGAAAGGTGCAGTGAATATAAGTGAGCCTTGGGTTCGGAAGGGGTTATTCCCCTACCGAACCCTTAGAGCGAACTTAGTTCGAGCTTTACAGCCTGTTGATCCCCGACCTTCGAGGAGGGGTCTTACAGGCTGTAAGCGAGATAACAGTTTGCTGATTTCCTTTGCTAACTGCCTGTAGCTTGCCGAAAGTCTAGCTGGAGATAGAGAAAGAGAGGTATTGGAGATGGAGTTGTCATATTACCCTGGTTGCTCCCTGGAAGCTACCGCCAAAGAATACAACTTGTCGGCCATGGCCGCTTGCAAGGCTCTGGGGATAGAATTAAAGGAGTTGGAGGACTGGATATGCTGCGGCGCGACCTCCGCCCACAGCACTAACCAGAAGCTTGCCCTTACGCTGCCCGCGCAAAATCTGGCGCAAGCCCAAAATATGGGGCTAGATTTGGCCATACCGTGCGCAGCCTGCTATAACCGAATGAAAAGGACCGACCACGCCCTAAAAACTGATGAAGAAAAAAGAGCTGAGATAGAAGAAATAATTGATTTTAAATATACAGGGGAAATAAAGGTAATGTCCCTGCTGGAAGCCATCGTAAACGGGCTGGGAACCAAAACCGTGGCCGAAAAAGTGACCAGGCCCCTGCAGGGTCTGAAGCTTGCCTGCTACTACGGCTGCCTGCTGGTCCGGCCGCCCCAGATAACCTGTTTTGACAACCCTGAAAAACCCATGACCATGGATAACTTGATGAAAGCTTTGGGAGCCGAGCCTGTAAAATGGTCATATAAAACAGATTGCTGCGGGGCCAGCCTGGCCCTGACCGCCAGCTCCACCGTGGAAAAGTGGGTCACAAGAATAATCGATATGGCGGAGGAAGCCGGAGCCCAGGCTGTGGTTACCGCTTGCCCGCTGTGCCAGTCAAACCTGGAAATGCGCAGAAAAAACCGCCTGAGCGGTATACCTGTTTTCTATTTTACCGAGCTCATCGGCGTGGCCCTGGGCCTGCCGGACACCAAGAACTGGTTTGTGAAGCATCTGATTGACCCGGCGCCGCTGCTACGCGCTCTCTCGCTGGCGTGTTAATCTAGGGGATGGAGGTTTAGACGAACTTTGATGAACAGTAACAAAAACACCGAGACAAATAAAACAGGTGCGGTACTGGTGGTTGGCGCAGGGATCAGCGGTATGCAGTCGGCCCTGGACCTGGCGGAAATGGGCTATAAAGTATATATAGTTGAGAAAACCCCGGCAATCGGCGGCAAAATGCCCATGCTGGACAAAACCTTCCCCACCAACGACTGCTCCATGTGCATTCTTTCGCCCAAGCTGGTGGAATGCGGAAGGCACCGAAACATAGAAGTACTGACCATGTCCGAGGTAATGGATTTACAGGGGGAACCCGGTCGCTACAAGGTTACAGTTAAAAAATATCCGCGTTTTGTGGATACGGGAAAATGCACCGGCTGCGGTTCTTGCGCTGAAGAATGCCCGGTCAAGATGGACGACCCCTTCAACCAGAATCTTGGCAAAAGAAAGGCCATCTACAAGCTGTATCCCCAGGCCTACCCCAATGCCTATGTCATTGACCAGAGTAAATGCTTAAAACTGAAAAACCCCAAGGCCTGCGGCAAATGTCTGGAGGCCTGTCAGGCCGGGGCCATTGACCATAAAATGCAGGGGGAAGAAGTTACGCTGGAGGTAGGGGCAGTAATCCTCTGCTCCGGCTTCGAATTATTCGATGCCGAAATACGTGGCGAATACGGTTACGGTGTATATGATAATGTCATTACCAGCCTGCAGTTCGAGCGTATGCTCAGCGCCTCCGGGCCATTCCGGGGACATGTACAACGGCCCTCCGACGGCAAAGAGCCCAAAAAAATCGCTTTTATTCAGTGCGTTGGATCCCGGGACATATGCAACGACCAGGGATACTGCTCCTCTGTCTGCTGCATGTACGCCACCAAGGAAGCCATTATTGCCAGGGAGCACGTGCCCGGTCTGGATACGACCATTTTCTGCATAGACGTACGAGCTTACGGTAAAGATTTTGAAAAATACTACAACAGAGCCAAAAACGATTATGACGTCCGTTATATCAAAAGCATGATTTCCTCCGTCAAGGAACTTCAGCAAAGCAATGACCTGCGCCTGCGTTACCGAACACCGGACGGCAGTATAGTGGACGAAGATTTTGACATGGTGGTGCTGTCCGTGGGTCTGAAACCCACCAAGGACGCTCTCGAATTGTCCGAAATAATGAGGATTGAGCTGAATCATTATAATTTCTGCCAACTAAAGGAACTTACAGGGGTGGAAACTTCCCGGGAAGGCATATACGTGGCAGGAGCTTTCAGCGGCCCCAAGGATATACCCGAAACAGTCATGCAGGCCAGCGCCGCCGCAGGGGATTGCGCCACTTATCTGGCTGACGCCCGCAACACCCTGGTAACAGAAAAGAAATTCCCCGAGGAAATAGATATAGCTGATCAGGATACCCGAATCGGTGTATTTGTCTGCCACTGCGGCATCAACATCGGCAGCGTGGTGGATGTGCCCTCGGTGGTGGAGTATGCCAAAACGCTGCCCAATGTGGTACATGCCCAAGAGGGGCTTTATGTGTGCTCCCAGGACAGCCAGGCGGCCATGAGACAGCTGATAGACGAATTGAAACTCAATCGCATTGTGGTTGCCTCCTGCAGCCCGCGCACCCATAAACCACTCTTCCAGGAAACCATGCGGGAAGCCGGGCTGAATAAGCAGCTTTTTGAAATGGCTAATATCCGGGATCAGTGTTCCTGGGTGCACCAGACCGAACCGGAAAAAGCCACCCTGAAATCCAAAGATCTGGTTAAAATGGCCGTGGCCAAGGCTGCTACCCAAAAGCCCATCAAGCCGATTATTGTTCAGGTAACCCCGGCAGCGCTGGTCATAGGCGCCGGAATTGCGGGTATAAATACCGCCCTTTGCCTGGCAGATCAGGGCTTTCAGGTTCACCTGGTGGAAAAAACCGACCGTCTGGGCGGCATAGCCAACAGAATCAGGGAAGGGTATAATGGCGAGGACATACCGGCTTATTTAAACAAACTGATTGACAGAATCAACAGCAACCCCCGCATATCCTTGTTTACAAACTGCCAGGTATCCGGGGTTTCGGGATATGTCGGCAATTTCAACACCAAGCTGACCAACGGCCAAACTATAAGTCACGGAGCCACCATTATAACCACTGGCGGTGAGGAAACCAAACCCACCGAATACCTTTACGGCAAGGACAGCAGGGTTTTAACGCAACTGGAACTGGATGAAGCCATAAAGAACAATTCCCAGACCCTGCGGGAAGCCAAAAACATTGTCATGATCCAGTGCGTGGGCTCCAGAGAGGCGCACCGTCCCTATTGCAGCAGAATTTGCTGCACCAAAACCATGCGGCTGGCGCTGAAACTTAAAGAAATCAACCCCGATACAAATATTGTGGTATTATACCGGGATATCAGAACCTATGGCTTCAACGAGGATTATTACCGGGAGGCCAGAGCCAAAGGCGTATTTTTTATACGCTACGAAGTGGACAATAAGCCGCTGGTGGAGCAGGTAGACAAGGACGGCAAGCAGGTTATCCAGGTATCCGTAACGGATCATATACTGGGAGACACCATAAAAATTGATGCAGACCTGATGGTGCTGGCTGCGGCTTCGGTACCCCCTGAAACTAACCAGGCCCTGTCACAAATATTTAAGGTACCCCTGAACCCGGACGCCTTTTTCCTGGAGGCACACATGAAACTGAGACCGGTGGACTTTGCCTCAGACGGTATATTCATGGCCGGTCTGGCCCACGGTCCCAAATCCGTTGAGGAATCGATAGCCCAGAGCAAAGCTGCGGCAGGCAGGGCCGCCACCGTACTGGGCCGCAAAACACTGGAATCAAAAGGCATCACCGCCAGGGTGGATCCGGATAAATGCGCAGCCTGCCTTACCTGTGTCCGCCTTTGCCCCTATAATGCACCCCGCATTAAGGAACATAAAGCCGAGATAGAGGCGGTAATTTGCCAGGGCTGCGGCTCCTGTGCCGGGGAATGCCCCAACAAGGCCATAGTTCTGGAAGGATACAGTGATAAACAATACCTTACCATGGTAAACAGTCTATTTGAACAATAAATAAGTATATCAAGCACCCCGGTGGAAACCGGGGTGCTTGATATACTTCTCCAGATCCCCCATAATCCTATTGCCAATTCAACAATTCAACAACCGGCACCATCACCCCCTATTGAAGAAGCCCGGCATTTGCCGGGCTTCTTCAATAAACGTTTTAGTCTTCAAATTTGGGGCGGGGGTAAAGTCCGCAGCGCTGGACGATTTCAGGAATGATTTCCTCCCAGGCGATGGCCATTACGTGCACCCCGTGCACACCTTTAATATTATCCTTAATGTAATTAATCTGCTCTATGCAGAGATCCACGCCCTCTTTCTTGGGATCTTCGGCAGATTTCAGGCGCTGTACAATTTCTTCCGGAACAATCATCCCCGAAACGTTGCTCTGCATGTATTTGGCTCCACGCCAGCTCTTCAGGGGTGTTACTCCAGCCAGTATATGGGTGCGCTCATGCAGTCCACGCTCCCGCACCATCTCCATGAAGCGCTCAAACCGCTCCATGTCAAATATGCACTGGGTCTGGATAAACTGAGCTCCCGCCTCCACCTTCTTCTCCAGACGATCCACCCGGAATTCGAAGGGATCGGCGAAGGGATTGGCCACCGCACCAATGAAGAACTGCGGCTCATGCTCTTTAATTTCCTCGCCGGAGAAAAACTTTTTCTCGTCCCTCATCCTTTTAACAAGGTAGATGAGTTGCATGGAGTCCACGTCATAGACGTTCTTGGAGGTAGGATGGTTGCCAAATTTCTGGTGGTCACCGGAAAGACACAGCAGGTTGCGCATGCCCAGACTGTATGCACCCAACATGTCCGCCTGCATGGCTATGCGGTTCCTGTCCCGGCAGGTCATCTGCACGATCGGCTCAATTCCGCAATCCATGACGTGAACACCGGTGGCTATACTGGATATGCGCACGATGGCCGTCTGGCAGTCAGTGATATTGGTAGCATCCACATAGTCTTTCATCATATGGGCATGGTGCCGGACACCTTCGGCAGATGCATGCTTGGGCGGACCTATTTCAGCCGTAACGGCAAAATTACCGGTTTCCAGAACCTGTTGAAGTTTGCTCAAGTATTTCACCCTATGATCACATCCTCCCTAGTGGCCCGGCGCGGCCCGCCGTCACGAGACGTGGACCAGTCCTTGGGCGGCTGGATTTCCATCAGTTTATTCAGTTTGCCCAGAGTCTTCATGCGTTCGTAAATAAGTGCCCAGGCACAGTCCGTATCCTTGCTGATCTCGCATTTACCGTACTGGGAACCTCCACAGGGCCCGTTCAGTATGCTCTTGGAACAGCGGATAATGGGGCAAATTCCTCCGGTTTTGTGCAGCACGCAGTCGCCGCAAAGGCCGCATTTTTCTTCCCATATACCATGCACTGTGGAACCGCCGATAAAGTTGGTATTCAATGCCGGAACCACCCATTTATCACTGTAACGCTCAGCCACGTACTGTACTCCCACACCGCAGGCCAGCGAAATAATGGCGTCCACATCCTTGACCATTTCATCCATTTCCGCAATGTATTCGGGATCGCACTGCCTGGTGGCCGTAAATGTCACGGTGGTCAGCGGGTTCTCTTCCAGACGGCGCTTTATGCGCAGCGCGGAAGACATAACCTCTGTTTCCTTTTCACCACCGGAAAGACACACAGTAACACAGCCGGCGCAACCAACCAGCAGCACTTTTTTACAATCACTGACCATATCAGCAATTTCCTGAAGGGGTTTTTGCTGGGCTACAATCATTTATGCGTCACCTTCCTTCTTTTTGGCCCCGCTTTTATTCAGCGGGCTGGGCCCCAGGGATTTGATGCGTTCGGTCATTTCATTAGCTATCTGGGCAAACCGTCCGCCCTGAGCGGAGGATAAATTAAACATTTCCAGGCGGTCTCCTCCGACACCTATCTCGTCCAGTAATTTCTTAACCGCATTTACTCTCTTTCTGGCGCGGATATTACCTTTCAAAAAGTGACAGTCGCCTTCCATGCATCCGGCCACATACACTCCATCGGCCCCTTCTTCAAAAGCCTGCAGGAGTACCCTGTGATCGGTGTTACCCGTACAAGTCATCTCAACTATTCTGATATTTGGAGCGTACTGCAATCTCATCGAACCTGCCAGGTCCGCAGCAGAATATGCTCAGTAGTGGCAGCAGAAGGCAACGATTTTTGGTTCAAAATCGCCCATTTTATTGCACCTCCTTGTAAAGAGCCTTTACCATATTAATGTATGCCTTGTCGTTATAGCTTTGTAGTGTAATGGCTTTGTTCGGACATTCACCGGCACATGTGCCGCAGCCCTGACAGATCACGGCTTCGATCTGGGCCGCGTAATTAACCACCTTCGGTGCGTTATAGGGACACAGGCGTACGCAGGTAAGACAGGCGGCGCATTTTTCCGGCTCCACCACGGCCACCACGCCGTGCGACTCCAGCTTATCCTTGGCCAGTATGGTACAGGCCCGGCTTACCGCAGCCCTGGCCTGGGCAATATTTTCTTCAATAGTCTTGGGTCCATGAGCGAGACCGGCCATGAAAATACCCTCGGAGGCAAAGTCCACCGGACGCAGTTTCATATGTGCTTCCAGGAAGAAGCCGTCCTCATTCACCGGGATCTTAAATAGTTCGTTCATTTTTTTATTGTCCGTCGCGGGCAGTATGGCAGCAGCCAGTCCCACCACATCGGCTTCAACAATTACAGGAACTCCCAGCACATGATCGGTTACGGTAACCTTCACTTTGTCACCGACCGCCTCCACCAGAGGTTTGTTGTCCAGGCTGTATCGTATGAAGATAACTCCCTTGCGCCTGGCTTCTGTGTACATTTCTTCATAAAAGCCATAGGCCCTGATATCCCTGTACAGCACGAACACGTTGGCACCCGGATGCTCATCCTTAATTTTAATGGCCAATTTAATGGACTTGGTGCAGCATACCCGGCTGCAGTACATGCGTTCTGGCTCCCGGGAGCCCACACACTGGATTAAAACCACGTTCTTGGCCGAGGTAACTTTTGCATCACCTGCAGCCATTGCTTCTTCCAGTTCCAGTTGGGTCATCACCCGACCGTTTTGTCCGTACAGGTACTCGGTGGGCTTATATTCCTCACCGCCGATGGCGACAATTACCACGCCGTGTTTAATCTGCTTACCATTACTTAGTCTGGTGTTAAAGTTCCCCACAAAGCCCGATGCTTCCTGCAACTCGGTGCCGGTAAATACTTCTATTTTCGGGTTGTTATTTACTTTGTCGATCAGTCCGCAAAGATAAGCCTGGATGTCTTCACCGGAAAGACCCTGTTTAATTCTGTTAGCCACCCCGCCAAGCTGGTTGGTTTTTTCCACCAGATACACGTTGTAGCCCTGATCGGCAAGGGAAACTGCACTATTCATACCGGATAGTCCGCCCCCGATAACCAGCGCGGATTTTGTTATATCCACCGGCTGTTGATGGATGGGTTTCAGCAAGGCAGACTTGGCCACAATCATTTTCACCAGATCCTTGGCTTTTTCCGTAGCTTTCTCGGGCTCGTGCATATGCACCCAGGAACACTGGTCCCGGATATTGGCCATGTCGAACAGATAGCGGTTCAGGCCAGCCTCCATCAAGGTTTCCTGGAACAGCGGCTTGTGCGTACGCGGGCTGCAAGAGGCAACCACCACGTGATTAAGGTTGTGTTCTTCGATCATCTGGCGCATAGTGGCCTGGCTATCCTGGGAGCATACATAGAGGTAGTCGCCGGCGTAAACAACATTGGGCAACTTTTTAGCCATTTCCACCACTTCGGGTACTTTGACCACCCCGCCGATGTTAATGCCGCAATGGCACACAAACACACCAATACGAGGATCTTCACCAGTTACATCCCTTTCAGGCGGGTATACCTTTTCTTTGATCAATGTACCCCGGGATTCCGACAGCAAACTTCCCGATGCACCGGCAGCAGCGCTGGCCTGCAAGACGGTTTCGGGAATGTCCTTGGGTCCGGCGAAGGAACCAGCAATATATATACCTGGTTTGTTGGTTTCCACTCCTGTTAGGGCGGCTGTTTCGGCAAAGCCGAATTTATTCAATTCCACGCCCAGTTTGTTGCCCAGTTCTATAACCTGCTTGGAAGGCTGCATGCCCACGGAAAGCACAACCATATCGAATTCCTCGGTATGGATATTGCCTTCTTCGTCAGAATAACGGATCACCAGGTTTTTATTTTCGTCCATGGTTTCAGAGACTGCATAAATCCTGGAGCGTACAAAATTTACACCGCTTTCGTTTTTGGCCCGCTCGTAATATTTCTCAAAGCCCTTGCCGTGGGTCCGCATATCCATAAAGAATATGGTGGTATCCAGCGGGTCATGGCTATGCTCTTTGGCTATGACGGCTTCCTTAATGGCGTACATGCAGCACACTGAGGAGCAGTAGCCGTGCTCTTGCCTGACGTTGCGGGAGCCCACGCACTGAATCCAGGCAATTCTCTTCGGTTCCTTATGGTCAAAGGGGCGCACCAGATGTCCCTGGAATGGTCCGGACGCGCTTAAAACCCTCTCAAACTCAAGGCTTGTCAGCACGTTGGGGAACCTGCCATAACCATAATAGGGAAGTTCGGAGGCGTCGTATTTTTCAAAGCCGGGACAAAGGACCACTGCGCCTACATTTATCTCTATTTCCTTTTCCTGGTCATCGTGCTTAACGGCATCCGCCAGGCATGCTTTTTCGCACTCCAGGCACTCGGAGCAAACGCCGCAATTCAGGCAGCGCCCGGCTTCCTTTTGGGCCTGCTCAAGGGTATAGCCGTTGGATACTTCCACAAAGGAAGTGCTCCTGGCGGATATATCCGCATGGGAGGCATGTTCCGGTTCCTGGAATGGTATTTCTTCATCCTCAAAGCGGAAGGGAGCAATCTCCTCCTCCGGCACGCCGAATTGCCTGCCCTCTTTGAGATCTTTACCTTCAATATATAAATCTATAGATTCTGCGGCAACTTTACCTGCGCACACAGCCTCAATAACTGTTTTGGGTCCGGTTACAGCATCGCCGCCGGCGAATACTCCGGGCATTCCAGTGACCAGGGTATCCTTATCGGCCACGATGGTGTTGCCCCTGCCTTTGGAGATACCAGTATCATCTATTGCTGAAACGTCCGGCTGCTGGCCCACAGCCAGTATAACGGTATCCACATCGATGAAAAAATCGCTGCCGGTCACCGGTACCGGGCTTCTTCTGCCACTGGCGTCGGGTTCGCCCAGCTCATTTTGCAGGCACTCCATTTTACTCAGTTTTCCACCATCGCCGTGGAATGTCTTGGGGCTGGTGAGCATGGTGAATACCACGCCCTCTTCCTTGGCCTCCTCGATCTCTTCCGGCAGCGCGGTTATTTCCGCCTCGGTCCGGCGGTATACGATGTGTACCGCCTCCGCGCCCAGCCGCAAAGCTGTTCTGGCGCAGTCCATGGCCGTGTTGCCGCCGCCTATGACGGCAACTTTCTTGCCAATTTCAACCTTTTCGCCCAGAGCTACCTGCCTGAGGAAAGGCACTCCATGAATGACCCCGGCCAGATCTTCACCGGGAACTCCCAGTTGGGTTCCCTTGTGGGCGCCTATGGCCAGGAACACGGCGGAATAGCCGCCATCCATCAAGCCCTGTACGGTTATGTCCTTGCCCAGACGGGTGTTGTATTTAATCTCCACACCCATTTTTTCCAGTAGATTAATTTCCAGCTCCACCAATTTTTTGGGCAGTCTGTATTCCGGTATGCCTACCCTCATCATGCCGCCGCCCACCGGCAGGGCTTCAAAAACAGTAACCCCGTACCCTTTTTTGATCAGTTGGTAGGCTGCTGAAAGTCCGGCCGGTCCGGCTCCTATAACAGCCACCTTTTTCCCTTTGGGTTCCGCTTTTTCTGGCAGCGGTAGTTCGTCCAAGTTATTATAAGCGTAATCCGCGGCCACCCTTTTAAGCTGCATAATGTTTAGCGGCTCATCAACGTTGCCGCGGTAGCACTTGGACTGACAGGGGTGGGTGCACACCCTGCCGCAGGCCGCCGGGAAAGGATTGTCCCGGTATACCATCTGCCAGGCCCTGGTGTATTCGCCTTTCTTGATTAACTGAATATAGCCCTGGGCATTGACACCTGCGGGGCAGGCGGCCCGGCAGGGCGGTGTGCCGACTTTGTCCAGCATGAAAGCATTGGGGAAAGCCTGGGGATAGTGTTTATAGGCCGCCTTACGGGTTCCCAGACCCTGGTTGAACTCGCTCTTTACCTCAACCGGGCAGGCATTTGAACACTCACCGCAACCCTTACATTTATCCACGTCCACGAAACGGGGACGCTGTTTTATTTTAACCTTAAAATTACCGGGCTCTCCCTGTAAATCCATCACATCAGCCAGTGTATAGGTCTCTATGTTCAGATGCCGCCCGCATTCTACCAGCTTGGGTGACAGGATGCACATAGAACAGTCGTTGGTAGGAAATGTTTTGTCCAGCATGGGCATGGTCCCGCCGATGGCCGGGGAATTCTCCACCAGATATACATAATATCCGGACTCAGCCAAATCCAGCGAGGCCTGGATGCCGGCGATGCCTGCGCCAACCACCATTACTGCCCCTACTTTCTCGGTACTCATAGGCATCACATCCGTCCTCTCTCCGAGATCTTTCTCTCACCCCAGATAAAATAGTGTGAAAAAGCGACTCTTCCCTTTGCCGGGCAAAGCCTCTTTTTCACCACTTGACTTGTCATTTTATGCGCGGATGCTATTCCTTAACTTTAGCTGCTGATTATTCTTTCTCCGGCAGAATTAGCGCCCTCTCCATCAGTGCGCACATGTGCAAATTCTTGGATTTACCCTTGGTGTCCGGGTACCATTTGTTCATGTCATTGAACTGGTCCATGCAGTTATGGCAGGGAACTATAACGATACTCGCCCCGGTATCCATAACCTGATCCACTTTACGCTTGCCCTTGAGTTTACGCTTTTCGTTGAACTCCGGCATGGCCATAGCACCGCCGCCGCCGCCACAGCAGTAATTCATCCTGCCGTTAGGGTTCATGTCAACAAAATTCTTTATAAAGCTCCTGGCCAGTTCCCTGGGTGCCTCCCATACGCCCTCTTTACGGGCTGTGTTGCATGGATCATGATATGTTACCACTTCGGTAATGGCATCGGGATCTAGCTTGAGTTGGCCTTCTTTAACCAGATCGTTGAGCAGTTCTAATATATGGCGAATGGGGAACATGGGACCGTCCCAGAATGTCCTCTGACCCCATTTCATAGAACGGAAGGCGTGACCGCACTCGGTAACGATAAATTCCTTGCAGCCCAGGCGAACAAATTCTTCCCAGACTGGTTTTGATATATCCACAAAATCATCGTTCTGACCGGTAAACAAAGCGATGTTGGTGGCATCCCATCTCCTTGTGCTGATGGTGTAATCAATCCCTGCAGCATAAAAAATCTTCAAAGTAGTCTGCAGTTCATTGGCATAGATTTTAATATCCCGGGCGTTGAAGCCATAAAAGTACTGGGCTCCTTCCTTATCCAAAGGAATGGTGAAATCAGGGTCGCCCAGTTCTTCACGCATCTCGTCCTGGATCCACTCCAGAGTCTCTTCATAGTCTTCCTGACCCACGTTCATCTGGTTGCCGGACTCTTTATGCTCCTCGGCAATGGTCTGGAGATAGCCCGGAATGTTGTCTTTGGTCCGGGAAGCCCCGCGGATGGTACGAACCACGACGGCCACGTTAATCTGCATGGGGCATTCTACGGTGCAGCGCTCACACATGGTGCAATACCAGACATAAGGATCCTTCCAGATTTCGTCTTTCAGACCAAGAATCACTTTGCGCAGGAACTTGCGGGGATCCTGATCCTCGTGGACATCCGAGTAAGGACATCCGGCGGTACACATACCGCAGGCCAGGCACTGCGAAAAATCATAATTTTTCATTAGTGCGCCCAGTTCATCTCTAAAACTGGGGTTGATGCTCGAAGCAGTAATTGCTTCCATTAAAATCGTCCTCCCCTCAGTCGGAGTGCTATCTGTTGAAGCCTTTGTAAAAATGGATATTTATACGCCAGCCGGAGGGAGCCCTGCCACCATTTTCGGGCGGCAGCAATCCTATCCGGCTATGTCCCTTATTAATATTCGTTGGGTAACTGGTTTAATTCCGCCCTAGTGAAAACCGGACCATCCTTGCAAACGTATTTGCTACCCACGTTACAGCGGCCACACATGCCGATCCCGCACTTCATGCGGTTTTCCAGGGACATGATTACTTGCTCCGGTTTGAAGCCGCACTCTTCCAGCACAGGCATAGTAAACTTAATCATCACCGGCGGTCCGCAGATAATAGCCACGGCGTTGTCGGAACTGGGCGACACTTCCTTGGTTACGTTGGGAATAAAGCCTACCCTGCCGCTCCAGCCTTCCACCGGACGGTCGATGGTGCACACCAGGTCGATATCCGAACGCTTATCCCACTCGGCCAGCTCTTCCTTATACAGCAGCAGGCCGGGGTTCCTGGCACCATAGATCACAGTCAGGTTACCGTAATCTCCCCGGTGTTCGGGCTTCAGCATATAGGTGGCCAGAGAGCGCAGGGTGGTAAAGGCAAAACCCCCGCCGATGATTACAACATTTTTACCCTTCATTTGCTCCAATGGATAATAGTTGCCCAACGGGCCGCGCATACCTACGATAGTCCCCTCTTCCATCATGTGCAGGGCGGTGGATACCACGCCCACTTTAGCCACGGAAAACTTCAAGTGTCCCGGCTCGGTGGGTGAGGAGGCAATACCGAAGGGCGCCTCACCTTTACCGAAAACACATATCTCGGCAAACTGCCCGGGCATATAAGGGAAGCTCTTTTCATCCTCTTCGCTTAAATACTCGAAGGTAAAAGTGTGGATAAGCTTATCCTCGGTCTCGGTAAAGTTTTTCACCAGTTTCATTGGGAGCGGTAGATACGGATTTCTTTGCATTATTTATCCCTCGCTTCCGACCCCAGGATATCCGCCAGCACTTCCCGGATGTCCAGATTCACGGGGCAGTTCTTGATACATCTGCCGCAGCCCACACAAGCCGTGGCATTGAAATTATCAACGAAATATTTAAACTTGTGCATAACCCGCTGGCGCATGCGCTCCTTGCCGCCGGTGCGAGGATTGTGTCCCGAGCCGTGCAGGGTAAACAACGGGTACATGCAGGAGTCCCAGTTTCTGATACGGCAGCCGTTGCAGTCCACGGCGTCGTCCACTATGTCAAAACAGTGGCAGGTGGGACAGGAATAGGTACAGGAGCCGCAGCCCAGACACTTCTCATGAACACGGTCCCATATCTCATCGTAGAAATTGCCATCCAGCTTGGCCTTCAGCCCCTCAGTAGTAACTTGGCATGCTACTTCGGCGGCCTCCTTAACCTTAGCGGCGGCAGCATTATCGGCATCGCCGGCGGCGGCTAGTCCCAGCTTGGCGGCCAGTTCCCTGCCTTTATCGCTGACAGCCTCTACCACGTAATTATCACCGGTATCCACAAGCAGCAGATCCATTCCAGTAGAATCAAATGGACCTGTGTTCATGGAAGTACAAAAACAGGTGGCGGCAGGATCGTTGCAACCCATGCCCACCAGGATGGTATTGGCACGCCTGGTCAGGTAATAGGGGTCTTCGTATTTATCGTTCTTGAAGACATTGTCAAGCAGTAGAAGGCTTTTGGCGTCGCAAGGACGAACACCGAAAATTACCTTTTGGGCACTGTCGACACATTCATCCACCCGGGCTCCTTCAGGGGTCACGCTGTAGCTGAAAAGCTTTTCGGACTGAGGGAAAAGGATTCCCTTGGGTGGGATTTTGGAATTTTTATTGCTGAAATCAGCTTCACTGCCGGATTTGATTTGCTTGAACAGTGAATACGCGCCTTCTTTGACGGGGGCGTATACCTGATATTCGGCAATCAGTTTATCCAGCAGGCCGGATATTGCGCTTTTGCTAATGATCATCCTTTTCACCTCACTCCTTCACCAGGAAAGGTTGGGGATCGTCGGCGGTGAATTCGTTCAACGCTGGCTTGTCTTCCATGTTGACACCGGCTTCATAGCCAAACAATTCCTTGACTTCCTTAACCATTTTACGGGTTATGCCCCTGAGGTTGATGCCCATGGGGCAGGCCCGGTCGCAGGCGCCGCAGTCCACGCAGCGGCCGGCCAGGTGTAACACCCTGACCGACTGGAACAGCATATTGTCCGCAGTATCAGGAGCCTTTTCAATCCAAACGGGTGTGGAGCAGTCTACGAAACATTCAGGGCAATAGCACATTGGGCAGGCGTTACGGCAGGCGTAGCACCTGATGCATTTTGACAAATCCTCGGCCAGCATTTTTTTGCGCTCCGCCGGGGATTTGGCTTCAAATGCCCTGACATCGTCAAAATTGTCCTCAGCCTTGGCCGGTACCGGCTCTCCGATAAGCATATCGTAGACAACAGGGGTGCCATAGCAGCAGGTTTTGCAGGTATCATGACAGAGATCTGCCAGTTTTGCCTCCACTGCAAAGCCCTTGCCCTTTAACACCAGGGTATCGCCCTTGTCTTCAACTTCCAGCAGTTCCTTGCCGTCCAGCAACTCATCAGCCTTGTTCCGGTCAATCATGCCTGAGCACGGAACACCAATGATATAAAGGTTATCCCGGTTAATCTGGTTTTCCTTGATTAAGGCAACGATGGCACGGGTATCACAACCTTTGGCCACCACGGCCACTTTGCCCTCTCTCTTGCGCAGGTAATTGGCCAGGTTATTCTCACAGCTGTAATCCCAGGTAAGCTTGCCGGCGTCGCAGGATTTGCGAATAAAGCCTGGTGTGCTGCGGAGGGGCAGGCTGCCCCTGGCAAAACCTACAACCAGGTCAACCTTCTGATCGTCAAGTAATTTTTTTGCTGCGTCTTGTATCGCCGCCGCTAGTTTTTGCATCCGCAACTACACCCCGCTTCGCTGGGAATTAGCCCATTATTCGGGCCCAGTTCTTTTACCTTGTCGGTTACGTCCTTGACCAGTTCCGCAAAACGGCCACCTTCGGCGGCGGACACCCAGGCAAAATTAATCCTGCCTTCGTCCACGCCCATGTATTCCATCAAACTCTTCATCAGAGCAAATTTCCTTCTGGCCACCAGGTTGCCACTAACATAGTGGCAGTCACCAGGGTGTCACCCGGAGGTCAAAACGCCGTCCGCACCGTTTTTAACAGCCGACATTATAAAAAGCGGGTTAATCCGGCCTGAGCACGGTATGCGGATGACGCGAATATTGGGGGGATACTGAATCCGGCCCACGCCGGCCAGGTCAGCCCCCGCATAGCTACACCAGTTACATAGAAAAGCAACTATTTTGGGTTCCCATTCCATAACCTATATCCCTCCCCTGTCGCTATAGCGCGCTAATCATGGCCATGATTTGTTCGTTGGTGCAACCCTTGACGTTCAGTGCCCCGCAACGGCAAGAGGAAGAGCAGGCCCCGCAGCCCTTGCAAAGCGCTTCGTTGACCACCGCCACCTTTTCCGTCGCATCCACGGCTATGGCCTTGGCCGGGCAGACGTCCTCACATACGCCGCAACCGACGCACTTTTTCTTGTTAACCATGGCACATTTGCCTTCCACATCAATGGACTCTTTAGCCAGCACGGTGCAGGCACGGGCCACCGCAGCCTTGGCCTGGGCAACATTCTCCTCCAGGTTTTTGGGGCCGTGGGCAAGGCCGCACATAAACACACCGTCGGTGCCGAAATCCACCGGACGCAGCTTCATGTGCGCCTCCAGGAAGAATCCATCCTGGTTCAGAGGAACTTTGAAGAACTGTGACAGTTTGTTGTTCTCGACCGGTACAACAGCGGCAGCCAGCCCAACAGCATCGGCTTCGATAATCAGCGGCACACCCAGGACGTGGTCGGTTACGGTAACCCTAACCTTGTCCCCGGCAGCTTCCACCACGGGCTTTTTGTCCACCGCATAGCGAACAAAAATCACACCCTTACGGCGGGCTTCAGTATACATTTCTTCATAGAAACCATACGTCCGGATGTCGCGGTAAAGAATAAACACATTGGCTTCCGGGTTGGTTTCCTTTATTTTGAGAGCCTGCTTGATGGATTTGGTACAGCAAATCCGGCTGCAGTACGGCCGCTCGTCATCCCTGGAGCCTACACACTGGATAAACACGATATTCTTGGCCTTGGCCAGCTTGCCGTCGGCCAGATCGGCCTCCATCTCCAGCAGGGTTTTAACTTTATCGTTTTGCCCGTAAAGGTACTCGTTAGGCTTGTATTCTTCACCGCCGGTGGCGATGATGGTAACGCCATGCTGAAATTCCACGCCACTGGAAAGTTTGGTCACAAAATTGCCCACAAAGCCGTGAGCTTCGGCTATCTCGACACCTGTAAAGACATTGACTAACGGATTAGCGTCAATCTGGGCAACCAGACCGGCTACGTAGGTCGGAACATCTTCGCCCTTCATGCCGTAGCGGATGCGGTTAGCAATACCGCCCAGACTTTGGGATTTCTCCACCAGGCTGACCTTGTATCCCTGCTTGGCCAGGTTGAGGGCTGCGTTCATACCGGACACGCCGCCGCCTATAACCAGGGCGTCGTGATTCATACCCAGGCTAATGCCCTGCAGGGGCTCCAGCAGGGAGGCCTTGGTTACAGCCATTTTCACCAAATCCTTGGCTTTTTCGGTGGCTTTTTCCGGCTCGCTCTGGTGCACCCAGGAACACTGGTCCCTGATATTGGCCATTTCAAAGAGGTTTGCATTCAGTCCGGCCTCTTTCAGGGTTTCCTGGAACATGGGCTCATGGGTTCTGGGGCTGCAGGACGCAACCACCACCCGGTTCAGGTTGTACTTTTCTATGGCTTCTTTAATCTGACCGGCTGTATCCTGGGAGCAGGCATACATCTTTTCATCGGAGAAAACAACGCCGGGCAGTGTCTTGGCATATTCCACAACATCCGGCACCTTAACCACGCTGCCGATGTTGATGCCGCAGTGGCAGATGAATACTCCCGTACGCACTCTCTCTCCGGCCACATCCCGTTCGGCGGGATACTCTTTCTTTTTCACCAGGGTGCCCCTGGCTTCGGACAGCATGGCAGCCGAATCGCCGGCTGCGGCGCTGGCCTGCATTACTGTTTCGGGAATATCCCTGGGTCCGCTGAAAGCACCGGCCACGTAAATACCGGGTTTATTGGTGCCAACACCGGTTAGGCTGGTGGGCTCTGCAAAATTGTATTTATTCAGTTCGATACCGAGCTTGCCGGCCAATTCGACAATATCCTTGGGAGGCTCAAGGCCGATGGATAGAACCGCCAGGTCGAATATTTCCTCGGAGATTGTGCCGTCTTCGTTGGCATAGCGTATTTTTACATTGCCGCTGCCATCAAAGGTATCAGTGATTTCATAAACCCGGGAGCGTATGAATCTCACTCCGTGCTCGTTTTTGGCCCGGTCGTAGTATTTTTCAAATTCTTTCCCGTATGTCCGCATATCCATGAAGAAAATAGCCGTGTCAAGCTCGTAGGGAGTATGTTCCTTGGCAATGACGGCTTCTTTGATAGCGTACATGCAGCAAACGGAGGAGCAGTAGCCGTGCTCGATCCTGCAGTTACGAGACCCCACGCACTGAATCCAGGCAACCTTTTGGGGCTCCTTGTGGTCCGAGGGACGTATCAGGTGGCCGCCGAAGGGACCGGAGGCGCTTAATATACGCTCAAATTCAAGGCTGGTTATTACATTGGGCAGTTTGCCGTAGCCATAGTAACTCAACTGGCCAGCATCAAAAGCCTCGAATCCGGGCACAAGAATAACCGAACCTATTTGCAGTTCGATGGTTTGATCCTGCATGGTGTGGTCGATAGCCCCGGCCTGGCAGGCTTCAAGGCATTTTCCGCAGGCTTTGGGTTTCTTGATTTTTAAACATTTAGTCTGGTCAATGGCATAGGCATTGGGATAGGCCTGGGCATATAATTTGTAAATAGCTTTCCTTTTACCCAGCCCCTGGTTAAATTCATCATCCACTTTAACGGGACATTCTTCGGCGCAGGAACCGCAGCCGGTGCATTTGTCCGGATCAACAAAGCGGGCTTTTGTATTAATGGTTGCCTTAAAATTGCCCGGTTCACCCTGTAAGTCCACAAGCTCTGAATTGGTCAGCGTCTGAATATTCAGGTGCCGGCCGCAGTCAACCAGCTTGGGAGACAGGATGCACATAGAACAGTCGTTGGTGGGGAATGTTTTGTCCAGCATAGGCATAGTTCCGCCAATAGCCGGCTGTTTTTCCACCAAATAAACATAATAGCCGGATTCGGCCAGGTCCAGTGAAGCCTGTATGCCGGCGATACCGGAACCTAACACCAGCACTGCTCCTACCTTATTAGTACTCATTTTTGCATCACATCCGTCCTCCTAGTTTCGGCGTGTGGTGAGGCTTAGCCGTCACCGTTGGCCAGGAAGAGTTTCTCTCTTAATGGCTAGGTATAATATTAAACTCTTATGACTCAAAACCTTTTTATCCCCTTGGGTTGGACAATAAAACACTAGGGTTATCAAGGACCAAAGCAAGTCCTTTAAAACCCTAAAATTATTAATCCCTTCTCCAAAACAGTTGATGGCCCGCCACGGCATGCCATCACAATGAATGAATTTCAGCCATCGAAAAGGGTTAGACTCACGGCCAACATTTCAGGCCATAAAAAAATTATTGATGAATTAGCGTCAGCCGTTCATCAATTCTTAGTTAACTGTTTAAAAACTCACCTCCGCTCATGTGTTGTAATAATGGCAACCAGCCCCGGTAGAGATCATGCGCAGCAGCGATAATGTATAAATATTGTTTCAAGCCGGAGCAGCTCATACCGGAAATACAGTGCGGATTTAAATTTCCAGCGACTTTAGCAGGGATTGCGGGAAATTTTGCACACCTTGTCCATAGTATATTATTTCTCCGCTTTTACGTCAATTCCTTTAAATATCCCTGAAATAGTTGCTGTTTTGTCCTCCGGTCCTATGTCCGGTCTTTCTTAATACCACTGTAAATTCATAGTCGGCATTCGTCTGAAACGTTTATTTGCTATCAATAAAAACCATCCTCCGGCTTAGGGCTGCTCATAGCAAGGCGGCAGTCGTGCAACTGCCGCCCGTTGTTATATTTTATTACATAAACATTACTAGCGCTGCCTGAAAGTTTTCAGGAAGGAATCGCAGTAAATATCCTTGTTCAGCAATAGGTTTGCCGCTGCCACTGCATCAACCAAATCAGAATCATCCACATCGGCGATGGCAGAGTCAAGCCCGCAGGCCATGCTCATAATCAGGAAGGTCCTGTTAATCAGGTGACGGTTGCTGCAACGCTGGGAGGCGTTGGACAGTCCCATGGTGGTGCGCACCCCGGGGGCCAGAGCTTTAATCTGGCGAATGGCCTCCAAAACTTCGGGGCCATGCTCCTGGGCCACGTTGCAGGGAAGCATCAGCGGGTCGATATATAGATCTTCCATGGGTATGCCATGCATGTCAGCATTAACAATCAGTTCCATGGCCAGGGCGGCACGGTCCGAGGCGCTTTTGGGAACGCCTTTCTCATTCATGGCCAGGGCAATGATGGCGGCGTTGTATTTTGCAGCCATGGGCAAAAACAAATCCATCTTCCACTGGTCGGCATGGGTGGAGTTAATCATTACTTTACCGTGTTTGTTGGCCGCGCAACCTGCCTCAATGGCATCCGGGTTGGTAGAGTCCACTGCGCAGGGCAAGGGAACGGTTTCACCACATATGTTAACCAGCCACTCCATTACCGCAGGCTGGTCTTTGGCCTCTACGGTGGGGCCGGTATTGACGTCGAGGTAGTGAGCCCCGGATTCATACTGCCGTTTAGCCCAGTGTTTAATGGGCTCCGGATCTTTGCTCAGTATACCTTCACGGATATCTTTGAACATACCGTTAATACGTTCACCAATCAGGATCATGTATTGTATCCTCCCTCTAATTAAGAATAATGGGATCACGGGCCTGTCATATATACTGTCAAAGGCCATGATTATCAAGGAAGATATAGTGTTTGGGGACATGCCTGCCGGCTACACGTCCGGGGCAGGTATGTCCCCTTGCACTGCTGTTTTCTTAGTAGGCGTTGGATTCCATCATTTTATTAATGTGGGCAAGTACCTGCTTCACTGATTCAGGGTGACGGAGGATGAAGATGGAACCTCCGGCCTGGGCAAAGGTGGTGGCAGTCATTACCTCCCAGAGAATAGCCCGGCTGGCCTGAACGCCCCACTCGGGAGCCTCGTCGGTGGATGCCTTGGCTTCCTTGGTTTTCCAGGCTTCCTGGCCCACAAAGCATATTACCGGCATGGCCAGCATTTTATCACCGGTGAGAGCGCCCATGCGGGAACGCTCCATGATGGAATAAGCGTATTCAATGCCGTAGCCCAGCGCACCCACCAGGGGGTCGATAGCGATACGTTCCGCCGCCAGGCCCATTTCGGTAATAAGAATATTAAGTTGTTTAGCCAGGTTAATATCCAGCGGACTGGAAGCTATTATGCTGTGACCGTTTACCATACAGGCAGCGGTTATGGTTTTATAGTTATTAGGAGTGGCACACCCCAGCAGAACTACCTTACCAATCAGGGCCTCACCCACCACAGGCATAATTTCGGCGTCTTTTTCCTCAACACCACAACCTACGATAATAAGAGGCACGTTTACCGCATCAGCAACAGCCTTGGCGGTTTTGGCACAGTCTTCGGGACTGGCATTTTTATTGTCCGGGTGCGCGCTAATAAGTTTAAGGCAAACCATGTCTGCTCCATATTCAACGCATTTCTTAGCCCAGGCTGCAGGATCTCCAAGCACCCCGGCATACGCAGAGGATAGCATATCCGGCCATTCGGTGGGCTCCATATCCCAAACCTCCAGTGCCAACACGGGCCTGTTGGGCATGGATCCCTCAAAATGCAGGAAGGGCAGTGTAGTTTCCCCGCCAACTTTAACAACATTGGGCTCAACGCCCAGAACCAGTTCGTTCACCTTGCTGGTCCATCTTTCCTTAGCTATTGTTACAGCCATTACTTCCGCTCCTTTCTAATCGTTAAGAAGCATGCAACCGGTGCCTGTTGCTATTCCAAAAGGCACCTTAGGACATCTTCAAATATAATTAAAGTATTGATGCTTTTTCCATGATCTGCTGAACCGCCCTGACCACGGGAGAGTCATCCGGAAGGTCCACCAGAGGCTTGCTGTGCAGATCCATTTCCCTGACCTGATCATCCAGAGGTATGGTTCCCACAAGCTCCAGCCCGGTGCGGTCTATTTCACCCTGCAGGGCTTCCACGGTTCCCTCTGTGACCTTACTTACCACCAGATACATCTTTTTAATGTCTAGTTTCAGAGAATCCACCAGTTCCTTGACCCTGCCGGCGGACCTTATACCCCGGGCACTGGAGTCGCTGCTGACCAACAGAATATCTACGTTCTGCGTGGTGCGCCGGCTCAAGTGCTCCAATCCAGCCTCATTATCCATTACCACGTAAGGATAATTATTACTGAGGTCCTGCATAAACCCTCTGACCAGATTGTTGGCATAGCAGTAACAGCCAGCCCCCTCAGGACCTCCCATGACCAGAAGATCCACATCGTCGCCTTCTGCCAGAGATTGGTGCACTCTGTAGGCTACATACTGGTCCTTGGTCATGCCCGCAGGCAGTGGTTCCAGATTGTGGTTGATACGGTTAAGCAATTCGGATATGGTATCATCTACCTTGATACCCAGGGCTTCGTTTAAATTAGCATTGGCATCAGCATCCACAGCCAGCACAGGTCCCTTTCCGGCCTTTATTAGCTGCCTGGCCAGGAGGGCGGCCAGAGTGGTCTTGCCGGTTCCCCCTTTTCCCGCGATAGCAATAGTAAAAGCCATAACTGTCACATCCCCTTCTACATATTTAACTTGCTATTTTACTATATCTAAGGATACCTTACTAAATGCTGTAATGCCTTTAACTCTATTGTTTACAGCCAGCGCTGTTTGAGGAACGTTGCGATGCCGGCGGATTCACGTGGACCCACCAGTATTTCCCAGCCGGACAGTTCCTGCAGTTTGCCGCTTAACACAGCTACACCGCCGGGTATAATGACCTTGCGATGGGATACCTTGTCGGTAATACCAGAAGACTGAAGCATTTCGGTGATTTTCTCAGGAGTAAATTTGCCTGCGGCCCATCCGGTCATGACTGAGATGCCGTCGGTATCCACCGGCAGGATATAACCAGGAACCCTTGAAGAGTCCACATCGCCAGCCACACAGAAATAGGTAAGTGAGAAGTTGGTGGTAACGAATACCGGAGAATCTGCTGTTACATTACCGATTTCATATACCTTGGACTCCACGGCGATAGGTTTCTGCGGGTCGGTGTACACATTCAGACGCAAGGTAACAAGGGGCAGCACGTCAGCCGGATCGGGAGTCTCAATAACTACTACCGCCGCATACTTGGCGATATAAACACCGGCGTCCACAACTGCCTGGATAGGATCTTCGTTCATAGCAAAGGCAATGGTGGGGTAACCGAAAGAACGGAACTTTTTCAGGGCCTGACGGCGAATTTGGGTCTGGTCTGCCAGCACCTTGTTAACTTCCTTAGCGCCGGAATCCAGCACTAGCTGCTTGTGGCCCAGGGCAACGACCTTATCCACCAAACCGGCCAGTTCATTCAGATCTGCTCCCTTTACAACCATGGGAACATCGTATTTTTTAGCAAGAGCTGTCATGGCCTCATAATTTGAGGAATCGGCTCCGCAAACCAGGGGCTTTTTAGCTGCCACCAGTTCAAGGGCCTTTTCAACAGCGGCTACGTCACTGCTCTTTAAAATCAGGGGCATTTCGGTATTAGCGGAGACTGCCTTAATGGCGTCGGCAAATTTAGCCGCATCGCCTGAATGGTTGCACACTGCCACCAAATTAACACTATGAATCTGACCAACCCGGTCAAACACCAGTTTGTTAACAGCGGCTACCTTGGCGGCTATTTCATCCGCTGAAAGTTTGTCGCTCACTGCGATGGCAATACCGGTAGGATGTTCAAACCTCTTGTCATGACGGAAAAGCACAGTTTCATTGCCAATTTCGATGACCTTTTCGCCAGCGCCGATTTTCACCAGTGCCACCGGCGGTGCAGAAGCTGAATCCAATGCCTCCTTGGCAGCATCGCTCACATGCGGGCAGGCATCCAGGCTGGCCTTACCGCCGGCCAGCGCCATAGCGAAAGCAAGGCAGGTGGGCTGTCCGCAATCCTTACAGTTGGTTTTGGGCAGTTGCTTAAAGATTTCTAAACCTGTTAAACCCATTCTCCTTAACTCCTTTCTCGTCGGTTGATGCCGTCTGAAAAAGTGATGCCGGGAGGCACCCGGATATTCCGGGTGCCTCTTTCCGGAATTTCATAGATTATGATACTTGATTTTAATCAGTTAAACCAGCCATTGTTTTAGCACATGCCCGTTTTAAGCTCTTCGTTCGATATTATGCTAAAAAATGGAGCGGTTTAACTGAAAAGCTATGCGTTTCTTATTACATCAGAGGATCCATAGTCAGAGCCGGGTGTCCTTTTTCCTCCAGGAAGCTCATGATTTCATCGCCACTGACACCCACGGTTTCGTCAGCAATTTTATCCACAAAGTCCTTGCCCAAGCCGGCATTTTCCGCTGCTTCCTCCAGCAAGGGGCGCAGATCTTCCTTCAGTGCCTTGGGCAGCCACACCAGGCGTCCCAGACCGCCGTCGGCGGGAACAAACTTGCGGGAGCCCAGGTAAGATTTGCCCATGCCCATAAAGCCCGGCATCTGGGCGCCGGCCCCGATAGTACCGGCCAGGGTGGAGAAAGACATACCAGACGGGGTCATGCCGCTATGTTCACGGTTAACCACCATAAAACCGTTACATTCCGGCACCATGGCCAGGATGCATTCGAAACAGCCGCAGGAGGTCATGGGATATTCCATAATGGTATAGAAGTTAACATTAGTGATATTGCGCTGGGAATTATTGAAGCAAAACTCGTTAAAGGATTCCCACTGGCCTTTGACTTCGTCAATAACACCGTTTTTGAGAACGGGCTGGTTGGAGCCGTGCGGATTAATTTCATAGGCGGCCTTGGCGTCAAGCCAGCTCACAGCGCCGCACAGACCTACACGTTCCGGAGCAATCACGCAGACATGGGTGGGGGCAAAGGACTGGCACAGGGTGCAGGAGTAGAAGGTGTCGACCTTTTCATCCTGTAATTCTTTGAGCCTGTCATCCCTCTTTTGGTAATACTTCCGAGCCAGACTACGCATTTCCAGAACTTTTTGTTCATCGGTATAAAGGGTAATCTGTACCCGGTCGACGATAGCCGAGAATTCCGTCTTGAATTTAGCATAAAGTATCTTGCCTATATCTGCCATGCGGAAGCCTTTGGCAAAGGCATCATTGGAGATACGGACCCAGTTGATGTCCCGCTGGGCAACGTGCCACAGGCCTTCGCCGTAGTTGGTGAAGTAATGGATGCGGCGCTCCAGCACAGGCTCGAAATCTTCCTGCATTTTACGGCCGTATACATCTACCACAATACCAATGGGCAGCCGGGTGCCCGGTTCGATGGTATCGATATCCGGACCCACCAAGGCAATCTTGCCGTCTTCAATTTCATCTTCACCAACCATACGCACCAGTTCAAAACCGGGGGTTTTGGTGCCGCCGAATTCAACATACATATCTTTCTTACGGATAGACTCACCTTCAAAGGCAGGTCCCACGGTGATAGGCACGTCGATATCAATGGCGGTAATTTTGATGCCGCGGACTTCCAGACAGGTCTGGACAATCTTATCATAGTCGGGCTGGGATACGAACCAGTCCTTGATCTGCTTATTTTCGGGGAGTTCCTGGTCGGTAATGACCGGGAAGCCCACGTTGATAGCGCCCATGCAGGCGGCATCCTTAACCATGTCGTGCTCACCCAGGTACAGTATGAAGGCCAGTACCCGGCGGTGCTGATAGTCCTTCTGGGCATCCCTGGCGCCAGCCGGCAAACCGCCGAACATCATACCGGCCCTGAGGGCGAAGTTGGCTGCGTGCACTACCTGAGTAAAGTTACCCAGCGGGAAGGCAATATAGTCAATGCCTAACTTAACGTTCTCTTCCATCAGTTGCTCGATTATTTCGTCGCAGAGGAAGAGCATGAGGCCCTTGGCCATGAAGGTGTCCACAAGTTTCTTGGCAGCTTTGCTGTCCTTGGCCCGGCCGACGATAACGGCCTCACCGGGAATGGTCCAGTCAACCAGTTTGGTACCGTACATACGAACCACCGGGTCGCCCAGGAATCCTGTCCAGGGGGCCTGGTAAAGCGGGTTTTCGGGGGTGTTCCGAACGTAGCGCACCGCTTCAATTATTTCAGCGGCATACCAGGTTGCCTCGCCGCCCTGCCGGGCATTTTTAAAATCTCTGTAATCTTCCCGTACAGATGCCCTCATGCGGTTTAATATGGGTACAAGGTCCCCCAGGGTCTTTACTTCCTCGCCGCTCAGGCAGCGGATTACAGGCAGATAATAAGCGCAGTCGGGATAGGCCACCGGCTGGTTTTCACCAAAATCGCGAATAGCCTGGTTTAGCAGTATCTCGGCATAGCTTAATGCGGTAATGGTTCCATTATATGCTGATTTGAATAGCGCCTTGGGCTCTTTACCCGGTTCTATAACGCCTTCAAAAATAGCGTCGAAGTTGATCTGCTCAGACATTTGGTATCCTCCTTTCGAACTCGTGGATTAATAGTTCTGGCACAGCGGAGTTTCAAGGTCCTCAGAAACTTTCCTGTGCACGCCCAGCTTCCAGGTGCGGTATTCAAGGGCGCTAAGCATTTTCTTGGCGGCCACGGCGGGATCCATTTCGAAGATAAAGTAACCGCCGTATACGTCGCCGGCAACCTGGGTAACGATGGAGTATATCAAATCGCTGCCTTCCAGGGGAGGCATGGCGCCAACGTGTACGGGCATACCCATGGCCACGCACCAGCAGCCGATGGAAACGGCCTTGCCGCTCATGCCTTCCGGAGCGGAGGCTACCCAGGGCACCTTGGGAGTGTCCACACCAAGTTCATTGGCCATATCCATCAAAAGGTCCGAGCAGCGGGTGTTGTCCACGCAGGAACCCATATGGAATACAGGCGGCAGCGGGATGCTCAGGTTGGCATTGGCGCTGATTTTGGCCAGGAAGCTCTTGAGTCCGGGGCCGGCGTATTTCTCCACGGCTTCGGGATTCATATAACCCATTTTGGCGGCAGCCTGCATAACGCAGCCGGTGCCGATTACAAATACGTCATTCTTCAGCATCTCTTCAATAATGCCCAGATGGCTTTCATCCTGGGGCCGCTTCACGTTGTTGCAGCCGGCCATCAGTGCCACGCCTTTAATCTCACCGCTCACAATGGCGTCAGTAAGAGTTTTTACCGGGTTATCCGGATTGACGGAACCAAAAATCTCATATAACGCTTCCAGGCTGAAGCCTGCCACAACCTTATTTACAACATTGGGGATGTGTACCTTGGCCGGGTCTCTCAGCTTGAAGGCATCAATGGCTAAACGTACCGCTGACTTGGCATTTTCCAGGGCCTTGGTGGTCTGGAAGTCAATATGGTATGCGCCCGGTATCTTTACGATGGGAGAAGTGGTGATAATCCGGGTATGGAAACATTCCGCAGCATTCCTGATGGCGGGCATGATGCACTGCACGTCCACCACCATGGCGTCGACGGCCCCGGTGGCAATGGCGTATTCCTGGGAGGCAAAAGAGGTTACGATGGGAACACCGTGGCGCATGAGCACCTCGTTACCGGTGCAGCAAATACCCATTAGTTTGACACCCTTGGCTCCTGCAGCTTTGGCTTCGCCTTCCAGCTCTTTGGAGGCCTGAACAATTATTTCTGAAAGTATAGGGTTATGTCCGTGCAACACAAAGTTTACATATTCGGGATCAATGACACCCAGGTTGGCTTCGCTGACTACAGGTTTGGGGGTGCCAAAAATAATGTCTGACAAATCGGTGCCAATATGCATTCCTACATAGTCGCCCAGAGCTACCCGCAGGGCGGAAAAAATGAGGTTTACAGGGTCGTTGTCCATGCCGACGTGGGCCTGGGTGACCAGTTCTGAAATAACATTGTAAATACCACTTGGCATAATGTCGTGGGTGCGGAATTTTTCAATCCGGCCCTTGGTGGCGGTGGTATTTACCCAGGTGGATTCCCCGAAGCCTTTCAGGCGGCTGTATTCTTCAAGGGCAGCTTTGGCCACGTCATGTGCTATTTCCATATCCGTGCGGCCTTCAGTGGCAATACCGATACGATTGGCTACCTTGTACAATTTTTGGGGATCCTTGACACCGTAATCAGGCGCATGACCCTCTGAGGCTTCAAACAGTGTGTGAGCCATGTGGCTGGCGTGCTCACTGTGGGATGCAGCGCCGGTAAGCAGCAGTAATCCTGTGCTGCGGGCGGCGATGGTCCAGTGGGAAGCGCCACAGATACCCTTGCTGCCCGGGCCTTCATCGGCCTTGATGCGGCAGGGTCCCATCATGCAGAAGCGGCAGCAAATACCTTTATAGCCGAATTGACACTGAGGCTGTTGGGCGACAACCCGGTCAAAAGCTGTGATCATGCCCCTTTCCTTGGCTATGTCAATCATTTCAAGGATGCCGGGGTCAACAGTGCGTTTTATAGACTTCGGATCGACTACTCTGGGGGCCGCCGAAGGCTGGCAAGTATGGCTTGGATCGCTAAACCTTGGCATTGCTTTTGTACCTCCTTAGAAATAGAGTTAACTGTTCAACCGGTTAATTTTGAGTCCACCCCGGTGTATTTATCACCGTTTGGTCAGGACTAAATATAAACCCCTCCCTTTCTTCCCAGTCACTTACCACCTACCTCTCCCCGAATCTTTTCCCGAACCTCTCTCATACCAACCAATAATTTCCCCCCGGTTGCGTTTGAGTCAGGTTCCATGCCACTTTCCCAGATGGTATTGTTAAAAGCCAAAAACCCCAGCACCTCACCGGGCTGGAAACTTTTTTCTATAAACTCTCTTTCCTTATCAGAACGGATTTTGTTACCGATAATTTTAACTTTATTAATTCCAAGATCCAAGGCCATTTTCATGACATTACGGGCAGTATTGACGCTATTGAGGCTGGGCTCCACCACCACCAGCATCAAATCAACGCCTTTGGCGGTACCCCGGGAAAGATGCTCAATACCGGCTCCCATATCCATGATTACCACTTCATCCTTGTCCAGCAGCAGGCTGGATATAAGGGCGGAAAGAAAGGTATTCTCCCGGCAATAACATTCGGAGCCGCCTTTTTTAACATCTCCCATACGCATAAACCTGATATTCCCATGAACATGACAAAAATCATCAATGGTATCGTCCAGTTTGGGATTCAGAACGTAATAAGCCCCAGCGCCGCTTACCGTACGAATCTTGTCCCGCATCTCCACCACGGGCTTGATGTTTGCAGCCTTTTCCCCTGGAATCCCAATGGTTGCCGCCAGGCAGGCGTCGGGATCGCCGTCAACGGCATAAACGGTCTGATGGGTCTCAGCAAATGATTTAATCAGTGCTGCTGCTATGGTAGTTTTACCTACCCCACCCTTGCCCGATATGGCCAGTTTCAAAGCTATCACTCCATCTAAGCTATAATTATTGTCAGCAATTATATGACGTTATTGTCGGAAAACTCAGAAGAAACTCTTCTACAAAAGCAAGTTAAATTCCTTCTTAAAAAAACCTTTATTAAATTTATAATAAATTTATAAAATTTTGAATATATAATTCGACATCAACTCAAAAGACTCCTGCAAAAAATTTTAAATTCTGAACATATGAATATAAAAAATCATCTTTAAATAATGCCTGGAAAGAAAAAATTAAGCAGGAAAAAGCAATGTTCTCCCTGCTTATAGTTACCACTTTTGTTTTTAAATAACCGCAAATGTGAAACCCTCAGGTAAAAAACAGGTATCTTTTTTTAAGCACTTTAAATTGCACAAACAGGGCAATAATAAACAACGCCAGGGTCACAACAAAACCAATTTTCATTATCCTTACCGTCAGGTTTAATTTGTCAATCCGGTAATCCCTCAGTTTCATTTCTCTTTCCATAGTATACTTATCCTGAGTCAGGCGGGCTTTCTCCTCCTGCACTTCAATCCTTTTCCTCTCCAGCCTGCCCGCCTCATCCAGGATGCCGGCATAAGCGCCGCTCAAATCCTTTACCCGCTGCTGGAGCATGTAGGTCTCGGGTCTTCCCGGACCAGGCTGCAATGCATCCCACAGGATCAGGCCGCTCGCCCCCGGCATTTCTATACCCTGCAAATAGGCCAGCGTTGGTGCTATATCTGTATTACTTACAGCCGGGAGGGTTTTCCCGGCGGCAAACTCTCTGCCCCTGATAACCAGGGGAGGCTTTCCTACCGTGCCGCACACGACAACCAGAGTATCCTCATACAACCCCTGTTCGTGAAGGTATCCCAGCAACCTGCCCAGCTGGTTATCTGCATCTTCCACCGCTTCAAGGTAGCCACTGCTTTCTTCTCCGTAATGCTGCATGGCGCGATAAGGACCGGATAAAACGATTACCGAAAAAAACGGTTTGCGTCCGGATATTTCCTTGATGGCCAGGTCTATTAACTGTTCGTCCTTTTCATAATTATCCGACTGAAAGTATTTCAGTCCGGCCATAGAGCCCCTGAGTTCCCCCGTCCCGTCAATCAGCAGCGTATCGTTATCCCTTTTCTGCAACAAACTTAAAATATTTTCAACCTTTGGCTGATCGCCCGTGTTCAAATAGCCATGCCTTGCCGGTTCAACTCCGCTAAAAACCGAATATATCTGCGCCGCACGGCTGTCAGGCGGCATTACACACATCCTGTCCACCCTAACGCCGGCCGAGCCCAGGCCGTTTATGTTGGCTGCCCGGGTTTTCTCCAGTGCACCGGACTGCAGGCCGTCTACAACCAGGAGCATGATGTGCCTGGTATGCAGAGGGGACGGCTGTACCTGCTCGGGCAGGGAATCCGGCAAAGCTGGAGCCTTTTCCGGATTACAGCTCAGCCACAAGGCAAGCACAAATATTACAGACATAATTCTGTATAGTATTTTCAAAGACGGTGCCTCCCTCCATTATTTCTCAATAATACTATAATAAGGAGGCAATAATTTTATGACCGTACCGTGGAAATTTTATCATCTCTCGGCAGAATACCTCCACTTCCAAAGTGGGGGATGAAATGCCGGTTGCTACCCAAACACCAGTTCCCATCACTAACATTTTGTGATACAATGAAAGTGGTTTAAACGCGAGAAGGAAGGGGTGAAAGAGTATAATACGCGTTCTCAAGACCACTTTCCGAACATCAAAACAAGAACTGAACAGACTGTTTGCCTACAACCGTGAATCGGCAAAAGCATGGAACGACTGCCTCGCCTATGCCAGGGAATACCACAAAAGCAACGGAAAATGGATCGACAAGAGTGACCTGCAAAAACTTACCAAAGGCCGGTATCATCTGCACAGCCAGAGTATCCAGTCAATACAGGAACGCTACCTGGATGCCCGGACCAATGCCTACAGAGCCAAACAAGTCGGGCATGGACATGTCCGCTATCCATGGAGGCAGAAAAAGAATTACCCGACCCGGTGGAAAAAAGACGGTTTCACCATCCAGCCCAACGGCAAGATCATGCTATCCATGGGCATCCACAACGGCAAACGGGAGAAACCCATCACAGTTCACATCCACCGCATCCCGCCGGGAAAAGTCAAAGAGATCGAACTTGTTTGGGACCGCAAGCTGATGCTGGCGATAAGCTGCGACGATAGTACGCATCCCCGGGAAAACCCCAATCAAGGTATCGCCGCCATTGATATGGGCGAAATTCACGGGATTGCCGCTGTAGCCGACACAGGTGAGGCATTAATTGTCACATCCCGGAAACTGCGCAGCGTCAAAAGGCTGCGTAATAAAAAATTCAAGGAATTATACAAAAAGCGCAGCCGCTGCAAAAAAGGCAGCCGCAAGTGGAAGAAATACACCCGTGCCATAGCCCGTACCGGCAGCAAGACGGACAACCAGCAGCGGGACATACTGCACAAGATAAGCCGCAAATTTGTCGCCTGGGCCAGCGGCCAGGGGGTTAATACCGCAATCGTTGGTGACGTGGAGGGCGTGCAAAGAAACACCTCCAGGCGCAAGAAAAAAAATATAAAACAAAAACTCCGTTCCCACGGCTTAAACCAAAAGATAAGCCAGTGGCCATTCGGGTTGTTGCTGGCCTATCTGACATACAAACTGGCTGCCCTCGGCATCGACCTGCTCAAAATAGACGAGAGCTACACAACACAGACATGCCCTGTCTGCGGCCGGAAGAAAAAGCCTTCCGGCAGGATGTATCACTGTCACTGCGGATACACATGCCACCGGGATGTGCATGGAGCAAGGAACATTTTGTCCAGGCACAAACATGGCGAAATCCGCAATCTTGACTGGAAAGTCAATAAAATCAAGTATCTACGGCCTGCTTCGTGAGAAGCACAAAGTAGTAGAAGCCCTGAACCGGGCCTGTGGGGATAAGCCCCGCAGTTGTCGGGAGAAATCGGCTCAATGCCGGCACTCTTCGCGGGTGAGGCCTACCTGGCAGGTGGCCGCCCAGGTTTTGAGCCGGTATGCTCCCTGAAGCCCTCACCTCTTAGCGTAGCGAAGGTGGGGGAGGTTCACTACCTGACAACCCAATACACAACTGTTTTTCAATGGCGTCCTTTGTAAAAAATAGAAAAATGGTAAGTTTCATCTGGCATGAATAAATACCCTGACACAGGGGATAATATTACTACTCCGCTTTGGTGAGTTCTATCTCTCCCCGTCCAGCTATATGCTGGACATTTTTTTAGTTTTAATAATATCCTGGGTTTTACAGCAGAAATGACTAAAAAATACCCGTTAGCCTAGAGTTATCAAGAGCTAGCGGGTTTCTTTTTTTGTCATAAAGTTGTAGTGTATTTACAGTTATTTTTTGTATTGCAAAATTTTTTTAATCTCGGCCTGGGACATAACTTTTTTACTTAAGTCAAAATCAAAGACAGACTCAAAAGACTTTATTACATCATCT
>LADO01000009.1 GCA_000961595.1 Peptococcaceae bacterium BRH_c4b
GTTTTCTGCACGACAACCCTGGCCACCTGGGAGAACACGGTTCCCCAAAAATCACTGTTAATTTCCTTAAGCCGCCTCGACAACTGGGATGCGCTAATGGAATCAAGCTTAATGCTTTCTTGCATGTCAGTGTTGTCTTTTAACATTTCGGCAAGTGCTCTTAGAGCTTCGGTTTGGGTAATCTGAGCAATAAACATGATGTAAAGCAATTTGACTACAAATAATTTTTTAATGTACCTGTCTGCAGCGGTTTCTTTGATAAGCGAATAAAATTTTTCAAAGGGAAAATATTTTAGTACTTCATCAAATGTGGATTTAGTGGTATCCTTATCCATGGCTTAGCTCCTTATTTTAGAGACTATGGACAGGATTACCTGCTATATCTCTATTATAAGGAGTTTTTTAATGAAAATCCATGATATTTATGGTAATTGGTCGTATTTGAGCAAATTTAAGCATATTTAGAGGTTGATTTTTTGGCGTTTGATTTATGCAACGCTACTGATGACAGTTAGAGAAGATATACTTTTGGAAAAGGATGGCCCAATGTTAAAACATGGCATCCAGCAACTCCACAATCAGGGAATAATTCTACCAAAAAGCAAAAAACTCTGGCCCGACCCGAATAGACTTGAGATTAGATATAAACGATTTAGAGAAGTTGGTTAGAAATATTTCAAATTTCTTTGGAGAAAAGAAATGAAAGCAGACGAACTGAAACAATTCTTTTCAAATATTAGTACCTGGAAGCGAAATGGAGAACGGGCTCCTCATAAACCATTAATACTCCTTTATGCGCTTGGCCGGCTGGACAGAAAAGAGCCGAGGCTAGTTTCGTATAAAGATGTCAAGGAGAAACTCAAACATCTTCTTGTTGAATTTGGACCACAAAGGCGTACTACTCCAAGATATCCTTTTCTCCGTCTTTCTAATGATAGAATTTGGGAGCTTTCCGGCAAAAATGAAATTGATCCAAAACGGGATTGGAGCGACCAAGTACTTCTTAATAACGATACTCATGGCGGATTTACAGAAGAAATATATTCCATGCTATCTAAGGACAGAAAGCTTACTCGTGAATTGGCAAATATTTTATTAGAACAAAATTTTCCTGAAACCATTCATGAAGATGTACTCAGTGAAGTTGGCTTGGATATGGAGTTAGCTGGAAAGTTACGTCGAGATCCTCAGTTTCGAGAACGTGTTTTAAAGGCCTATGAATACAGGTGTGCTGTTTGTGGCTTTAATGTTCAATTGGGGAACATATTAATTGCCCTTGAGGCTGCTCATATAAAGTGGCACCAGGCAGGGGGACCGGACCAGGAGGAGAACGGAATTGCATTGTGTACAATGCATCATAAATTGTTTGACAGGGGAGTGTTTACCCTGAGCAAGTCATTGAAGTTCCAGGTAGCGGAAGCAGCTCATGGTACAGAAGGGTTTGAAGAATGGCTGATGCGATACCATGGGAAGCAGATACGGCATCCCCAGAGTCCTCTATACAAGCCAAAGGATTCCTACATTAAATGGCATATGAGAGAAGTATTTAGAGGGCCTGAAAGATATATAGCCGATTAATTTTTTCAGTGTCTATTGGCTATGGGTGTGGGTACTCAAAGATTGAGTCACGATGAAGAAGTTCTTGCCGTTAAATGCAAGGTTACTTGGAGTCAACAGGAATACGGTCCTGAAAATATAACTAGGACAAGGAACCGTCCCCTGTCCCAGTCCCCTGTCCCATTGTTGCGTCTCACACAATGTGGATTCAGCGATAGTCGAGGCACTGGAAGCGCTGTAATTTTTCCGACTTTTTTTCGGGTTTGTATAGATTACCCGGCTTATATAAGTGAAGGCTTACTAATGTGCGAAGGAGGAATATGCCGTGGCCGTACGCACTCTTTGCGATTTATTCGATAAATGTTCGTTTATTATCGATGCAAAGCAGTGCTATCTTCCAGACATACTAAGGGATAATGCCGCCTTTATTATCGATAACTTCACACGGGAAAATAGTAGACAAATATGCCTTCACGCAGGTACGGAGTTCCTCCCAATAGTTACATCGTTGATATGCGGTCTATATTGTTTAGCCAACAATGAACAAACTCCCGAAGCGACCTTAAATGCTTTATCTTCGGGAGCATACGTAATATACAACGGAAGCCGAGGAGTTTTTCACGGATTTGATGACGAAGGGCGCGCCATTGTTGAACAGGCAAACTCGTTAACTAACTATATCCCAAAAAGTAAGTTCTACCTTGTCAAACCATATTATGGCTCGGCGCAGGCACTAGATGGACGAGGCGTAAGGGGTGTTCCGTCTCTTAAATGCGATTTTCTTTCCGCGTTTATGGGAGTTGATAAAAGCTCGTTACCCACCCAAATAACCGAATCTTTTGTTATCGTCGCGGATAGAGCGTTGGCTGACGCGATAATGAAAAGAACCGTCATAAAAGAGCCGTCCGGTATGACTATACCCTTGGGCTATCTTTTCCCTAGCGCGTATTATACCGAGGGCGATATATATCACTACGCGGGGAATGTGTCTAAGGCGGAACCTATATTGAAATTCACCGGTCGAATCTCTGTAGCGAGAGAACTAATAATTGACGACACGGAGCGTAATATCTCCGGCCTTATCGTCAGCGGCCAAAGCGTTATTGAATCGGGCGAATCCGAATTAGTTTCGTTGATGAATAGGCGCTCGTTGAAGCATATATGCGTTCTCGACAAGATTAACGGTTGGAACGCCGTTCCCTTCCTAAAACAATTTCCTGACACGGAGCTTTTCGCTTGGACAAAAAAACTTCTATCTCAATATGCTGCTACCAGCAACAATAGGTTTTCCGGCGAATTGGGAAGCCTAAGCGACTCTTTATTGCGATTGACGAGCAAATTTTGCGAAGGCGAATCACTCAGAGAATACATTGGCGAACCGATTGGAAGCGAACTATTTTTCAGCATCAAAAAGGCGTTGTGGAATATCGCGAGGTTCGATTATACCGACCCTAATAAAGAGTCTTTCGTTATCATCGGATTTTCGCTGTTGAAGTTGTTTACGTTTTCCATATTCTCAATGCGTCAGTTAGAGAGCGCTATTGCCGCAGGTGCGGTACCGGTTCGTTCGCCTTCGGAACAATTGGATAAACTCAAGATTCTATCATCGGAATTTGCCGGTGCCCTTGGCGATGCTATGGAAACGTTATATCTCGGATTGCGCGAATTCTATGAAAGTATCCGCTACGAGAATGGCAAATTCAACTATATATTTGACCAATTACTTGGCTTGGAAAATAACCAGCATGCCGACATAGTCGTACCAAAAGGTTATTTTGGTACCGTCTTTTCATTATCGTTCCTGGGAAAAAACAAAATGCTTCTCAAGCGGCTGCGCTTTGTTATCCCCGGAAGATACGAACGAGATTCTCTCGACAGAAAAACGATATCCGTCGGAGCGTTTAAAGGAAAGCACTTCAACCCGTGCGCCTGCGAACCCGGCGGTATGGTTACCACGATTTTGTATGAATTTGAGGACACGGCCTTCTCGGCTTTGATAAGAGAGACTCAAGCGGCTCAGAGTTATTACGACGCCAGAAATTCCATAACGGCTGTAGAAACCACCGAACACTTGCAGGAAGCAATGACCCAAGAATTGAATATGGAAGCCGATTTGGAAGAGTATATTCGAACGATTACCATTAAAAACGCCGTTGTGTCGGCCAGCGATAATACAGGATTAACTCAGCACATCACACCCGTTTACCGAATCATTACATTCGAATCCGGAGAGATCGCTTTTTTGACAAAAAACTACGTCGCGTATTCTTTCGACGAGGCCACTGAAACCGTTGTGGATAAAAACGTCGCCGACCTGCTTCCGGGAGATTATCTCGTCTTTACCAGTCATGGCGATAAAACAAGAGATATCGTCGCCGAAGCGTTGAAAATACTGATTGCGAGCGACAGCGCGAATTCGTCACTCGCGGAAATATACGAAAAATCGCAAGAATGGAAATTGGTTCTAAAACGCCATATGGACGCCCAGGGTTTGTCATTCAAAGATGTTTCAAAACAAATAGCCGAAATGGGACACGCAAAACACGAAGTAACAATTCGGTCGTGGCTTAATGAGGAAAGTCACATTGTCGGCCCTCGCGACTTGGATTCTTTCGTTGCCATCGCTTTAGTAACGGATAACGATGAAATGTCCGATAATTCCAACGCATATTGGGACGCTTGCAATCTAATACGATCCATGCGCATGAGGATATTGAAGTATATAGGTCTAAGTATAATCAATTCGCTCGGACAGAGGAGAAAAAAGATGGACGAAGCGCTGAATTCTGTGATCGGTAACATTTCAAGTCTCGCGCGGGTTCTCCAGATTGAAAGCATTATAAAGCCAGATGGTTTAAGCGTACCGTCTTATTTACTTAACCGTCCGCAAGAACAGTAAAGCCGGGAGGAATTCTAATGGACAATCAGGAACTTTTCGAGGCAAGGCGGTACTTGCTGGAACAAATTAAAAAAGAATTATTAGGCCCTGGATCTGAAATATCATATCCGGACGCGGAGCATGAGATTATCACAGACCTCCCCGAAGTAAGATACAGTACGGGCATATTATACCCGCAAAGGAATCCAATAGGAGCCGACAACGACGCGCCCATTATTCCGGAGGAAGACATTGCGGAAGTAGACGAAGACACCGATGAGTTGTCTTCGCCCGATAACGAATCGGCTGGCAAAGAGAATTCTTCGGATATTATTTATAGTGAAAACGCCTCGGAAGACGGTGACGTAACCACTTTGGACGATGAGATAAGCCTGTCAACACAGAATCTACCCTCTTCGATGGGACTGTCGTTTTTTGTTAAGGCGGATGTTGAATCGTTGACCGTAGACCTTGATTTTGGCACATACAGCAAAGCCAAACTCGAGGATTGCTGCCTGCCGTTTACTCCCGATTATGACGGCTACACGATTCCAATGGAGTTTGACCCATATATTGAATTTGATAAGGAAAAGCTTCTCCTTCGCCTGAAAGCTCCGCTTACTCGCATGGACGTATTTAGGATTATGAATTCGGATAAAGTCGAAGACTTAAGACTTATAGATGCAGCGTTTCGCCTCTGTAATCAATTGGGCAGAAGCGGCTATATTCGAGAACCTCATCATTTAAAAATTACGGCTTCATTTCAGGCGGGCTCATACACCGACGTGTCTAATATTGATGGGCTGAACTTAAAGCTTACTCTGCTTAAGAAACCCACGAAGACCGGATTGATCGCTATAACGATAATGCTTGTTAATGAAGAAAAAGGCAAGTATAACGGACATAATTCAGTTTTTCAACCAAAAATAACGATTACGAGTCATGAAAATAGAATATTGTTCGCGGAGTATTCTCAGAGCTCTTTCAGCGAGTCTTACGATAACGAAGAAGAATCCCTTGACCTTCTGTACAGAAATAAGCGCGTGTATGCGACGGGACACGGTACCTCCGCAGTATGGGATATCGACGATAACGGCGAAGGTATATTACAAAGCGACTTTATGCCTACCGCTACGGTTGCTCAAATGGATTTTGACAACCACGACAAGTCTATACCATCAAACGCATTTCAAATGCGGTATTTATCCGATTTGAATGATTCCGATAAAACTGAAAAAATAACCGCGTTAAAGGCGATTGTCGATTCTTATTGCCGCTGGATAGATGATATCGAGCGTATGTCCGTGACGCTTGGCGAGCGATATACCTCCGCTGCTGGCAGACACATATCGGAGTGTAGAGATTCAGCGAGTAGAATGTATTACGGTATCAAGACACTTACCGAAAATGAGATTGCTTATTCCGCTTTCGCGCTGGCCAATCGTGCGATGTATATGCAGAGAATACACACAGCCATACAAGCCACCGACAGTTATCCAGATGACACTGAGCTGCAAAAAAAGATAACCGAGTTGAACTATTTCCACGCCGAGTCGTTCCATCCAAAGGGACTGGAACCAGCTTGGCGCCCATTCCAGCTTGCCTTCTTGTTGATGAGTATTAGCTCTATTGTTGATCCTAGTATCCCGGAGCGTGATATTGTTGATCTAATATGGTTCCCAACAGGAGGCGGGAAAACCGAAGCATATTTAGGCCTGACGGCGTTTTCAATTTTTTATCGCAAACTGATGTATCCAGAAAACCCCGGAGGAACCGCCGTAATTATGCGTTATACTCTAAGATTGTTGGCGTCTCAGCAATTCGTAAGGGCGGGCATTCTTATCTGTGCTTGCGAAGCGATTCGGCGCGACTGTTTAAAAGAGAATAAGTACCCGTTATATCCTTTAGGAAAAGAACCTATTACAATCGGGCTTTGGATAGGCGGAACACATACACCCAATCATAATACCGCCGGAGACAATAACGCGAAGAAACATTGGAAAAAACTGAACGAAGCGACCGCAAAAGGGTTACGTGAGGCAAAAGATCGTCATAATAAATTTCAAATTTTGAAATGTCCTTGGTGTGGAACAAAACTCGTGCGGGATACCGACACCAACAAAAAGCGCCTGATTGGACAGTGGGGCTATCAGTTTAAGGACGGGCATTTCTATATGTTTTGCCCGCAAGAGGGATGTCAGTTCGAGGGACGGTTACCCATACAAGTAGTTGACGAAGAGTTGTATGATAACCCGCCGACTTTACTTTTCGGTACCGTAGATAAATTCGCGATGATAGCGTGGAAAAGCTATGCGGGCGCATTCTTTGGTGCCGGAAGCGAGAACCGCGCGCCGGAGCTAATAATACAAGATGAACTACATCTTATCTCCGGGCCTCTTGGTACTATGGTGGGTTTGTATGAAACGGCGGTGGACGCGTTATGTTGTCGTAAAGGAGTCAAGCCGAAAATCATAGCGTCCACTGCGACGATACGCAGGGCAAGATCACAATGCTCCGCGCTTTATAACCGCGAATTTCGGCAATTCCCTGCGCCCGGTATAGACGCGGAAGATTCGTATTTCGCGCAAGAAGCCGATCAACGTGAAAAACCGGGAAGACTGTATGTTGGCATCATGCCCTCCGGAAAAACAAAGGCAATGATGGAGGTGCGAGTGATTTCCACGGTACTTCAACGCGTGCATATGCTTCCATATGACAACGAAGTCAAAGATAAATTTTGGACTCTCGCTACTTATTTTAACAGTCTTCGCGACTTGGGAAAGTGCGCTACCTTGGTGGATGACGACGTAAAAGACAATATTAGGAGAATGGCATATCGTTTTGGCAGAAGAAGCGCGGCTCGCCCCACCGGGTCGGCAAGCGAATTGACCAGTCGTGTATCAACAACTCAGCTTAACGAAACGCTCGACAAAATGGAGCACCTAACGTATTCCGCCGAAAATCAAAAAGCTAAGAAGTACGCCATAGGAGTCCTTCTCGCTACTAATATGATTTCGGTTGGTGTGGACGTCGATCGGCTAAATATAATGTTGTTGGTTGGCCAGCCCAAACTGACGAGCGAATACATACAAGCTTCCAGCCGTATTGGCAGAACCTATCCCGGTATAGCGTTGACATTGTTCGACGGGTCTAAGAGTCGCGATAGATCGCATTACGAACAATTCAAAGCGTACCACGATTCATTCTACAAATACGTGGAGCCTACGGGTGTCACTCCGTTTTCAAAACCAGCAAGAGATAGGGCGCTTCATGCCGTCGCGATTTCGCTTATGCGTCATGAATACGGGTTGACACGGGATTCGGACGCTCGTTATTTTGATTTGGAGATGGAAGGTATCTCTAAAGTTGAACAATACATCGTTTCGCGAATAGAACAGATTAACGAACGATTAGATGAACCTCTATCGGATGAAACCGATGATGTATTGAGAGAGCTATCGTTTTTTTGGAGTAAATGGAAAGAGGGCATTGCCGTAGCGGGTGAAGACAACTTCTATTATGGGGATAGATTTATCGTCACTCCACCCGCCGGAAATGCGAGACGATTGATAAAACCTTTCGGTAGCGGACACGATGATGCCTTTGAAACGCTGACTTCGATGCGTAATGTCGACCAAAGCATCGCGTCAAATATATTATTGTGGGGTGATAACAGTGATTGAACCGGTGAGAAGGCTTCCGCTCAGTCGAGTTACCCACACAATGAGAGCGGCTCAGACGGTCTTACAATACGGCGTTGGAGCAATGATAGATTTCCCAGATCAGACATTAATGACCGCCGCACAGGAGTACTGGGACGACAAGATTTTAACGATACATGACGAGCGATTAGAAAAAGCATTGAGGGTGTCATATTTTGGTATGCCCGGAGGTAAAGATGATTTCCCGCTGGGTATATCTTACACGCGTTTTCCAAAGTGGTATTTTTGCCCCGAGTGTAGACGTTTCCAGCCAATTGAAAGATGGGTAAATGAATATCGCAGAGTGGCGCCGGCCAAAAATTTGGAATACGACCCCTATATGAAACACCCACGGTGTATGCGTTGTAAACGCGAGCTTGTTATTACAAGAGTCGTAGTTGCCTGTGAAAACGGGCATATTGACGATTTCCCTTGGGTTGAATGGGCGCATGAGAAAAACAAAAGCGGCAAAGTGGAAATCTGCGCAAATCCACAGTTGACATTCCAAACCGGCGTTACTTCTTCGGCGGGGTTGGAAGGGCTTGAAGTACGTTGCGAAACCTGTAAAGCAAAAGCTTCCTTATTTGGAGCGTTCGATAAAGAAAACGGACGTTCAGCTATGGAAAAAATGGGGAGCGGCTACAAATGCACGGGATTTCACCCATGGAAAAACCAGCACGAGGTATGTGACGAATACCCGCGAGCCATACAGCGCGGCGCCTCGGCGGCATATTTCCCCAAGGTTGTTAGTTCTCTCGTTATTCCACCTTACTCAGACATAATCAATGTAAAGATCGAGCAATCCGAAGAATACAGAAATTGTTTGATAAAAATTGAAGATTTTGACGCCGACGAACGAGAAGATCGCATTCGCCGACGGCTTGACGATTGGGCGGCTCGCATTGGTCGTCAGATATCCGTGAATGCCGATATAGTTAAGGGCATACTTGAGCGAAGATGGCTGGAGGATGTCCCTGAAGAATATACGACTGATAGCGAGCATTACAGAACGGAAGAATTCCGTGCGCTTAACGGTCAAATTCCGGCGAATGAACTTGATTCTGATGATTTCATTCGCGAGAGTGTCGATACCAAGGGATACGATATTCCGGGAATAAAATCAATTGCGCTTATACGCAAAGTACGCGAGGTTAGAGCCTTGACAGGCTTTACACGTCTTAATCCTCCGGATTCTTCGGACTTGGGCGTTAGAGAACGCGGGTTTGTTTCCATAAAGGAGCCTGCTACTCCTTGGTATCCAGCATACGAAGTTCGGGGAGAAGGTATCTTTATCGAGTATGACGACGAAGTATTTATCGAGTGGCTACGCGATAACGACGAGGTGTATAAGCGAGCGAATATTATTACGTCGAATTACTCGACAACTTATCAGGGACAATTTGTCGGACGACAATTAACGCCGAAATTCATTTTTCTGCATTCTCTGTCTCATTTGTTGATTAGGCAATTGAGTTTTGAATGTGGCTATACGGCTGCATCACTACGAGAACGGATATACTGCAGCGATTCCAAAAGCTCGCCAATGGCCGGAATACTGATTTATACCGCGAGCGGCGATTCCGAAGGAACCCTCGGCGGACTTGTTCGTCAAGGCTATTCGGATTGCTTCCCGAGGATCTTCAAAAAGGCGATTGAATCAGGAAGAATTTGCTCAAACGATCCCGTTTGTATTTCGAGCGAGGGGCAAGGTCGTGATGCTTTGAACTTGGCCGCATGTCACACTTGTCTTTTGTTGCCCGAAACAAGCTGCGAGGAGTTCAATATTTTTCTTGACCGCGCCATGGTCATTGGAACGTTCGAGTATCCGGACATGGGTTTCTATAGCCGATGGAATCCATGATAAAAATACTCGAAGTAGGAGGTGAGTTCGTTGACATATACTGCCGTTGACTTATTCGCCGGGTGTGGAGGTATGACCGAAGGGTTATTTGAGGCGGGGTTTAATGTTATCGCCGCCGTTGAAATTGACGAATTTGCGGCCAGGGCATATAGGGCCAACAACGACCAGCGCGGAGTACACTTTTTAAAACAAGATATCAGAACAGTTGATACGGCGATCATCGCCGAATTACTCCATGGAGAGCAATTGCATCTCTTGGCGGGATGCCCTCCCTGCCAAGGATTTTCGACTATGCGCAGAAAAAACAAAAAAAGATCTCAAAGAGACGCTCGCAACCGATTGATATGGGAATACGTGCGTTTTGTTGAGGAATTAAGGCCTTTGACCATCATGCTGGAAAATGTTCCCGCATTAGCCGAATACACAGAATTCAAGAAAGCGTTATCACATTTGAAAAGGCTGGGATATAATCCGAAATACATGATAGCTAATGTGGCCGATTTTGGGGTACCGCAAAGAAGAAAGCGGTTGGTCATGCTGGGGTCGTTACTCGGTGAGATATTGCCAATTGAAGGACAAGTCGAGATAGTTACCGTGCGAGATACAATTGGAAACCTTGAGCCCCCGGAAGAAAGTAATGATCCGGTACATAGAATATTTCCGCATCATACTCCGGCGGTACAGCGAAGGATAGAACTTACACCACACGATGGAGGGAGTCGCGCCGATTTACCGGACGAGTATACGCTCGAATGTCATCGTAGAGAAGGTATCGGATTTAGGGACGTGTATGGTCGCTTGTCATGGGATCGAGTATCGTCGACTATCACGGGTGGGTGTTTGAATCCGTCAAAAGGGAGATTCCTTCATCCGGAGCAGGATAGATGTATATCCGCACGAGAAGCATCACTACTGCAAACATTTCCGCGTAACTATATTTTTCCTGAAGATATACCGTTAGCAGCCATAGCACTCGTGATTGGAAACGCGTTGCCACCGGAATTTTGCAAGCGACAGGCTGAACATATTGAAGAGCACCTAAACGAGGTATTTATGAGTGATGTTTTCGATTCGGAAAAGCGTTCCGAAATAATGAAAAAAATTAAGAACAAGGGAACTTCTCCGGAAATATATGTCCGTGAGTTGCTATGTGAAATGGGCTTTAAGTACTACCGTCTTAAAAGTCCTACTCTGCCATGCAATCCGGATATCATTTTCCACGGTAAGAAAAAGGCAATCTTCATAAATGGATGTTTTTGGCACGGGCACACCTGTAATCGAGGACATCTCCCTGAATCAAACCGCTATTTTTGGAAAAAAAAGATTGAGACAAATCAAAAACGAGATTCTTATAATTACAAAGCATTGGCAGAGATGGGATGGAATTATTTGGTTATATGGCAATGTGAAATCAAAGTATCTAAACGCGATGAATTAAAAGACAATCTTTTAAGATTCATGCAATAATAGTTTCCAATTCGACCCTGCTCTTATGATGCACCTCCTTAAACGGTTTAACGCAGAAACACTAAGCGCTATACCTAGTAGATTTTTTGAATGAGTCCATTTCTTAATTATATAGGATTTTGATATATCCAGCCATAAGACCTAAAAAATCAGTCGATCCATAATGGCATCCGCTACTGTCGGGTCGGGCATAAACTCGTACATAACGAATAGCTTCAAAGGGACAGGGGACGGTTCTTTGTCCCATTTCTATTGGCCTAGTATTTCCTGTCTCGTTAAATAGCATTAAAGATATAGAATTTTACTCATTAAAAAAGATTTAATTGATTCCCACTAAGGATAAACTGAAACAGAGCCAATATCACCTGATAAAGTTATTTTGGTAGTATCTATCAAGAAGACCAAAAGAGATCTGAAAACCCAGAGTATGTATAGATTATTATCGAATAACGAGAGGCCCGATTCCCCATCAAAAGAAGGGGAACGGGCCTTCTTCTGCTATTTACAAATATTGAGGGGCGGGGTTAATTGGTAGTATCCAAAACGGAGAAATGAGTAAGATGGTTCCTTGAGGTGTATCGTTCCGTCATACAATTCCGGCGTTGGGTGGGGGCAAGCCTTAATTTTTGCATATGGTTTCCAATAATCTTTGAACAAGTTCCCGTTGCTCCGGCGTTAATTTCTTGGCTGTTTCTAATAGCCGCCGGAGTTCCGGAGCTAAATCCTGCTGGTCTTCAGCGAAAAAGTCAGCGAGGGTGATACCCAGAGCATTGCAGATTATCTCTATATATGCTACATCAGCAGATCTGTTATTGGTTTCTAATCTACTAATAACCGGCTGTGAAATATTTGTTATTTCAGCCAGTTCTTGGGTGGAAAGCCCTTTGGCTTTGCGTAATTCTCGTATACGTGCACCAACATTCAAAACAATCACCTATTCTAAAAAAGAATAATTACTTTTCTATAGTACAGTTTTGCCAGTTGCAAACCAATATACAAACTTTATATATTCCAAAATCGAATTATATTGATTGATAATGGCAATTAAATATTCTAAAATAGAATATATGACATAAGCAGAGAGAGTATACAGGATGGGGGAGGGGGATTTGTGTCCAAACAGTATCTAAACGATTTTCAAAGAGGCTATAATTATGCCCGGCTTTGGCATACAGCACTATTGGCGAAAAAAAGCCCTCAAGATATTCTGGAACTTGCTAAGGCGTTTTTACTTTTCACAGGGAATAATGCTGAACTAGCCAAGGGTATAGGGACTTATTACCGGGAGCAAGGGATGGAGAGAATGGAGGCAGGCATATAAAGCCACGGATTTTCCGTGGTTTTTTTTCGTGAAGGCTTCACTATCTGTTCACACCATGTCCACAATAGCTATCAAAAATGGTAACCATAAACAAAAGCGGATGGTTAATGAGACATTAACGCCTGGTAAAGCAGTTCGGCAGCCAATATCATAATAGAGTGGCATTATTTAGCATAAATATAATGTCTGTCTAAAATAAAATTAAAATTTACTTAAAAATCATACTTTAAAATATAAAATATGTGCACTTATTAATTGCTTATTGAATTAATAAGAAAATTTAAAAATGATCCGAAATACTGGTATTGTATGGAAAAAATCAAGAAAGCAGAAGACTATGAAACAGAATAAAGTGAGCATAAGAACAATATCGTTATTTTTAGTGGCATGTTTCCTGATGTTTTTATTTCTGGGCCAGGGAATAAAGGTTGGCAAAGCGTCCGGAAACAAAACATATGTAATACATTTGGTTGTGGACGGTTTGTCGGACAAAATGTATGACCAAATCAAGGCAGACCCAAATGTAAATACACCAAACATAGACGATCTGATCGCAAAGGGGGCCAGGCTCAGGGGAGTGAACACGGTTGTGCCCTCCTACGGCGGCTCGCAGGCTGCGGTGCTGACCGGGGCGGGAACGGGAACAAATAAGTTTTTGTACCGTTATTATGACAAAAAAAGCAAAACTGTCCAGAGCTCACCTGCTGTCACATACAATATGGCCGCCCAGACTATATTTGAAAAACTGAAGGCCGATAATACCGGTGTAAAAGTTCTTGCTACGGGTTGGTGCTATGGTAACAAGTCCATTGAAGGACGGGGTGTTTCCACAATCGGTAACGGCTATAAGCTGATAGAACACGCCAAAGGTGATGCGCTTGTGTCATTTAGCACGGCTGCGGATGAAGTTGTCGCCGCAATCAGCAGCAGCGAAATACCGCAATTCATAACCGCCTATTCCAATGATATTAAGATGGTCGGCTGGGGTGGCACAGGGTGGGATACACCGTCAAAGCGGGCCAATGCCCTGACCGCTATTGACGCGAAAATAGGCGCCATTAAACAGGCTTTGGCAGACCGGGGAATTGCTGATAAAACCACAATAATATTACACTCACTCACTGGTTCGTATGTGGTCGGCAACAAGGTGGACCCGGCTGCTCTGGCAACGGCAATCACCAACGGGACGGGTGTCAAAACTGTTTCTTCCAGCAGTACTGTGACTGCTGACGCCAAGGCTATGATCATAAAAACATATTATATGAGCTATGCCCAGTTGTCTTTTACCGGAAACGCCGGCGAGCAGGATAAAGCCGACGTGCTTGCCTTTCTAAAAGACCCGGCAACAATCATGGCTGAGAATATTGAGGGCGTTTATACCCCCGGTGAACTGGGCGCCCCTGCCGAATATGCCGACTATATCATCAATCCTATGGAGGGTAAAACTTTCTGTGCGGAGGCCTCAGGGGTATACAGAACCGACGATCTATACAACAGGGAAGTTTTTTGCGTGGTTTCCGGCGGCAGCACACCTGCAGGCTCAGGTGTGCAGGGCGAACTCAGTATACTTGACATCATACCGACAATATGCGCTATGCTCGGCGTTCAGCCGCCCATAAACAACGAGGGCAGGCCCTGGATATTCGAACAGGTGCAAAACCCTCCTGTTATAACATTAAGATATCAGAAGCCTCCAAACGGCGCCTGTTCCCACCAGCACCCCGAAACGAGCAGGACCACCGCGGCCAATCGGTACAATGAACCGTAGAAAGGTGAGCAACCGATTTCTGCAACTAAAATTCAGTTGCAAAAATCGGTTGTTTCAATTATATTAGTATTATGAGCAGGCAGGATAAACTAATTAAGAGGCTTTTGAACAGGCCTCGTGATTTTACATATGATGAATTAAAAACACTACTGCATGGATTTGGCTATTCAGAAGAGAATAAAGGAAGGTCTTCTGGTTCCAGAGTAGCCTTTATTCACGGCGTGACACAACATATCATCCGGCTTCATAAACCTCATCCCGGAAACGAGTTAAAGCTGTATCAGATTGACCAGCTCATCGAAGTATTAAAAACCCAGGGGGTAATCCGATGAAGGATATCTTGATTTACAAAGATTATATTGGGAAAATTCACTTTAGTGCCGAAGACGAAGTTTTTTTTGGGAGAATCGAAGGTATCGATGATTTAATTAGCTTTGAAGGAAAGAGTGTGGAGGAATTAAAGTCCGCTCTTATTGAGGCAGTTGAAGATTACATCAGAACTTGCAATTTGAATAATAAAATGCCTGAAAAAACTTACAAAGGAAGCTTTAATATAAGGATTTCTACCGACCTGCATAAAAAAGCTGCTAGGCAGGCCATAATGGAAGGAGTTTCCCTTAATCAATTTATTGAAGAAGCAATAGCTACCAAAGTAAAAGTAAGGGATCAGGCATAAAGGCCAACCCGGCGGCGACCCTCCAATTTCACCAAGACGCCGGAAGAATTCTTCAGCGAAGCCCTCCTTGGGGACCTCCGACAAAATAGAACCTTTTCAGCTATAATCCCTCACTTTCCATTTTTAAATTAGTTGAACCTTCAGCTAATTGGTTATAATTTTACCTGCCGCATTGCCAAGGCAGGGTTTCAGTCAGGGCTTCTTTTCCTTTTGGAGTTATGCCCACCAGATTTGTCCGGCACTTGATTCATAACCAGTCCGTCCTGAACAAGGACGTCCTGGCCAACCCCGAGGCGCTGGAATACTGCAAGGATATTCATGAACTGCGGAGCTGAATATAAAAGGACCTTCTCCTGAACGGAGAAGGTCCTTGTTTTGGCCTGTTACTTCACAAATCACTCATATATACATAACTTAGTCAGTCCTCGAATATAGAACGGCTCTGTCTTGATACCTTCACTGAAAATAACCGTATAAGGGGGCAATTGATGTAACTCCTCTATTTTCTTTTTTTTCTTCTGCATGGCGGCTTCCAATTTTTTTTGGGTGCTTGTCTTTAACGGTTTTAAACTCATTGAATCATCCCCCAATCAAGAATATTCTTGAGATAAGGGTCAGCTCCATACCTTCCTTCTATATATTGCTTGTCATAAGTTTCATCAGGGCGCACCTTGGCACCGTTGTCTTTCCTGAACTCCACCAGCGAATACAATTTTGATGCGTTTTTCTTATTAAGCGCAGAAAACCAGATTTCATCCCTTCTAAATACTGCAAGCTTCATGGTACTCATATCGTGAGAGGTAAAAATAAGCTGGGCCCCCTTGGTATTAATAGATGGATTTGTGAACAGCCCGATGATATACCGAAGAAGCTTAGGATGTAACTTGGCATCCATCTCGTCAGCAATAACAAGGCTTCCCTTATGCAAGCATCCCAACAGAAAAGGTAGCAAACCAAAGAGCTTACGTGTTCCACTCGATTCTTCCTCAAAGGGCAATTCTTCACACGAACCATCTTCTAGGCAGTGTGTGGTGTAAACAGCGGTTATTTTCCCATTGGTATCTTCTTCTGTTCGTATGCTTGTTATATTGATATCCATCTCGGCGAGCATTTTTAAGAAAATATCTTTCCTGTTCTTGTCCTTTAGAAAAACAATCCTTTTATCCTCATACGGATAATCATAATCTAAAACCCTGCACTCTAAAAACCATTTGATTACATCGTCAATTGTTTCGATATCGTAGTTTATGGACAAATGAGACAGTAACGGAATAGAGGACTTAATGTTTCCAACTTTGACTTCCCCTAAAACATCGCCAATATAAAAATCAGAGGCATCCCGCTCAAACACTATTTCCAAGTCGCCTGTTTGAAGGTTTTTCGCATACAGGTTTTCTTCTACAATATCAGAATGCAGAATATTCAACTGATACCGATATTCGGTTTTATTAACGCGAAAGAGGACATCAAATTTTATAGGTAATTCCCTACAGCTCTTGTCAAACAAATAATACTTTTCCTTTTGATCGACAGGAAAACTCTTGAATTCTTTCATTTTCCCATCCTCAAGGTTTTCCTCCTTTGAAGTTGCCATGGCCTTTAACGCTATAACCGGCAAGAGTACCTTATGGGAGATGTACACAAACGCCTCTAATACGCTGGACTTTCCTCCGCCATTTGGGCCATAGATAGAAGTAACCGGCAAAAATTTCTCACTGTCGTGCGAATCAACAATCAGACTGTCCTCGTGCTCGCTGATTTTTTCGGCGCACAAGTCCAAGGTAGCTTCATTCTTAAATGATTTGAAATTTTCAAATGTAAACTGACATAACATGTTTGCCACTCCAATCCTTATAGAGATTTTTTCTCTTGATCATAATTATATTATGCTTATAATGGCACATTTGTATACCAAAATTAACGTATTTAGAGAAAAAATCTCACAACAAAAACCTTGGCATCTGTATTTGGAATGCCTATAGTAAATTGGACAGTCTTTTTTGGATAGCCTATTCACTGTAGGCATTTTCTTATTCACGTAAGATATGACATTATATTGTAATAGAGTTTAATAATAACATGTGAAAAGTTGTTGCAATCCCATCCCGCTAGTGTTAATATAATGGTGAGCACCATCCTTACAGAGACACAGGTTTTACGGTATTGCAAGAAGCGTAGGAATGATTTTCCGGTTTGTTGCAAGTTAGACCAGTCCAGGATAGTGTTTTTTGTTTTAACAAATGTTTTTGGTTCCGGTCGAGGAAGTAAACAGGTATTTCCGGTTAGTGAATGACCTTGGTGACAGTAAGGGATTTGATCCTGGTTTGACCTTCGCTGTGGTAGTAGCGGAGAATGGGGTTCCATTACAAGCAAACGGAGTGTAATTTAAAGCATGGGAGTACGTAGTCTGTAAGGATGGTTGCTCTCTAGAGAGAAGGCAGATGCCTTCTCTCTTTATTTGCTGCGCCGGGTTTGCAACCTGGCAGGGCGGAGGGAGCGTCAGGAAAGGGACGGAAATGGGTTCCAGCTTCTAAAAACACTTGCATTCCAACTGTGCTATAATGTATAATAATCTAGTCACGGTTAGCCGGAAACTCTGTGTTTGCGGGACGTGCCACAGTTTTATAGATAGTTTTTTGAGTCCACGGAGAGATGGCCGAGCGGATGAAGGCGCACGCCTGGAGAGCGTGTGGGCGGGAAACTGCCTCCAGGGTTCGAATCCCTGTCTCTCCGCCATTTTATTTTTAAGTATAAATATTGGTCGTGCTAGATGGGGAGGTAGCGGTGCCCTGAACCCGCAAACCGCTATAGCGGGATTGAATTCCTGCCCCAGGGTTTAACTTGTGGGGTCCGGCTCCTGTAAGGGGTGTTGACGGTTGGGTCTTGCGCGACGGGGGCTCCTGAACCGTGTCAGGTCCTGACGGAAGCAGCACTAAGGGAATACCTCCGGGTGCCGCAAGGGTGCCTGGCCCGAGCTACCTGCAGGGGTATCGCCCGGAAGTTATTATTCAAAGGCGGGTGCACGGCCAGCAAGTATACAATTAACTGTTTTTAAAATAGAACTGTTCTTAACAGGAACAGTTCTTTATTTTTTGTTTAAAGGAAATAGCTTTAGGGTTATAGAATTTTATTGTGGTAACTGGGAACTACTCAGGAGTCAGGAGTCAGTAGTCAGAATGAGAGAACGGTTTATCGTCTGGAAATATTCTGAATTCTGACTACTGACTCCTGAATGCCTGAATAATAACGGGCTATGTTTTACTGGATAGATTACTTGGGGCGGGTGTGTTTTTGTATGACCTATATGGCACTGTACCGCGAATGGAGACCGCAGACTTTCCGGGAGGTGGCGGGCCAGGAGCATATTACCCGGACCTTGCTAAATGCCTTGAAGGCCGGCAGGGTTGCTCATGCTTACCTTTTATGCGGCCCCCGGGGTACGGGCAAGACTACCACTGCCAAAGTACTGGCCAGGGCCTTAAACTGTCTGGAACCAGACGGGGTGGAGCCCTGCGGCAGGTGCAGCAATTGTCTGGAAATACAGGGCGGCACCTCCATGGACGTGATAGAAATTGATGCCGCCTCCAACCGGGGTATTGACGAAGTCAGGGAACTGCGGGAAAACATCAGGTATGCTCCCACCACCGGCAGAAAAAGAGTGTACATAATAGACGAAGTGCACATGCTCACCGACCCGGCTTTCAACGCCTTGCTGAAGACTCTGGAGGAGCCGCCGGGACACGCGGTGTTCGTGCTGGCCACCACAGAACCCCACAAAGTGCCCGTGACCATATTGTCCCGCTGCCAGCGTTTCGATTTTCATCGCATCGACAGGGAAGTCATGTCCGTCCGGCTCCGGGAGGTTGCCGGGGGCAGTGGCATTGAGGTGGAGGACGGCGCTCTTGATTTGATTATCAAAGCCGCAGATGGCGGCTTGCGTGACGCCCTGAGCATACTGGACCAGGCCGCTTCTTTCAGCGACAGGCGGGTGACGGCGGAAGACGTGCACCACATGCTGGGGACGGTCCGGGAAGAAGTGCTCGAAAATTTTCAGCAACTGATAACTGGTGGCAGAGCGGGGGAGTGCCTTGCCCTGCTGGGGGAGCTTTTTGATCAGGGAACTGATTTGCGCCTGCTGGCCAGGGAAATTGCAGCCCATATGCGGGGTGCTTTGTTAAAAGCACTGGCCGGAGGGAGCGGGCATTCCGGGGAAAGTGAAACTGCTCCGGATAAATTGCTGGAAGCATTAAAGATACTGACCGCCGTGGACCAGGAGATGAGATGGAGCACCCAGCCCAGGGTGCTGCTGGAGGTAGCCCTGGTACGCTGTGCCAGGATATGCGGCTGTGGCGGCTCAGAGGGAGTAAAAGGCTTTAATGAACTGGCCGCCAGGGTGGCTGAACTGGAAGAGAGGATGGCAAAACTGGCCGGGGACGGCAGTTTACCCCGTGGACAGGGCTGGTCTTTGCAAGAAACTAAAGCCAGCGGGGAAACAGATACCGTCTATTACAGCCAGAGCCAGAAACCCAGTGCTGCCGTCACAGTGACCAAACCGGTAAAGGCGGGCGATGGGGATAATGGCCCGGGTAGGAAGCGCGGTACTGAACGGGGGAAAATTGCGGCCGGTGCAGTGAAGCCGGATCCCACCCAGGAGGTAATTTCCGAAAATAAAAAACCCCGGGAGGCCACCGGGGAATCGGTTCGGCCGGTTTGGGAAGAAGGCCGGAAAGAGGCGGCTGCCAGTTCTGACGAAGGCGTTCCCGCTCCTACGGAGTCCGGCCCTAACGCTGATAATTCCCTGGAGGCCGGGGAGAACGCTGGAAAAACAGATGGCGGCGTGATGTTGCTGCAAAAAGTAACCGACCGCTGGAATGATATTATCGATACTGTGCGCCGCTCAAAAAACTGCGGTGGTATATATACTTATTTAACCGGGGGGGCAGGCTCCTGGCCTTCCTCTCTGTCCGGCGGGGTTCTGACGGTGTCCTTCTGGGAAAAGGACGAAAACTCATTTTTTGCCCTGCACATGATGGAATCGGAAAATAATAAAGATGTTTTGCAAAGGATTGTCAGAAGTGTTATCCAGGAGGAACTGAGCATAAGGTTTATGGTATCAAAACAAAGGCCTCCCACGGCCGGTTGTCAAGAGGAACCACCTATTACCCACGATGAGGCAGCCGGACTGTTTGAGGGGGAGGAGCAGGAATTGCCGGAGGACATCTCCTTTGATGACTAGGCGCAATTAAAAATATGCGCGGGTGTTATGTACAGGAATATATTCAGTGCATAATGTAATAAGTGTTTAATGTAATGTATTGATGGATGGCGGAAATACGTAGGAACGTAAATATTTAAGGAGGCAGATAACTATGATGGGTGGCAATATGGCCAAAATGATGAAACAGGTGCAGAAAATGCAGGCGGATATGGCCAAGATGCAGGAGGAACTAGGCGACCGCACGGTGGAAACCACCGCTGGGGGCGGTGTGGTGAAAGTGGTGGCTAACGGGAAGCAGGAAATAACGCTGGTGGAGATAAAGCCGGAAGCGGTAGATCCCGAAGATGTGGAAATGCTGCAGGATCTGATCCTTACGGCGGTAAACGCCGCCCTGAACCAGTCCAGGGACATGATGTCCAAGGAAATGTCCAAATTGACCGGGGGCTTGAACATACCGGGGCTGTTTTAAATATACCTTAGATTAACCCGGGGCGAGGAGTGGTATTGTAATGCACAGTAACGGTCCGGTGGCCCGATTGGTGGATGAGTTCGCCAGGCTGCCGGGAATTGGGCCCAAAACCGCCCAGCGCCTGGCCTTCTATATATTGAGCCAGCCGCCGGAAACAGCCCGCCGGCTGGCGGCAGCCCTTACCGAGGCCCGGGATAACACCCGCCGCTGTTCGGTGTGTTTAAACCTTACGGACAGGGAGCCCTGCGCCGTCTGTGCCGACCCCAGACGAAATCCGGAGATGCTGTGCGTGGTGGAGCAGCCCAGGGATGTGCTGGCCATGGAAAAATCCCGGGGGTTCAGGGGTCTTTACCATGTGCTGCACGGCTCCATATCCCCCATGAACGGTATAGGCCCGGACGAGCTTACCGTCAGGGAACTGCTGCAAAGGATTGCCGGCGGCGGGGTAAAGGAAGTAATTCTGGCCACCAATCCCAACGTGGAGGGGGATGCCACCGCCCTTTACCTGTCCAAGCTCATTCAGCCGCTGGGTGTCAGGGTAACCCGCCTTGCCCACGGGCTGCCGGTGGGGGCAAGCCTGGAATATGCTGATGAGATAACTCTTTCCAAGGCCCTGGAGGGGAGACGGGAACTATATTAATAGTAAAGTCAAAAGTCGAATGTCAAAAGTCAATGAGAACTGGAGACCTTAGACCTTAGACTATAGACTGAACATATACATGAAAAATAAATAAGCCCACCTACTTTTGCAGTAATATTTTACCAGCCACCGGCATAATATTCTCCCAAAAAGGGGTGACCCGGATGGGCTGGAATACTGCATTATTAATAATGCTGGGATTGTGTATTTTTTTTCTCTTGGGAACGGTGATCGTAAGGCCGCTGAAGTTGCTGTTCAGGGCGGTGGTTTGCCTGTCAATCGGCGCCCTGCTGCTGGTGGTGGTGAATACGGCTCTGGGCGGGCTGGGTTTTCATCTGGCCCTTAACCCTTTTACCATTCTGACCGCCGGGCTATTAAACATACCGGGGGTAATTTTGCTGGCGGTTTTAAAAACCCTTTTTGTATAGGCTGTGGATGAAGGGATCGGGGCACAGCTTTTGTATTGAATATGCCTTTTGCCGAATAGCCGGCGGGACACTCTATTTTTGTGACCCGCCGGTTTATTTTGTTTGTAAAATTTTAATAGTTTATTTGTTTAATTGTTTTTATAAATTAGAAAATATATTGGAATTAATATAATGCAAATTTATTAACGGAGGTGCCCATAATATTCCCGGAAGAATAGTGGAAGCATATATAGGTGAATATGCCAGCGGCAAAAGTGAGGTGGCCGTCAACCGGGCTGTTTTGCTGGCCCGGGAGGGACACAGGGTAGCGCTGGTGGATTTGGACATTGTGGAACCTTGCTATACATTACGCCCTATCAAAAAGCAGCTCATGGAACAGGGCATAGACGTGCTGGCCTGGGAAACCCGGGAAACCTCGGGACTGGGGGAGACGGGCAATATCATGCGGCCAGCCAACCGCTGGGCGCTTAGAAGGCCGGGGGACGTCATCCTGGATATAGGATATGGGGTGGAAGGCTCCCGTACGTTAAATCTGCTTGAGGGGTCCGCTGACGATCCGGATTTAAAGATTTTAGCCGTGGTCAATATATCACGGCCCATGACCGCACGGCTGGAGGATATTGTGGAATACATAGGGCAGCTGGGCCGGGTGGACGGACTAATTAACAATACCCACCTGGGAGATGAGACCACTGCTGAGGTGGTGCAGAAAGGCGCCCAAATGTTGGGCCGGTCGGCTGAGCTACTGGGACTGCCGGTGGTGGCCACCACCGCTGTGGAGGACGTGGCTGAAAGAATCGGGCCTAGAGATTGTATGGGCAATCAGGTGTGGGCGATCAGGCGCTACATGCTGCACACACTTTGGTAAAGGCCGTGTTTTGCGGCCTGGCAATAGACTTAGGGGGTGGACCTTTAAATGTCAGATAAGCCTATTCAGGGAGAGAAGCGGGTCTTCATGACCGGCAACGAGGTGGTGGCATACGCAGCACTGGCTGCCAGGGCCGAAATAATGTATGGATATCCCATTACCCCCCAAAATGAAATTATGCATTACTGGACCAGAATGGCTCCCAAATATAACCGGGAGTTTTTACAGACGGAGGATGAACTGTCCGCCGGGTTTACCACCCTGGGCGGGGTGCTGGCGGGTAAAAAAGCTTTTACCGCTACGGCAGGTCCGGGCAACACCCTGATGCAGGAGCCACTTTCCATGGCAGAGGCCATGCGCCTGCCTTCGGTAGTTGTGGTGCAGCAAAGGGGCGGCCCTTCAACTGCCACGGTTATTTATTCCCAGCAGGAAGTTACCCTGACTACCCTGGGAGGAAACGGCGAGGGCCTGCGGGTGGTATATTCAACATCCACCCACCAGGAACTGTTTGATTATACCATCAAGGCATTTAACACAGCCTGGAAGTACAAATTTCCAACTTTTGTGCTTGGTGACGGCTACCAGGCCAAAATGAGGGAATCCCTCACCATGTATGACCCCGGGGAAAAGGGCATCGAATTGATACCGGCCGAAGCTTATCTGGGCAAGCCGGGCACACCGGGGGTGGACAGGCCGCCCGCCCATTACCGCAACACCTACAATGTGGAAGAGGAACTGTACGAGGTGCTGCAGGGACATTTCAAGGATTACGAAAAAATGGCCCCGGAAGTGACTGAGTATGAAAGTTTCGGCGTGGAGGACAGCACTCTGGTGGTGGTATCCCATGGAGTGGTGGCCAGGGCCGCCAAGGAAGCCGTTAGGGAATTAAGAGAAGCCGGCGTCAAGGTGGGCTATTTCCGTCCCATCACCCTTCGCCCGCTACCGGAAAAGCAACTCCGGGAGGCCGCGGCCAGGGCCGGCAGGTTCCTGGTGATGGAATCAGCTCAGGGCCAGCTGGGACGTTTGCTCAAAGAGGCCATTTTCGGGGCTCCGGTGGAAATGATACCTTTCTATAAGCCAGGTGTAGGCATTACATCGGAAGAGGTTGTAGATAAGGTTAAAGCTACAATTTAACCAATAGGTGCCCGGACCCGGCAAGAGGAGGGAAAATATATATGTCTAAAGCGGTAAAAATCATTCTGGCCGGGGAAGGTGGCCAGGGTGTGCAGTCGGTGGCTGAAATCATTGCCGAGGCAGCCAACGAACAGGGACGTGAAGCCCTTTATATACCAAATTTTGGGGTGGAGCAGAGGGGCGGCGTTTCTGTAGCCTACCTGCAGATTGGCGATCAGCCCATTGGTGCACCTAAATTTCAAACTGGTGACATTGTGGTAGCCCTGAGTGACCGGGCCGTACACCGCACCCGCCAGTACGTGGGGCCGGATACGGTTTTCGTGTATGATTCCGGCATTGAAGGGGTGGAGGACGCCATTCCCACCAATGCCAAAAAGGTTCTGCCCATTCCCGCCATTAAAGTGGCCAAGGAAGAGCTGCATCCCAGGGTTTTCAACATCATAATTATGGGCGCGGTAATTAAGGCCACCGGTGTGGTTCCAGAAGATCGGGCCAAGGAAGCCATTGAAAAAAAGTTGGGCTACAAGTTCGAAAAGAACCCCGAACTTCGGGAGCTAAATTTCAAGGCTATCGATCGGGGTGCCGAACTGGTTGCCGGCACGCTGTGAGGAGGGGGGCAAGAGTTTATGACGCAAACCTTTCATGAGGAAACCATAGAAGGAAATAAAGGCTTCTGGACCATTTTCCCCGGACTGTGCAAGGGCTGTGGATTGTGCATACAGAAATGTCCCAAGAAATGCATGTCCTGGTCCGATGTGCTGGGGGTGTACGGGACGCCGTCAGTGGAAATCAATAATGAAGAATGTATCGCCTGCGGCGCCTGCCAGATGTTTTGTCCCGACTGCGCCATTGCAGTGGAAAGAAAAAAGAAAGAGGAAAAGCACTAAGAATAAGTCTAATGTCAAAGGTCGAAGGTCAAAAGTCAATGAAAGCTGGAAACCTTGGACTTTAGACTTTGGACTGAAAAGATTCTGACTACTGCCCTGAAAATAAGTTTATGGAAATGTCATCCTGAGCGTTAGCGAAGGATCTTGGATTCTTCACTTCGTTCAGAATGACATAATGTGTTCTGGATTTTCATACTCTGATGGTGCTGCGCTAGCGGCGTGGGGGTCTGAATTCTGAATACCTGAATAGTAACGAATCTTCTTAAGCTAATACTACAGCGTAAAAATGAGTAACCACCGGGCTGGCCGGGGCATATTGTAATAATTGCCCCGCCTTTTTATCTCGCTAACAGCCTGTAAGACCCCGTCCTCGAAGGTCAGGGATCAACAGGCTGTAAAGCTCTTAGTTGGGGACATTCCTCTGACCCTAGATCCAGGCTCCAAAGAGAGGTGTGTCCCCATGCCTTTATGTTCGCTCTAAGGGTTCGGAAGGGGAATAACCCCTTCCGAACCCAAGGCTCACTTATATTTTATCCGGTGGTTTAGAATTTGAAATTGCTGGGGCTTAAAACCTTTGAAGAGGTGATGCTATGGTTTCGACACAAGCCTGCAGGTGCCTGGTTTGCAACAGGGAAAGGAAAAACCTGAATTTTGGCCTGGTAATTAAAGGTAATTACATCTGTTATTGGTGTGAGCAGGCCATAGTAGAATCCGGCTGCGGGGACGAAAGCTATAACGACTATGTTAACGGGGTCAGGAAAATATGGCGCTGCCCTGTGGCCTGAATACCCACGGCTTCCTTCTTCTTGGCCAGCCGCAGACGCCGGTGGGTCAGCTCTATATCACTTCTGATTTGCTGCAGCGTAAGCGGGTTAATGCCTGTGTGACGGGAGATATCATAATCTGAATAGCCTTTTTTCCAGGCCCGGATCAGGGTGTGCACGTTGGTACGGTATTTTTTGGAAAGGCTTTTTTCATCAATACTGCAGCCCTCTGACAAATGCCCAACTCCTTTCTAAGATTTGGTTCCGGACCTGTTTTACTGTGGATTGCTTTGCTGCTATGATATTTGGGAATGAAGAAGCTTTTGTTTTTAATTATTTTGCTTAGAAACAAATGAAACTATAATATAAAACTGCTGGTAAAATAAGAACGCTCTGTTCTGGAAGGGCTGCCAGTTTTTTGATAAAATCATAAATAAATGTTTAATAGGGTGATATTTTGTCTTACAGTCAGCAGGAGGCGCCGCTGCTGGGCGCTCTTCGGAGATTTGCCGCCTCTCCGGCTGGGCGCTTTCACGTGCCTGGCCATGGGGGCTGTTCAGCACCCCGGGATCTGGAGGACTTGCTAGGCCCGGATCTGTTTAAGATAGACCTTACGGAGCTGCCCGGACTGGACGATCTGGGTAATCCCACCGGGATTATCGAACGGGCTCAGCGGCTGGCGGCGCTGGCCTTCGGCGCGGACAGTACATTTTTTATGGTTAATGGCAGCACAGGCGGCCTGCAGGCGCTGGTGACGGCATGTTCCAGGCCGGGAGGAAGGCTGCTGCTGCCCAGAAATATACACCGCTCCGTGCTGGGAGGGTTACTCATCAGCGGCGCCGAGCCGGTTTTTTTAAATCCCTGGATTGTGCCGGGATTTAATTTTGCTGCGGGAGTGTGCCGGGCAGAGGTGGCCCGGGGACTGGCCGAACATCCAGGTGCGGACGCACTGCTGCTGATTCATCCCGGATATTACGGCGTTACCGGGGACACTAAAAACCATGCCGCCCTGGCCCATGAGACCGGTATGGCGGTTATAGCCGACGAGGCCCACGGTTCTCACCTGCATTTTCATGCCCGGCTGCCGGCGGATGCCTTAAGTCTCGGTGTGGACGCAGCGGTCCAGAGTTTGCACAAAACCGGCGGGTCCCTGACCCAGACGGCGCTCATGCACCTGCGGGGGAAACGTATAGACCGGGCAAGGGTGGCCGGAGCGCTTGTTTTACTGCAGACCAGCAGCCCGTCCTATCCTCTGCTGGCTTCCCTGGACGCGGCCAGGAGGCGTATGGCTCTGGAGGGTGAGGGGTTGCTGCAGGAGAAGCTGGAGCTGGCGCAGGCTTTGAGGGAAAAATTAAACGCCATTAAAGGTATTGAGGTTTTCGGCGGCGAACATCTTGATGGTGACGGGACTTATGATTACGATCCCCTGCGGGTGGTGGTTTCGGTCCGGGGCACCGGTCTGACCGGTTATGAGATTGCAGGGTTGCTAGCTGAAAGATATGGTATTTTCGTGGAGATGGCTGACCGGCAGAACCTGGTGCTGGTATTTGGATTTGGGATTAATGCCGGCCACTGTGATAAATTGCTGGAAGCATTGCATGATATTTTAGTGCGGGAGGCCCGCCCCACCGGGGAAGAATACAATTTATGCGGACAAGCTCCGGCAGCCGCTACTGTAATGGCCCCCCGGGAGGCCTGGTTTGCCCTAGGCATTCAGCTGCCGCTGGAGGAAACAGCGGGCAGAATAAGCGCGGAGTGGCTGGGCGTTTTTCCTCCCGGGATTCCGGCGCTGATTCCCGGGGAAGCAATAAACCGGGAGATGGTGGAATATTTACTTGCCCTCAGGACAGCGGGGGTTAACGTGCAGGGTTCTTCCGACCCTTCTTTAAAGACATTGCGGGTGATCGACGGATGAGCACACAACCCGGAAAATTTATAGTCTTTGAGGGACTGGACGGCTGCGGTAAAACCACTCAGCTGTATATGCTGCAGCAGGCCCTTGAAGCCAAAGGATATAACTGCACCAGTACCAGGGAGCCTGGCGGTACCGTGCTGGGGGAGCAAATCCGGCGGATACTGCTGGATCCCGGCCCTCCCCTGAACCCGGTGGCGGAGGCCATGCTTTTTGCCGCGTCCCGGGCCCAGCACATGGAGGAAAGGATAAAACCGGCTCTAGCCGCGGGCATGGTGGTGCTTTCAGATCGTTTCGCTGATTCCACCTTGGCTTACCAAGGTTACGGCCGGGGGCTGGATACCGGTTTTCTGTCATTTTTAAACAGGATGGCAGTTGGGGAGCTGCTTCCGGATTTAACCATTTTACTTGATATTGCTCCCGAAAAAGGATTGGACAGGCTTACGGGGCCGGTGGACAGGCTGGAAAATGAGCGCCTGGAATTTTTTCACCGGGTGCGCAGGGGCTACCTGGAACTGGCGGGTTTACAGCAGCATTACCTGTTGCTGGACGCCACTGGTGGCATGGCGTCCCTGCACCTCGAAATACTGGGAGCGGTGTTAAGATTGCTGGGTGATTCCTTGTGACCAGGCAAATGAAGGAAATTATCGGCCACCAAAAGGCCGTTACCGAATTAACAGGTTCTATCTTAACCCGCCGGGTAGCCCACGCCTACTTGTTGGCAGGTCCCCCCGGGGTGGGCAAGGAAACGGTAGCCCTGGCTTTTGCCCGGGCGCTGCTATGCCCGGAATCCAGGGGCGGTGACAGCTGCGGGACATGTTTCTCCTGCCGCCGGGTGGATGAGGGCGTCCACCCGGACCTTGCAGTTACCCGGCCGGATGGCGCCAGTATAAAAATCGACCAGATTCGTTTACTGCAGAGGGAAACCCAATCCGGTCCCCAGACCGGGCCATGGTCCGTTAGGGTTATCGTGGATGCGGAAACAATGACCTCAGAGGCAGCCAACTCCATATTAAAGACACTGGAGGAGCCGGCTCCGGGCATGGTGTTCCTTTTGCTAACCGCCGGGCCCCAGAAAATATTGCCAACGGTACTGTCCCGCTGCCAGCAGGTTTTTCTGCAGCCACTAACAGAGGATGAACTGATACAGGGGCTTGCCCGGCACAGCCTCCCGGAGGCGGAGGATTTGCCTTTGGCCCTGGCGGGCGGCAGCCTTAGCCGGGCGCTGGCCATGGCCGGTGGTGAAGGGCTGGCCGAAAGGGACCGTATTATTGATCTGGCCGGCAGGCTTACCGGGTCTGTTAGTTTTGCCGCCCTGGAACTGGCCGGGCTGCTGGCGGGAGCCGCGCCCCAGGGAAAAACAAGACCGGCCGCCGACAGAAAACAGGCGGTAGCACAGCTTGATTTGCTGATGTTGTGGTACCGGGATATAATGTTACAAAGAGAATGCCCCGGAGGGGAACATATAGTTAACCGGGACCGGGCAGATAGAGTACAAGCTATGGCCGGTTTTTACACCACCGGCAGAATTTTGGAAATGATTACCCATATTGAGCAGGCCAAAGGAGCTTTGGCGGCCGGGGCCAACATCCGTCTAACCATAGAGTCGCTGTTTTTGCGGCTGGGGTTGGGGGCGGGCGGGCACCGGGCGGAGGA
>LADO01000059.1 GCA_000961595.1 Peptococcaceae bacterium BRH_c4b
ATACAGAACATGGTAAAGAATCACAACCTGGCCAAAAGCATAACTGACGCTGGGTGGGGCGAATTTGTCTCGATGCTTTCCTATAAGGCTGAAAGTGCCGGTAGGGAAGTAACAAAGGTAATTCCCCATGGCACCAGTCAGCAATGCAGTCGGTGCGGGAATATCGTTAAGAAAGACTTGTCCGTGAGAACTCATGTATGCTCGTACTGCGGGTTGGTGTTAGATCGGGATCATAATGCAGCTATAAACATTTTGTATAAGGCGAAAGCCTCATAGTTTGCAATAAAAATCTTGCCGCTGGGACGGCGGTATATGCCTTGGGAGTTAGGTCCGTTGGGGCTTACGATGAACAAGGAACCTAATGAACTTCGCTATGCCCCTGGAAGCCTCTTCCTGAGCGTAGCGAAAGGAGGGGTAGTTCACCCGCTGTATTTTCTTAACCTGAACTCCACACCCATTGAGTGAGCTATCTCCCTGCATTTCTCTATGTCCACCCCAGGCCACTGCACCACGGAAAAAACCACCCGGGGGATATGCAGTTTGCATTCCCGGGCAAAATCCAGCAGGGCAGGGTAAGCCTTTGCACCCAGGGCAGGCCTACACAATTCCACGTACTTTTCCGGGGTATCAGCATTCAGGCTGATGTTAACAGTATCCACCAGCCCCCTCAACTCCACGGGCACATTCTTTCCCAACTGCAGCGAAGCCTGGCCGTTGGTATTTACACGCAGCACCGCCCCCCGGGACTTAAGCTCAGCCGCCACTTCTTTTACCACATCAAGCCGCATGAGAGGCTCGCCATAGCCGCAGAAAACCACTTCTGAGTACCTGCCTGCGTCACCGGCGGACTTAATAATCTCTTCCGCTGCGGGTTCCTTTTCCAGCCACAGATTATAGCCCACGCCCTTTTCCGTTCTCCTGATGCAAAAAACACAGTTATTGCAGCAGCGATTGGTAACATTGATATACAGCCTGTCTCCGATTTCGTAGGTTAGTACTTGTCTATTCAAAATAACACCTTTACCTTTCGTCTACCAGCTGATTGACATATTAACCATAATATGCTGTGTTTTATAAATCCGTATAAATATTAATGTTTCTGTCATAATGATAGCTGCAATACATACAATTTGGTATACAGACACCGGAGGTGAGTGATTTTGGGTTTTAGGATTCCTGATCCGGTACGCCCGTCATCAATTAATTATAACTCAATAATCAAAGGAACGGTAATTTCCCTGGCCATTTCCATCGCCGGCAGCGCCCTGCTGGGCATGGCCTTTTATTTCACCGCCCTTTCCGAAAGCACCCTGCCCTGGTTTGCTTATGCCATGCTTTTTGCGGGTGTATTGTGTGGTGGCGGGATAGCAGCAAAAAACGCTGGTAACAAGGGGCTTTTTCACGGCATGGGGGTAGGCGTGACCTATTTTGTGCTAATAATGCTGATAGCTCTGATTTTCCTGCCTTCTCAGGCAACTTTTTTTACAGTGTTACTAAAATTTATTATCGCTCTGGCCGGAGGGGCCGTGGGAGGTATTCTGGGAGTCGGGCTGTCCGATTAATTAAAAGAAAACCACAAAAAGGGCTGGCAGCGAAAACCGCTGCCAGCCCTTTTTGTGGCGGTCATATAAAATTTATTGGCTATTTTTTATAGTAACTTTAATGTTCAAGCATTCTTCAGACCGTCCACTACATCGGGAAATTCGGGGACGGTTCTTGGGAAATTCGGGGACGGTTCTTGAATTGAATCAGGAAATTCGGGGACGGTTCTTGAATTGAATCAGGTGTTTTGAAACATTTTTGTATGTATTTTGAAATGTTAAAATATCTGTGACAGAGATTGTTAACCGGATTTGGCTCCATCCCCATCCGTCTTGCAATCTCTGCGCCGATTTCCACGTCGAAGCCCGTTAGCTTACCGCTTTCCTTAAAATTAAAGGGTTTATACAAACCCATGGCATAGTTAAATTTGGGCTTTTCTGTAGTTGTGGGTGATTCCTTACCGCTGCCGGCAGTTTCTTTAGTACCACCGCACCAGTTAGTAAAAATACAGAAAGCATGGCCAAACCTGCTAGATAAAGCACTTTTTTCATACACATACCCCCATTTTCAGAATGCTCCCCCACTGAGAAGACTGCCCCTTCCGCGGGGTCTGACCCAGATGTTCATGTCTTCAAATTTACCGGCGATGTGACAATTATTTATCAAGGTGCCGCGATACATATAACCCAGGCGGTGTAGCACTATATTCATACCGTAAGATGAAGCCCGGGCAAGGCTATACAGACAGCCTGTTCCCCTGGCCAGGCACATCCTTTGTATTCTCCGGATAAGCAGACTGTTAAATCCCATGCCCCTGAATTCCCTGTCCGTTGCGCAATTGGTTATTTCCACTCTTTGCTGGTCTTGCTGCATTTCTGCCGCAGCCACTGCGGCGATTTTTTCTCCACGGCAGACTAGCATGTATATATCTCCTTTATCCATGGCACGTGCCAGGTATAGAGGATCGTATACAGGTGAGGGATAACTGGCGAAAACCTCTTGAAAAAGAGTTGCCATTTCCGTACAATCGCTTTTAGCTGCCAGACGCATTGTGAAACCTGCCGGTAATTTTTTTTCCTCAACCCGCTTGTGTCTATGTATTTTCTTTAACATCTCCATCTCAGCATTGTACCCTAATGAAATCCCTCTTTCCGGTCTGGTAAAAGCAGCCAGAAAAAGTGCAGGTGTACCCCCGTAATATCCTTCTATCGTACCTTCTGCTACAAAGCCATTCCCTTGCAACCTTTCACCATCATCTTCCCTGGCAGGTAATATAATTTTCCCCATTCCTCTCTGCAGGGCCGTCTCCTTTAAAAAATTCTGTAAAGCTGCCGGATCTGCAGCATTGTACTCATTAACCCATATCCTCGCACTGACATGCTCCAGTACTCCACTAATAAAGAATCCCGGCCCTTCATGACAGATATTAACCAATTGTATCCCCCCTCAGGCACGGGCTTTATCCAGGGTGGTGTCCAGCGTAACCGTACCGCCCTGCAGAAGCCCTGCTATGCCGATAGCGGGAGTCTTTTGCTTTTCCTCCTGCATACCCGGCTCGGTATACAAATAAATATTACCTTCGAAATTTCTCAGCACTATTTTGCCCAGTCCTTGTGAAAGAACATAATTAGGACCCAGGGGGATTTTACCGCCACCGCCCGGCGCATCAATCACGAAAGTGGGTATGGCCAGTCCGCTCGTATGACCACGTAAATTTTCAATAAGCTCTATTCCAGTGCTAACCGGTGTACGAAAATGCCCTATGCCCTCGCTCAGGTCGCACTGGTATAGGTAATATGGCCGAACCCTGTTTTTCAGCAGTTTTTGTACCAGTTGTTTCATTGTTTCAGGATTGTCGTTAATTCCCTTCAACAGCACCGACTGGTTGCCCAGCGGGATACCCGCCCTAGCCAGCCTTGCACAAGCCCTGGTTGCCTCCCGGGTTAATTCCCTGGGATGATTAAAATGTGTATTAATCCAGACGGGATGATACTTTTCCAGTAGTGAGCAGAGTTCAGGTGTTATTCTTTGCGGCAGCACAACGGGTGTTCTGGTGCCAATACGTATAATCTCCACGTGACGAATCGATCTGAGTTTTTGAAGAATGTATTCCAACTGGTCATCGGTAAGAGTAAAAGGATCTCCTCCCGATATAAGTACATCCCTGATTACCGGATTGTTTTTGATATAAGAAAATGCACGTTCCAACTGGGCTTTCGGCATTAAACTATCATTGTGGCCTGCTATACGACGGCGGGTACAATGCCTGCAGTACATAGAACAACAATCGGTAACCAGCAAAAGCACCCTGTCAGGGTAACGGTGAGTGAGACCCGGCACAGGCGAGTCGATATCCTCGTGCAAGGGGTCCCGCATGTCGCCACGTGTACTTACCAGTTCTTCCTGCCTCGGAACAGCCTGTAATCTTATCGGGCAGTCTCGTTCGGCCGGATGCATCAAACTTGCGTAGTAGGGTGTAATGGCCATTCTGAATCTTTTCAGACATGATTTAATGTCTTCCTTTTCACTTTCATTTAGATCAATAAAGTGGGACAATTCTTCCACTGAAGTGATTCTGTGGCTAATCTGCCATCGCCAGTCGTTCCATTTTTCCTCGCTAATTTTAAACTTTTCCAAATAACACCATGCACTATTCAAAGAATCCCTCCCATTATATAAACTATATAGTTTCATAACTGACAACTTATTATATCATTATGAGTTGTCTACTTCAATTTTCCTGTGAACCTCTATTCCTCAATATTTAGGCATTCTGATAAAATTACAGTAAATAACTGTAGCCAACTCATTATAAAAAAAAATTTCATAATTCAAAAAATTATATATAATAAATATTTTAAGGAGAACTTTATTCAAGGACATAAAAAAACCGCCCCGGGAAATTAGGGGACGGTTCTTGAATTGAATTAGGTGTTTTTCAGCATTTTACACACCATCGACGGGGATATACCTCCTACCAGTTGTCCTATTTCCTTCAATGTCAGGCATGAATTTTTTCTCAGTTTTATTATCAGCTCTCTTTTTAATATTTTGTCAGTAGCAAGAGTGTCTATTCCTATTTCTACTGCCTGAAGTTCATTATTTACAAATTTCTGTGCAACTTCGTAAGATTCCAGGTAATTTCCATTCTCTTTCTTAATTATGATTTTATCCTCTTCAACGTCAATTACATCTGTTTTTGGCTCATACTTTAATACATAATCGTAATATTCCTCCATTGCCTGCTTCTTGTTGCTTGAGAATAAGCCCAGTATCCTTTCTGTATCAATCAAGCCACCTCTATAGTTTTCTTTTCCTAAATAATAATTATAACTGCTCCACTTATATTCCTGCGGTATACTTACTATACCAGCTTTAACTGGATTGTTGTGAATATATGCACTCGCTGAAAGTAAATAATTGTCATCATTTATTACCTCGCTTTTAAAACGGTCCTGAAATAAGTGTCCTACTCTTGTGTATGTATTATTGAAGTAATATGCATAACTTATATTAATACTTTTTAGAACCTTTGATATGTCATTTCCATTGTCGTCAATAAGTAAGTGGACGTGATTATCCATAAGACAATAGGCTTCCAGCCTAAAGTTATATTTTACCTTCATCCTGTAAATTGTTTCAAGGAATCTGATCCGGTCATCCTCTGATATAAATATATTTTTTCGTTCGTTTCCCCGCTGGATAATATGATATGTTAAAAACTCACCTTTACTCCTTGCTATCCTTGGCGTAAATCACACCCCCTATATTGCTTGTAAGAATATCCTACCAGATCGATCTATTCAATTCAAGAACCGTCCCTAAATTTCCTATAAATTTCCTAAGAAAACACCACAAAAGGGCTGGCAGCGAGAACCGCTACCAGCCCTTTTTGTGGCGGTCATATAAAATTTATTGGCTATTTTTTATAGTAACTTTAATGTTCAAGCATTCTTCAGACCGTCCACCACATCGGAAATCATTTCCGACGACAGCCCGCCGTGGAAGCGTGGTTCCCCGTTGATTACAGTAAGGGGAAGCCTGACCCGTTGCAATATTTCCGCTACCTTGGGATAATTTTTTAACTCCTCGGTGGCTACGTCTACAAAGGCCACTTCAATAGCGGCACCGTATTTGTCTTTCAGAGCCAGGCCGAGCTCTTCCGCGTCATCTTTCATGGTCTTTGCCGGTCCACATCCAGTGGAAGGGCCGCAGCCTCAGCCGCCGGAAGGCGCGGGGGCATTAACCCCAAATATGGTTACCTGAATTTTTTGCTCATCCATGTTAATCACACTCCAGATGTTTTTTTAAATGAATCATCTTATTATAAACTATTCTTGTCCCACTATTAACAAAAAAAACAGGGACATTATCCCCGGCCAGGCAAATAAACATGAAAGACAGGCCTAGCCACCCGTCTTCCAGAACCGCCTTATTTCCAAATTTTCTGCAGCAACCCCCGTAAAAACAACGGCAGCCTTACGAAATATACACGCAAGACATTTCACCCCTTTTTGGTGTTTACTCTCTATTAAATGTATTCACCCTACAAAAAAATGTGTCAATGATTTTAATTATATTTTGGGAAATTTTAGCCTGCTCACCATCATAACTGCCAGGAGACCTACGATGAATGCGGAAACAGCACCAGGCAGGGAACTGGCCCAAAACACCAGCAGGGCCACCAGAGAACCTGCTATGGTAATAGGTATGCCCACAAAATAGTCGGAAATGTTGAGCACGTTAAACCTGGCCAGCCGCAGGGCACCGCAAAGAACAAAGGCCATGGTGGCAATAATCCCCAGCATACCCAGATCCGCCAGTTGCCAGGCAAATACCAGAATGGCGGGAGCTACCCCGAAGGACACCAGATCTGCTAGGGAATCCAACTGCTTGCCGAATTCCGAGGAGGTTCCCATCTTCCTGGCAACCCTCCCGTCCAATCCATCCAGCACAGCCGCCAACAGAACCATTGCCGCACCGAGATGGTAGTTGTCCTGAAGGGTATAGATCAGGGCTGCCATGCCAGCCAGAAGATTGACGGAGGTTATTACACTGGGCAGCAGTTCTACTCTCAATGGTGTAACCTCCCGATAATTGTTTCCCCGCCCTTTACCTTGTCTCCAGGTTCTACTTCAACATTTATTTCCGGCGGTAAATATAACTCGGTGCAGGAACCAAATTTTATCAAACCGAAACGCTGGCCCTGATCCAGATAATCACCAGTCTTTATGTAACATACAATCCTCCTGGCTATAAAACCGGTCACCTGGGTTACCATCAGCTTGAACTTGTCGGATTCTATACCAATAAAGTTTTTTTCATTTATTTCTGAAGCATGACTTTTAAAGGCTGGCAAAAATTTACCTGGACGGTAGTGGATATAGTTCACCTTTCCGGAAACCGGAGCCCGGTTGATATGTACGTTTAATATTGACAGAAAAATGCTGACCCTGGTACAGTTACCACCCATAAAATTCTCTTCTTCAGTACGCTCCACCGCCATTACCACACCATCGGCTGGGGAAATCACCAAACCCTCGCCCCTGGGCACCCGGCGCCTGGGATTGCGAAAAAAATAGGCTGTAAAAAGAAAGAGTGAACCGGGCACAAAGCTGGCTGGTTTGTTGAACTGATATAAAAGCGCAGTCAGGACCCCCAAAAAAATCAAATAAGGCAAACCAGCCCTGGCTACGGGATAAATCTCCCTGTTCATTAAGAATCCTCCTGTTATTGTACAAAGCCTATTGTAACATTTTTTGTAATTGATTAGAAGAGTTTATATCTTCAAATGTCGAAAGCATTTAAATTATCAGGCGAATGTTTAAGCCAGGAGTCCACCTTTCTTGCCACCATGTCAGAGTCACCCCGAAAATGATTTTTAAGAGGCAATGAATTGAAAAACAATCTGCCGTAACGTTTGCTGAGTAGTCTGCCATCAAGCACCACCACTGCACCACGATCCTTTTCTGTGCGGATTAGCCTGCCAAACCCCTGTTTAAAGCGTATAACAGCCTGGGGTAAACTATACTGGTAAAAAGAATTTATGCCCATGCTTTCCAGTTGTTCAAGCCTGGCCTCGATGACAGGGACTGATGGTGACTGGAATGGCAGCTTAACAATAACCACACAACTTAATGAAGCCCCAGGAATGTCAACTCCCTCCCAAAAGCTTGAAGCACCGAATAGTACTGCCCTCTCCGTATTTTTAAACTCCTCCACCAGGCGCCACCTTCCACCATCTATATTATGCCCCAGCAGGCATACGTCCTGCTCTTCCAACATTAGTTTCATCTTTCTGTATGTCTCTTTTAAAACCCTATGGGAGGTGAATAGTACTAGCGTTCTACCACCCGCAGCAGCAATCAGATCCTTTAAAACATTAACCAGCGCGCCTACGTAATCCTTTTCCGGGGATTCGCCCTGCTGGGGAACTCCCCTGACCACACATAATAAAGACTGCTCTTCGTACCGAAAAGGGGAATCCACCAGCTTTAGACAAAGCCTGTCCTGCTCTGCCATAACGAGCCCGATACCCTCCATATAATGTTTAAACTCTCCATTTACGGTAAGTGTGGCGGAAGTCATCACCACCGGTTTGTAATCTTTAAACAGACTGTTGTAAATTTCCTGATCAACTCTCACCGGCGTCGAATGAAGTGAGATCAAAGGATTGTCTTGCTCCCCTGCAGCCTCAGCCCAGTATACGTAATTATTATCTGAGCAGGAGAAATTAAACTCAATATCCGCGATCAGTCCTTCTCCTGCAGCAATAATCTTTTCCGTTTCCTCTGCCCTGGTTTCCCAAACGTTATCCAACACCAGCCAGGAAAGTATTATTTCGTGCAACTCCCTGACCAGTTCCAAAAGAGAGCGTATCCTGAAAAGCAGGTTCCCGAATTCCCCCAGGGGCATATTTGATGCATCATGCAGCATTTCCCCCTTCAGCCGGCGGGTTATTTTTGTACCCTCACCACCAGAACCGGGTGCCAGTGCACCGTAAAGAAGCCCAAAAAATAAATCCGACGCCTGGCGAACCAGTATCCGCTCATCCCTTGCCGCATTCAGATTATCCTGCCAGCGGCCAGCGTTTGAGGGCGGAACTGTATCCAACAGCCGTGTTAAAAGCTTTCCCACCGTATTCAGCCACCGCTTCATATCGTTTCTGGATACTACGGTGCTTAGCTGTTCCGTAGCAGCATCGTCAAGATGATGCGCTTCGTCCAGAATTAGGGGACCATAAGCGGGAAGCACCCTGTTTTCAGCCTTTACATCTGCAAAAAGTAAGGCATGATTAGTGATAATCAATCTGGCCGCTTCGGACCTTCGACGTGCCCTGCCAACATAGCATTCTCCCGCATACCAGTGGCACCGGGCACCAGCACAACTCTCGCTGTCCCCGCAAATACTCAGCCAGAACTCCTGCTCCGGACCTTTTATGTTAAGTTCCACCCTGTCGCCCTGGCTGGTGTCAGCCAGCCATACCAGAATCCTGGCCAAAAAAAAGGCCTCCAGGGGCGTCCAGTTTCTTTCGGACAGAAGAGCATTCCATTTCCGCAGGCAGATATAATTCTGCCTTCCCTTGGCCAGAGCTACGGGTATATCAAGTCCCAAAGTATCCAGCAGTAGAGGTATGTCTTTTGCCCAGAGCTGCTCCTGCAAATTGATAGTCCTGGTGGAAACCACCACCCTGCTGCCCCCTGAGGAAGCCCAGAGAACGGCAGGCATAAGGTAGGCCATGGATTTGCCGATACCCGTACCGGCTTCCACCAGCAGAAGCTTATCCTCATTCATGGCAGCGGCCACCTCTCCGGCCATGTCGATCTGCTGCTGTCTCACCTCGTACCCCGGCAAGGCCCTGGACAGGGCGCTTCCCTGCCCCAGAAATTCTTTAACCCTGTCTGGCTCGACAAATCCTTTTTCTCCTTCTACTGAAGGCATCCAGTTGTGCTCGGTGTAAAAATTTTCAGATTTAGAAGTTTTGGTAGTGAAATTGTTCCAGGCTGAACCGGTGGCCAATGATTGTACTACCGGACCCCACGACGAGGCCGCCCGGGTTAAAAACGCCGCCAAAAAGGACAGTTTTTTAACATCCATAACCCTGAGCCGGTTTATAAGAGCTTCACACAGCAGGTGTGCTGCCATGGCGTCTTCCAGTGCCCGGTGGCTGACAGGCATCTCCACCCCCAGCATTTTGCATAATTCCCCAAGCCGGTATCCGGATGCTCCCGGCAAAACTATCCTGGACAGTTCAAAAGTATCGTAAATCGCACCGATCATCCTACAGTCTGCTACAGATTCTATAAACCTGCAGTCAAAAACCACATTATGCCCCAGTATGTTTTCTCCATCAATAAATTTCAAAATTTCCGGTAATATTTCGGATATTTCAGGCGCCCCGGCCAACAGATCATCTTCAAGTCCGGTAAGGCGTCTTATCTTTACTGGCAGGCGTTGGTGGGGCCGCACCAGTGATTGATAGGTTTGTATAACCCGGCCGCCTTCAACCTTGACCAACCCTATTTCGATTAATCTGTCCCTGGCCGGATCAAGACCGGTGGTTTCAAGATCCATAGCCACATAGCTGTTAAACAATGACATCACTCCGCACTACGACCGTATATACCCGATAATTCTTTTTCATCCCTGTAAAATCCTGCTACGCACTATTTAGGCGCCTGTTCAAACTAACTATTTTCGCCGGGCGGCCCTGCACCTGTACTGTTGTCACTTGCGTCGGCTTTAGCCTGGGACGCGCTATTTTTCATTTTCTCGTCCACCAGTCCCTGTACTAGACTGGACAGGGGCTGTAGTAACATGGCCAAATCTGCCTGAGTTTTGGCCTGGGTAGCGCCTGGGACAATAGTCTCACTGTTCTTACTGCTTAGTACCGAACCTACTGAATCAACGGCAAGCTGCACACTGGACGCCAGTATAGCCAATACTTGCCCGAAAACCTTAACCCCATGCACTATTTTACGCAGGGTCTTATCTAGCCCTTCGCCGCTTTGCGCCTCAATATCCCTGCTGCTGAACAATTTTTCCATACTCCGAGCCATTACATCCAGTCTGTTGATCATTTCCTCCTCTTCCCTGCGCTTCTCATTCATATGTTCCAGCCCATCAGACAGCCGATCAAGAACTGTTAAAATTTTTTCAGTATGTTCATTATCAACACTTTCCTTTATTTGCAACTTTTCTATTTTGTTCAACAATTGCTCCAGTGTGCTGTTGAATTTTTCGTTAACGGGCGATTCCAACCTTTTTCCCCCTTCCGTGCCGTTGTAGCGGGCAAGTGTAAGGCAAAGCGGTTCCATTTATATAATTTATGTAAAGAAAAATCCGGTAGACCATTTTTTTATTTGGGTACATATTCGCTACTGCTGTCATAAATATGAATATAAAAAATTAGGAGGCGAAAATATTGGATAAACAAACCTTTGATCCCGGCAATTTGCCGGAACCATTTAAAAGCATGCTTCAAAACATGGATCCCCAGGCGCTCCAGCAAATGCTTGCCATGCTGGACCCCGAAACCCTTTCATCATTAATGAATTCTACTTTTGGCATGATTAAAAACCAGTTGCCCCAGGAGCAAGAGCAGGTTATGTCACAATTGCTGGAAAACATAATTAAACTAATGTCCAACAAATAATAGCAAAAATTTAAGGGCTGCTCACGCGGCCCTTTTATTGTTGTCGCCTTATATTTTCCCTAAACGCTTTACTCCGCCGGGGTCGCTTTTACAACAGGAGCTGTTATGCCCTCCCCCTGCGGCTCTTCCCTGGCCTGTGGCCGTGAGCTTTCTTTTTCTTCCACCCCGGCGGGAACTTCTTCTACGCCGGCGGGAACTTCTTCCACGGGCTTTACAGATTCACTGGATTTTTTACTGAGCAGGGCCTGAACAATGCTGTTCATGGGCTGCAAAATGGAAGATAAATCAAGACCCGGGGTGCACCTGGCACCAACCTGGCTATCAGACTTCCCTGCAACTGCTTCTTCGTTTACAAACAATTTGTTTACGGAATCCATAATACCCTGAAACCCGCCGGCTACTATCTCTATCACCTGGCCCGTCACCTTTGCCCCATTGGTAACCATTTTTAAAACATCAACCAGGCCGGCGCCTTCTGCTCCTCCCCGGCCACCCCCGGCAATTACTTCCAACTTTTCATTGACTGTGGAAAATCTTTCCGCCAGAATCATTTCTCGGGCCCGTAGCCTCTCAAGTTCCACCAGTACCTCTGTCATCTTGTCCAGGGAGGCAACCGCCCGGGATGATTGGTCCATATTAAATGTTTTTTCCTGATGCAGTCGCTCTAAGTTATTTACCAAAAGATCCAGAGTTTCGCTTAGTTGCCTGCTGGACCCACTGATCATACTGCTCACATCCTTTGCAGTTATAACCGGCTCGTTATCCGGCTATAGCTCTTGGAGTAAAGGGCTACACATCAGTGTAGCCCCATCCCCGCCTCCATAAAAAGTTTTTTGAAAAATTAGCAGCATACGGCACAGCAGCAAAGAGCCAACCCTATGAAAATAATGGCACCGGCTATGCATGGAGATATCCAACCGCACAGCAAAAGGGCGATGGCAAACAGGAAAAACAATAAACAAATCAGAAAAGCGCCAGAACTATGACCTCCAAAAAAGTCTTTCACCTTGGCAAAAGCGTCACTGTCACTCACGTAAACTACCTCCTTCCAGAAATAATAAAAATTTTTCTTGAACGGTTCCGGGAACGTTCTAATTTAAAATATGATTTGATAACAGTATTTGTTACAAAGTTTTCTTCCCTGTTATATTGATTACAAAAACAGTGGCCCGGCTCATACAGCGTGCCGGATGCGTTCCAGGCTAGTGACTGGCATATGCAGGCGAAGGCGAACCGGGAGGTGTTTTGAACATATTTGTGTTAAAATATATAAAAATGCGGAGTTGGTATAATGGAATATTTGCATAACGATATTGACAAGCCTAATAAACTACGGAAAAGTTCAGACGAGGAAGTGGAAGCAGCCGCAGGTCTCCTGGAAAGAATTATCGGCCCGGGATATTTCAAAAAGCAGGTTGAGCTCTTAAAGGAAAGCGATCCCATGGGCGCCGGCATGGGCCGTTATGGTCATCCTCCCTCCGTCAGCCCGCTGGCCTACATATGGCTAAAGGCCAGGGAAGAACTGATTTACGGTGAAATCGGCGGCGGGTTCAGGCCTGGCTATGCCTCGGCCAGACTGAGTGAACTGGGGAAAAATCTGGCCCTGCTGCAGCATCGGAATGACTTGGTGCAGATCATAAAACTACTGGCGCCAGAGGAAACCTTTGAACTGGCTGCACTTGCCCTGAATGTGGCCGCAGGCTGCCTGAAAATGGATCTGTTTGGCAATTTTTGCCCGGACCCTGATGTTAACCTTATCTGCTTTGAAATCAAAGACAAAGAAGCCGCCGGGATATATTGCTCTGTCTGGGACGCAGCCCGCCCGGCAGCAGGTGACAACATGGAACAAGCATTCCCCGCCATAACGCCGGGAAAGCCGCAGCTGGTTATTCTTTATGTAGGAGTAACAGCTGATAGAGATGTTAATTTGGAGGGTAGGCATCTATCCCAGACGGCACAACTTTGGTTGGCAGGCCCGGGAAGAACAGCAAAGGCGGTTGTGCTGAGCCAGGGGAGACTGGCCAGCGGAAAAAGCGGCCTGACCTTTTTTAGGCATTCTCATGTGATTAAAAATCCGGCTCCGGATGTAAAGTTTAATTTTGAAATTTATGTTCCTACTTAATCGTCACATTCGCAGCGATGCTCAGTTATTACCGGCCTGAGGGCCAGGGCAGCCCTTTCACCCAGATTTCCCGGGCCGGGAAAAAAAACCCTTAAGGCGGTGGCCAGACCGTAAATCTGGCCGTGCATATAAGAAGTATACGCCTGTGCACCAGTCATCCGGCCAGCCTTCTGCAATGATTCCAGCCCCTCCAGGAGTTGACCCAGTAGTAATTCCCCGCGCCGGGTCATTTCAGAATCATAGTTCATTTTTCATCACCCTGATCTCAACAGTCTCCTACCCTATTTTTTTTGACCGCTGGCAATAACCATGTCCAAAATAAAAGAGGCCGCTGTGTAAGGGTCGGAATCCCTGTGGGCAACCTTATACAGCAATTCGTTAATCCCTCCGGGCAGAGTCAGTTGCTTCCTGACTAGCTTTTGCCACTGATAGTCTACTATCTCCAGCACCTCAGCCCTGGCCCTCTCCTGTCTTTTCTTGTTTAGAAGATTCTTTTCATTTAGGAATTCCTGGTATTTACTTACAGCTTCCATCAATTGCGGTATACCGGTTCCCTGAAGATTCGACACCTGGATGACCGGTGGTCTCCACTCCTTTTTATCGCTCTGTAAGTCCAGCATCATCTCCACCTCGGTCGCAACCCGGTCGGCCCCGGGCAAATCAGCCTTATTAACCACGAATACATCGGCAATTTCCATTATACCCGCCTTGATAGTCTGGATTGAATCACCCGCGCCGGGGGTTAGAACCACCAGGATGGTATCAGCAACATTCATTATATCCAGTTCTGCCTGGCCTACGCCCACAGTTTCAATGATTACCCAATTAAAACCAAAGGCATCCATAGCCTTGACAACTTCCTTGGTGTTCCTGGCCAGTCCTCCCAGACTGCCCCTGGTTCCCATACTCCTGATAAAAACCCCCTGATCGGTGGCATGCTCCTGCATTCTGATACGATCGCCCAAAAGCGCTCCGCCGGTAAACGGGCTGGTGGGATCAACCGCTACCACAGCTACGGTATCGCCTCTTTCTCGGAGAAAATGAGTAATTCTATCCACCAGCGAACTTTTTCCTGCTCCCGGTGATCCGGTCACTCCGATAACTTTGGCACTACCGGTTAATGGGTAGATATTTTTTATTAGTTCGTCTCTTTCCGGATCCTCATTTTCCAGTCTGGAGATTATTCTCGCCAGTGCCCTGGTCTGCCTGTCTTTAAAACCCTGGATAAGCCCCTCCATGCTGTCTAAAGACATTTACCCCACCGCCTTATGAAATATTCAAAATAGATTGTATTTTATTCTTTCGCCAAAGCATTCGATATTCCTTTGTGGCTGAAACAGATCAGAAATAAAAACACACCTTCCTGCCAGACGGGCCGTCATTAATGATTAACAGCCTTAAATCAGGGTTAATAAACCTTTTTTAACCCCTGAACGGTATATTCGTCCCTGTTCGCTGTAAAACATAACGACTTTCCGGGAAAAAGTAGGACAGTTGCCGGAATATTCTTTATAATCCCGTTCGATTTTAAAATATAACCACTGGCCGGATATCTCTTTTGCATATTTTATCTAATGATTAAAATGTATCTAACAGGCTGACAACAACCTAATCTCCTCTCCCTTTCTCCGCTGTATCTCAGATACAGCTGTTTTTTTTGTACCAGCCTCCATAGCGGCTAAGCGACAGCGATATATGGTAACTCCTTCCCGTCTCCATTTAGCCGGCCCCCTCTCTTTCATGACATAAAAAAACCGCCCTTCGGGCGGCTCTCGGAACCACATTTAGAACATTTGCATAGTTCCCGTCTATATTCATTACGAGAAATGATACAGGCTATCTTTCCAGGTATTTTTCCGCTGCCACCGCTGCAACGGCCCCGTCCGCAACTGCGGTTACAACCTGTCGCAACAGTTTTTTGCGAACATCTCCAGCCGCAAACAAACCCGGGGTAGAGGTTTGCAAATCATCATCGGTAATTATATAGCCTTTATCATCCAATTGCACTAGTTCTTTCACCAGTTCAACACTGGGATCGTGTCCTATGTAAATAAAGACACCACCGGCAGCCAGTGATTTGATAACACCGGTTCGGACATCCTTAACGTCAACTTCCGTAACCGTGGCATCTCCCTTTATTTCTTCTACCACACTGTGCCATACAAATTCAATCTTGCCGTTCTCCATTGCTTTTTGTTGCACATATTTGGTTGCCCGCAATTCTCCCCGGCGGTGTATAATATATACTTTCCTGGCAAACTTAGTTAGGAAGATGGCCTCTTCCACCGCGGAATCACCGCCACCTACCACTGCCACAACCTTATCCCTGAAAAAAGCGCCATCACAGGTGGCACAATAGGAAACACCACGTCCATGGAACTCATGTTCACCCCTGTAGCCCGGCATACGCGGTTTTGCGCCGGTGGCAATGATTACGGCCCTTGCCTTAATTTCCCCGTCGTCGGTGACAACTGTAAAGATGTCATTCGTTTTCTGCAGTGATTCCACAGTGCTGAATTTGATTTCCATTCCGAAACGCTGGGCCTGGGTAAGCATTTGCGTGGAAAGTTCGGGGCCACCGATGCCTTCAGGAAAGCCTGGATAGTTTTCTATATTATCCGTACTGGCTGCCAGCCCGCCCGGCATTGCCCTTTCCAGTAGCACTGTCTTCAGATCGGCCCTGGCCGCATATATCCCTGCTGCAAGGCCCGCCGGGCCGCCGCCAATAATCAGCACATCGTATATTTCCATAGATTACACTCCTCGTATAGCGAATTTCCCGGTATATAGTATCTTATAATATGGCTTTAGTCAACAAAACATGGTGCTAACGGTAATGTACGGCTGTTCTGCAGTTTGTCCTAATACATTTTGGCATCCGCCAGCTTATAGGTCTCATCTACACTCATAACTTTTGCGGGCAACATAAAAATGCCTCCGGCTGCGCTGGTGAACATCGTTGAAGGTAAAGGCATCGTATACTCCCAGCGTCTCAAATCCGGCTGCCGATAAAAGCCCTTTAATAAGCTCCGGTGCATAACCTCTTTCACAGTGTGTTTCTTTAAATCTGCGAAACAGCTCGCCTTCCCGCACAAATCCGGTGAGAGCCACCGACCACAAACCGTCTTCACGATTATGAACAGTTTCATATATTATAGTCAAATCCGGCTCTTCTATTACCACCGGGCCGTCCGCTGTTGCACCTATCCAGCTTACCGCGTTCAAATCAAATATAAACAGGCCGTCCGGAGCAAGGCAGCTGCAAACGCAGCAAAATACCTTGGCAATATCTTCCTCCCGGATAATATAGTTCAGTCCATCATGAAAACAGGTGACCAGACCCACCGGTTCAGACATGGCAAACTCCCTTATATCCTTAACCGTGAATTCTATATGCAATCCTTCCTGTCTCGTCTTGGTCCGGGCCTGTTCAATCATCTCCGCCGACAGGTCCAGGCCATAAGCCTTATAGCCCCTGCGGGCAAAGGGTATGATGGTGTTGCCGGTGCCACAGGCCAGATCAAGGACAGTACAGGGTTTGCAGGAAAATCTTTTCAATATGTCCTCAACATAATCTATCCAGCCCTCAAAATCAACGCCGGCCACCAGGTAATCATAAATATCAGCAAGGCCGCGGTACTGACCCATGGCCACCACCTCCGCAAACAACATAGACGCACCGGGGCTTTTCATTCTGTTATATAGTGTCCTATGGACGGAAAGTTTACGTTAAAAAACCCCGGTTTAACCGGGGTTTTGGATGTTACTTTTTCAGGGCTGTTACTATGTCTGCCAGAACCTTTTTGATTTCCTGGTCTCCGTTTACATTGAGCAGGATACCTTTGGCGTCGTAGTAATCGATGAGCGGCTTGGTGTTATCTTCATAAGCTTTCAGCCTGGTACCCACCGACTCCTCATTATCGTCCGAACGCTGGTAAAGCTCGCCGTCACAGGTGTTGCATTTGCCTTCCACCTTGGGGGGGTTGAACAGTACGTGGTAGGAAGCGCCGCAACCTTTGCAAACTCTCCTGCCGGTAAGACGGGCCATCAATTTTTCCAGAGGCACCACTATATTAATAACGCCATCCATTTTGATGTCCAGGGAAGCCAGGGTGGAATCCAGGGCTTTAGCCTGCTCCACAGTACGGGGGAAACCATCCAGCAGGAAACCCTGCTTGCAGTCCGGCTGGGACAAGCGCTCTTTGACCATACCGATAACCACTTCATCGGGCACAAGCTCGCCTTTGTCCATAAAGCTCTTGGCTTTCTTACCCATTTCAGTGCCTTCCTTGATGGCGGCACGGAACATGTCACCGGTGGAAATGTGCGTAATATTTAATTCCTTTACCAGAACCTCCGCCTGAGTGCCCTTGCCAGCCCCGGGCGGTCCCATAATTAATAGATTCAAAACAATCCCCTCCCGATTTTACTTAATATTTCTGAGTTAACATTATATCATGGTTTGTCCTCCCGGGAAATATTTGCCCAATAAAAAAACTCTGTACATTTTATTAAATAAGAAAAACCCGCAAAGCCCTTTTTTTAAGGCTTCATGGGTTTTTAGTGGTCGGGGCAACACGACTTGAACGTGCGGCCTCACGGTCCCGAAACGTGCGCTTTACCAAACGGTTCTATTTCACTACCCGTATTCACCACTTGATTGCTATGTTTTTGGAAGTTCTTTACGGTTATTTTGTAATTAATGTCAACGCCTTCTTTATTTACCACTATCTTGTCAATAACTTGATTCATCAAAGCTTTCTTTACATTCAAGTCACCCTGGTCATATCTTGTCATCCATGTATCCAAGCTGTTGTCAAGTGTCTCATAATCACTAACGACAATTTTTTCATTCTTAATCTCATCGTCTATATTTGATAGCTCGACTAATAATTCATCCATTTCAACTTGAAGCTCATTCAAGCTTTCCCTTAACTCAGCAGAAGTGTATTCACTCTTATTCCGTAAGGCTTTTGGAATCTCTTTCTTCAATGCCTTTATATCCTCTTGAATATCAACGAGTTTTTTTTCTTTTTCCTTCTTAGATTTGACAAGCTGTATTACATTTTTCTCTATGGAGTCCTTAAATTCCTTTGATAATTTTTTGTGCTGTTGCTGTTTGATAAACTTCTTGGTTTCTTGTTCTACTAGAATGTCTATTTTAGATGCGCTGTAAGTCTTCTGTCCCTCACATTCGATGCGACCACTAGCTGTACCAGAAGGGCATCTGTAACAGTCTTTAACATATACTGTCTTCTCTCCATCCTTCTTCTTATAGTTTTTGTAATTCGCCCACACGTTCATTTTGCTACCGCAATGACCGCAGTAAACTAATCCGCTTAACAGGACTCGACTTTGTGTAATTCCCATCCTTGGATTTTTGGTAGTCGTTTTCCTATTCTTCATTATCGTCTGGTTCTTCTCCCAAATTTCTTCTGGAATAATAACCAAATGCTCTTGCTTCTTTGACAGAAATTCTTCATCACGCAATTTGCTGTCGAAGTGGAAATAGCCTTTGTACATAGGGTTATTCAATATGTACTGGATGCTCCTAAACGACCAACCATTTGGACTTTTAGCCTTATCTTTGTAGAGACTTTTATCATCGTTAAAGAGTGTTGCTATTGCTCTAGCACCCATGTTGCTCTCTATTGACAGGGTATAAATAGCTACGACTATCTCAGCCGTTTCGGGGTCAATTTCAAAATCCAAGATGTTTCTACCCTTATCATTAAGAGTACCGTTGTTGACCGTCTTATATCCATAGGGGATGGTCTTGTTACCACCTCCCCTAAATTTACCCTTCTCAGTTAATTTAATATGGAAGTCAGTTGAGCGATTGGCGATTTTGATACTCTCATTTTCATTGTTCCAATACATAAAATAAGTCATCAACTTGTCTGTTTGGCTGGAATACTTTAGCTCTCCTTCTCTCACTGAGAGAACCCTGATACCTCTTTCAATCAAGTACTTGATGACCATAGGGCTTTCTTCTGAGCTACGACCAATCCGGTCTGAATAGTAGACTACCAGCACATCAAAAGATTTCTTCTCTGCCATAGCTTTGATTTTCGTTAAGGCATCCCTGTCAGCAACCTTTACCTTGAAACCGGAAACTCCACCCTCAACAAACTCTCTGAATTTTATTAAACCCTCACGCTCAATAAACTCATCGTTCAATTCCCTTTGTGCAGGGATATCTTTGTCTTCCCCTGTAGTTTGTTTCGACGTGGAAGCTCTGACCAAGCTGATTGCCTTTAATCCTTCAACATTAAACATGTATGCACCCCCTTAAAAATTGGTAGTGTGATAGAACCAATGGCAACAAAAATATACTAACATGAAAGAGGGTGCATGTCAACCTGCGCTGGCCTGTAGTAACTTTATAGATGCTCCTGGTGGGTTTATACCTACCCCTGAAGGTTATATCCTTGGAGGCCACGCTATAACGGCTATAGGGTGGGACAATAACCTTACGCATACCTATCCTAATGGGGAGACTGAGAAGGGCTTTATAATCATTCTGAACAGTTGGGGTGAGGATTGGGGAGATAAAGGAATTGGGTACATCCCCTACAGCCTGTTCAACTGGAAGACAGACTTGGGTATGACCTTTGTAATAGAGATGTGGTCTGTTGTTGATTTGAATAATACTGTTAAGCATTACAAGGTTCAAATTGGTGCATTTAAACTATGTAAAAGTTCACTCCAGTTGGGTAAATTTGTAGGGGCTTTTTTGCTAATGCCAGAACCAACAAATATACCACAATTACCTTTCTTTAGCACATTTAGCAATAATGGGGGAAGCATATTTACCTCCTGCTTTTGAATACTCAAAAAATTGCCGTCTATATTTTACACTTATTCTTGATACACATGGATATTTTACCATATTAACCTCTTGAAAAAAATAGGTAGGCATAATTACCTACCTATTTTATAACAGGATTTTCCTCCTATGTGTTGAATATAAAAGTAATATTTTACAGCGTGGAGGTTAATATGCTTGAGTTTATGTCACAGTTAAGCTGGTTGTTTGAGGGCATAGTTACAGCGATACTCGTATTTTTCTTAACATCATTGCATGATAAGAAGAAAGACAGAAAACGCAACATGAATTTGCTAACATCAGTTACATACGAGTTAATCTACAATTTAAGAAGATATACGGAATTTATGGAGGAAATGGATAAATGTGATAATATGGTTTTAATAAAACCACGATACAAGAACAAAGCTTGGGAAGAAACCAAGCATGAATTAGCATCATGCTTACCTCAATTCGTCTTTAATGCCACAGAATCTTTGTATGAGGGGTTAGTAGAATTATCAGAATACAACGAAAAAGTTTTTTGTTGTACTCCAGAGCTTCATAAAACTCTGGTTGACACTAAGGAGAAATTATTAGAAAAAACTACCAGTTATTACTGTGTTTTAACAAAAATTAACTATGATATACATTCGCCAAAGGATATTGAAAATTATAGTGAATTAATCCCAAGGAAAGTGATAAAAAAAGTAAGAAGCATGAAATAAAGTGGGTAGGCATTAAGGCTACCCACTTTATTTTTCTGGTCGGAATGATATACAAACAAATATCTTGCATATTTTGTCGAAATATTTATAAAGGAAATCTATATTATTAATCGAAAATAATTTTAAATATTCTGTTTTGGATTCTTTGGAGGCTATATATGAATAATTCCGAACAGCTACGAGCAATAGAATTTGAGAACATCGAACTAACCACTATCATTCAAAGGTTGGAAAATGGTCAATATGCAATACCAGTATTCCAAAGAGACTTTGTTTGGGATAAAAGCAATATACGTGATTTATGGGATAGTATCTATAGACATTATCCCATAGGTAGTTTTTTAATTTGGGAAACTGACGAGCAGTTACCAAGACACAGAAATATATTAAATATTGAACTAAAGGAAAATAGCAAAGGTAAATTTAACTATGTACTGGATGGACAACAAAGGATAACTTCAATTATTGGTGCAGTTAAAGGCGCAAAGCGCAATAGGACTAGTTTTAAATTGTTTTTTAATATTTCAAAAGCCTATGAGATGTCTAAAAAAGACTTATTAGACCAAATTAGCAATAGTCCTTTTCTGACTGAGAAAGAATTAAAAGACTCCAGCAGTTCCGACCAAGTACTGCCTCTAGAAAAATTACTGGATTTTGACTCTGCTATTTACAGAAACTTAAGCCAGATTAATTATGATTTGTCAGATTACTACTTGACTATTTCTGAAAAATTTAGAAAAGACTACAAAGTTTCAGTATAAAGCTTAACAACATACCCATAGAGGAAATATGCGATATATTTACACGAGTAAACCAAAAAGGCAAGAAACTTAGTTTAGTTGACCTAATGGTTGCTAAAACTTATAAGCAAGATGAATTTTATTTACGGGATAACTTGGATGAACTTCAAGATTACTTACTTAAAGAAGATTACGATGGAATTGATGAGCTGGTATTTCTACGTACAGTATCAGTTCACAAAACCCAAAAATGTTCAGAATCCGACATCTTAGATATTAAAAGTGATGATATTTTAGCTTTATGGGAAAAGACAACGACATCTATTATTCAGGCAACAAGACACTTAAAAGATGAAATAGGAATTACATCCCCTAAGATACTACCTTATTCAACAATGTTAGTTCCTCTTTCATATTTCTTTTTTAGATTAGGCAACAAAACTTTTCATGAAGAATATAAATCAGCCATTAATAAATGGTTTTGGCGAAGCAGTTTATCAGGTAGATATCAAGCCCATACTAATGAAATAATTCATAATGATTGTTTATGGTTTGACGAACTAATACAAAACAAAACTTATGAACCTCGGGTTCCTAAGTTTGAAATAAATGAAGAAACAATTTTAGAGACAGTGCTTAACTTAAATAATGCTTCCAGTAATTCTATCTTATGCCTTTTAGCATCTAAAAAGCCTATTGACTTTTATAATCATCAAACAATTAAAATAAATGAGGTTTTAATTAAAGGTAAAAAAAGTGAATTGCATCATATATTCCCTAGAAATTCTAAAACAGGCAAAGAAAATTCTAATAATATTGACAGTATAGCTAATATATGTTTTTTGCCAAGAGATACAAATAGATTATTCAGCAATAAAGAACCTAGCAATTATTTTTCTATATCTTTAAAAAATAATAGCATATACTTTCTGTCTGATTTAGAGACCCACCTAATTCCCCCATCAAATAATTCACCTATTTGGACGGACGAATATGATAAGTTTTTAAAACAGAGAGCAACCTTAATTAAAAATGAAATAAACAAAATTTTAGACTATCTAGAAATCTTGCCTGAAGATAATTAAATGTTCATATGTACAATAAAGCAAACCATATGTAGTTAAGTTTAACGATAAAAAGTGGGTAGGCGTAATTGCCTACCCACTTTTTATTTTATTGGTCGGGATGACACGACTTGAACGTGCGGCCTCTGCGTCCCGAACGCAGCGCTCTAGCCAAACTGAGCTACATCCCGTAAGCAAAAATTATTATATCAATATTTTTTTCATGAAGCAAGGTTAAATTTTACCTTTCGAGTGACATTAACAATGAATTGGGGTTGTGTTTTGTCACCGTGCGCTTTACCAAACTGAGCTATGCCCCGTTATTACTTGACGCAAAATATTTTATGCAATATCTCACCACAAAAGTCAACGTGGAATTGTTACCAGACGGCTGTAAAGAACCAGATGATCATGCCTGCTTCCACCACCAGCTTTAGAACCGTACCGCCTGCCAGCCCCAGCAGCGTTCCGAACCCCACCCTGACCGCCCTGTCCAGGGGTTTTTTATCAATCAATTCTCCGGCCACCGCACCCAGGAACGGCCCCAGAATAATCCCCAGCGGGCCCAGCAGCAGTATGCCAAACACCAGCCCGGCTATGCCGCCCCACATAGCAGCCCGGGAGCCGCCGTATCTGTGCACTCCCCAGGCGTTAGCGGCAAAATCAATAAAAAAAACCAGCGCTACGGCGGCAGCCTGCAATATAAAAAACCACAGCGACAGATTGTAAAAGCCGGTGAACAGTCCGTATATAACCATGCCCAGAAAAATTAACGGCGCGCCAGGAAGCGCCGGCAGCACAGTGCCGGCCACTCCGGCGGCAAAAAACAAAATAGCGATAATCATTCCCAGTATACTCATCCCGGCTCCCCCTCGATGAGATTATAATATGCCCGGATATTGTTGTACTATTTTATAATTATTCCATCTTCTACGGGCTATGCATATCTCCTGCGAAAAAATAGAAAAAACCAGTGAAATCTGGTTTTTTCTTAAATGACCTATAGTTTGCCGTGATCATTCTTTGGCTTCGAATTGCTCGTGGCCATACATTTTTTACAGTTTCCGCTACATGAGCCGCAAGACAGTAACGGAGCCATGCAGCGGGGGCAACGGAACCCGGTAAACTGATCAATTTTGTAGCCGCATTGTTTACAGGTAATATAATCATTTTCCCTGTTCATTCGTATCACCCCAATGGTGCCAGGCACCCAACTTATAAACTTATTCTCTAATTTATATGCTATATCCAGGTTTCTTTCTGTGACAGGTCAACAGACGCAGCAGCAGAGCAACTCCTAAAGCAGACACCATAGCTGCAAAAGCCAGGATTAATGGGGTATGTTGACTGTTTCCACCTGTGATCAGCCTGGATAATTGATTTATCAGTCCCCCGGTAAAAAACGCTGTTAATACACTGCCCCCCCAGATCCAGAGAGCCTCACCTCTGGAACGTTCTTTGAAAATTACCATGATGGAAGCAATGCAGGGAACAAATAGGGTAATCACTACCAGCGCCACCACCGTCTGCAAATGACCAAGGGAAAGGCTGCTTAAACCTGCCGCACCGAAATCCCGCCTTACCAGTCCCATCACAAAGGCGGTGGCGGCCTCGGGGGGAAGCCCCAGCCAGGCCACGGTCAGCGGTGCAAGCAAGCGCTGAATGTATGACAGCATGCCGGTTAATTGAAGTGCGCTGACGATCAGTGCGCCTGCAGCGAAAAGAGGAGCAGCCTCTTTCAGAAAGGCATATGATTTGATGCCCGTTTTACGAATTATATTTAACGGTCTGGGCAGCCTTAGCGGTGGCAAATCGATCAACAGATGCGAAGACTCACCCGGCAACATAGCGTTCAAGGCTGTCCCTGACACCACCAGCACAGCGAAAATAACCGTAACGTAGAGCAATACGTATTCGGGTCCCAGACCGGACAGCATACCTGCTATAACACCCAGTTGGGCCGAACACGGAATAGTAAGCCCCAGGAGAAAAATGGCGATTTTTTTCTCCCTGTCGGAGGCCAGCAACCTGGTGGTAATGGTGGCCATGGTCACGCAGCCGAAGCCAAGGATGATTGGTATCACACCCCGTCCGTTTAGGCCGACTCCCGTAAGCAACCGGTCCACCAGAGTGGCTATCCTGGGCAGGTAGCCGGAATCCTCAAAAAGGGCCAGCATAAAATAAAACGCTACCACCAGGGGCAGCAGCAGCCCCAGTAGATAGGTAAAGGTCATGGTCAGCAGCCCGAATTCGCCGGCAAGTATTGTACCGGGCAGGGAATTCAGGGGCATTATGTACCCCACCAGACTCCGCACAGCCGGCTCGAATATCCCGAGCATAATTTCGCCTTCAGTTATGCCAACCACGGTGCCGGCCACAAAAATCCCCACGAATTTGTACATAGCCCACAGGCTGAATGCCAGTATGGGTATTCCGGTTACCGGCCTGATCATCCAGCGGCTCAGCCGGGAGGCAAATCCACTGCCAGCGTACGTTTCCCTGACAACACTACTACAGATATTATTTACATGCATTCTTCTTTTTCTGTAGATTATCTCCCGGCTGTCCCCGGGCGCCATACCCCAACGCCCTGCCACTACCGGGTCGCCCTCAAGAATTAACAACGCCTCGCCCTGCGGTACCCCATGCTCCAGACTCAAAGGTTCCAGCATTACTTGCAGTTCCGGTGTTTTATTGCCCGGGCGGGCTTCTATAAGGGAGGCTGCCAGCCTGTCAAAGCCTTTTTTCTTAATCGCCACTGTAGGTATTACCGGCACACCAAGCATATCAGCCAGCGCCTCAACGTCAATTTCCATGCCCAGCTTACCAGCTTCATCAATCATATTTAGAGCCAATATAACCGGTATCCCGGTGTCGATAAGCTGCTGGGTCAGGAAAAGATCCCTTTCCAGGTGAACCGCAGACACCACGTTAATAACCAGATCCGCACCCAGGATAATATCCCTGGCCACAGTCTCCTCGTCGTTAAATGATGAAATCCCATATACCCCAGGGGTATCAAAAACGCTATAGGCGCCGTACCTGCCGCAGGAAATTTCCAGAGTGGTGCCGGGATAATTGGATACATCCACGTATATCCCGGTGAAATGGTTGAAAAATACCGATTTACCCGTATTCGGATTGCCTGCCAGCACTATTTTCTTTCTGCCGGTGTTCATTTCTTCCTTGTAATCAGAGGTTTGATGGCAACCTGACATTGTACTTTCCTCCAGAAACTTTTATTTAAATCAGGTATTCAGAATTCAGTAGTCAGAATTATGAATACTTCGAGACGATAAACCGTTCTCTCATGCTGACTACTGACTACTGACTACTGACTGATATCAGATTTCTTCAACTGCTATTTTTTTGGCCAGCGCTCTGCCAATGGCAATTTCCTGCCTCTTTTTTCTTATTACTACCGGTCCGGCCGGAACAATTTCACAGCAGTTTACAGTCTCACCTTCACATATACCGAGTCTAATACACTGATCCCTGACCTGCTCTGAAGGCATTGATATAATTCTACAGAGACAGCCTCTTTTAACCCTGTCCAAAGTCATAATGGCACCCCTCCTTCGTAAATGATATTCATTATCATTGAGTAGTTAAAAAAATATAGCAGTGCATTGATAATGATTATCACTACCATAATACCCTCCAAAATGCTTTTAGTCAATAGCAAATTTTTTCTGTTAAAAAGGCATAAGGCGGATTACTCCGCCTTAATTTACTTGATTTAGTAAATATTTTTTGCCTTAAACGCACAATGCCAAATGTTTATTTCGGACATTCCTCCGGGCTGCCTTCAACCGCGCAATCACTTGCCGAACTGGCGGAAGAAGCGCAGGAACTATCGGAAGAACTGCTGACAGAGTCGGTCAGGGTGGTGGATTCTTTACCGCAACCCGGGCCGGACTTGGTAGATTTACAATCCTGTGTCAAAACAATCACCTCCTCGTTCAGTATCTTTCCCCGCTGAAAGATATAAAATCCCTGGCCGAGGTGACTATTTTTTCCAGCTACTCTATGTCCAGCAATTTGAGCAACCTGTCCGCTGCCACCCTAGTGTTATGCAGTAGTTTGTCAATATCCTCTTTTTTGGCCTCATGAATATGCATGCCCACCGCCACACTCACCGGCTGGCCTGTGACTTTGGCCAGCAATTCCGCCACCGGCCTGGCAGCCTCGTCGTCTTTGTGTCCGGGCAGAGGCAGCACAGAGGTGGTACAACTGGTTACGGAGGGGTCGGCAAGTCCTGGCCTGGGCAGGCTCACCACTACCGCTCCCAGGTGAGGCTTTTCGCCGCCCAAAATATTAACCAGTATACCGTCGCCGGTTGCTACTGCCCAAAGAAAAACCTTGTGTTTTCCCTCGCCTTCCTCAATATAAAAGTTTTTCATACTTCCCCCCGCTGCCTAATCCGGCCTCACAATATTTTTACAAGTTCTTTACCGCCTTATAGCCATATTCCCTGATGTAAAGCCCTTCAGCTGCGGCCTTTCGGGAAGTCCCTTGTACTGAGCCAAAACTTTAAATATATTACCCATGCCCTCAGGCATGATTATTTTCTTCACCGCCATGGTTTCTTTCATGGCCTTTAGATCAAAGGAATAATTGTTCCGGCCGCCGATCATTTCAATTATGCCCAGGTTAATTAAAAAGTTCATCTGATTGTTAAATCCAGCCTGCTCAAGCCCGAACCTTTCCCCCCATAGTCGCAGCGCTGAAAAGTTTACGTGAGCGGTAATGTCGCAGCAACCAGGCCGCTCCAGCGGGCTATCCAGCAGTCTGTGCTGGCTGTAGCAGCGCAGGGTGCCCCGGGGCCGCATGGGATTATATAAATCCACCGTTGCGCCGCCATAGTCTATGGTTAGCAAAAATCCCCTGGACATATTTACGGCTACTTCTTGCAGCCATCCTTCCGCAGCCAGATTGATCTCTGCCGTCTGGCCCTCTTCCAGGGTGATCTCAAATAAATCATTATAATTTATCAACTCCCGGCTGGACAGAGGGCCTTCTTCCTCAATCAGCCCACTGGCAACGGGCTTTATATATAGCTCTTTCAGCTCTCCCCCGGTTTTTCTTATGCGGTGCACGGGAAAGGCATCCACCAACTCATTGGAAAAAACGCAGCCTGTTATACCGCCGGCGGGATTTATTTCTTCCAGCCGGGACACCCAGGCCACTTTGCCGGCCAGGCTAGTCTCGCTTTCCAGTTTTTTTTGCTGCAGTTCTCTCATGGCAGGGCTTATCTCAATTATGTAATATTTTAGGCCTTCATAGGCATCCTGATGGTAATCCCGCAGGCGGGTCAGCACATCTACAGCCAGCTTTCCCTTGCCGGCACCGTATTCCACCATATGCCATTGCGGCGGGCTGCCCAGTAAGGCCCACATCTGGGCGAACTGCCCGGCCAGAGCGTAGCCGAACAGAGGGGTTACATCGGAACTGGTGTAGAAGTCACCCTCTATCCCAATTTTATTGTCCCCCCGCATGTAGTATCCGGCCTGCGGGTGATATAAAGCCAGATTCATGAATTCCTTAAAGGTAACGAAGCCACTTCCGGCCACCTCTGTAAGAATAATTTTTTCAGGACTTTCCACGGATTTGGATCACTCCCTCTCAATTATTTTGCAGTTGACAATATATGAATAATTTTTTTATCAATTTTTCAATTTCCAGAAGGGATATACATAATCATTGCAGAAATGAAAAACAACAATTTTGCCTTTTGTATACAATATAACGATCTTTTTTATTACAAATTCAGACATGAGGAGGAAAATTATGTTTCCGCAACCAGTATCCCGGGGCAGAACTCTAATCGGGCGACTGCCCAAAGGCAGCGATCTTATGGCAGAGATAAACCGGCTATGCCATGAAGAGAACATTCGCCTTGGCAAGGTGCAGGCCATAGGCGCGGTTAGTAAGGCCATGGTTGGATTTTTCCTGCAGGAAAGCAGGGAGTATTTTTCCCTGGAGTTTGACTATTACCTTGAAATTATTAGTTTACAGGGAAATATCTCCATCAAAGATGGCGTTCCTTTCACTCACGCCCACATAGCCCTTATGAACAACGAGGGGAAAATGATTGGCGGCCATTTGATAGAAGGCACCGAGGTTTTCTCCTGCGAGTATATAATCAATGAGTATATGCCTGAAGAGGATAAAACATTCCACCGCGTTTTAGATGAAGAAACCGGTCTTTTCATGTGGCCCTTGAAATAAAGAGAACGTTGTTATCTAAAGCTCAAAGTCTGAGGCCGTTCAAAAACAAGCATGGCGCGAAAGGCGAAGCCGGACAGCACGGAGCGTACGGTTGGTCAAAGGTCAGGGGACACACCTCCTTCGGAGGAATGTCCCCAATTATTACTGGTCGGCGAGCATTCGTTGGGGACATTCCTTCGAGTAATTTGTTAAGAGGTTAGAATTAAGGCAACACAGAAGGTGTGTCCCCTTACCTTAAACGCCAGGCGCAGTTTTTCAACGGCCTCCTAGAGTGCGCGGCCGGGCAACCTTATATCACCTACTCTTCTGGTAACCTTCTCCCGGTCAAAAAATTCCAACAGGGGAAGGGCGTATTTTCTGGAAGTGCCCAGCAAATCCCTGGCCTCACCCACGGTAATTTGGCCTTTCTCCGCTAAAAAAAGCTGCATTTTTTCCCTGGCCTCACGCAGGGCGTCCGGATGAAAATAAAGTTCGTCGGCCACCTTCACCAGTGCCCCCCGGCGCAAAAAGTATTGCAGAATTTCCTGGTCCTGTCCCTTGGGCAGGGCCGTTTTACTTATCGCCTCAGCCCAGGCAGGCGGCTGGCAACCGTTAGCCTGGTATATTTTTTCAATGGCCTGCACAGCTTTACCGTAGGTATCCCCGGGTTCAGCCTTAAAGCCCGGCAGGGCAATGGAATTAACTCCTGCAACTATTTTCCCGTCATTCTCCATGATTTGCAGAAGAGCGTGAAATTGCTTCTGCCCCAGATTCGGAAACTTTCTCGAGCGCAACTCCTCCCTGTGAAAGCCTTCCCGCAGGGGATAATGCCCGTGATAAGCATTAACCAGCGCCGTTACTTCCCCGGTCCATTTCCCATAGGCAACAGAGGAAGCATAATATTTAACACCTTCGAAGACAGTTTGCACCACTGTTCCGGAAGCCTCCAGCCCATCCAGGGCGTCTGCGGCTTCCTCCCTGGACAGCCCCGAAATATCCGCCAGTTCTCCGGCAGTCATCATACCCGGCTTACTGTTAAGATACTGCCCCACCACTTCAGCGGGAGTACCCTTCTCCCTGGTGACCAGAGCGTTAATTACATCTTCCTTCATTCTTTTATGCTTTTTGGGAACCGGTTCTATTATTCTGCCTCCGCCAATGGTTAGCATGGGAGAGTATGAGCGGATGACAAATTTGTCACCCCTGCCCGCTGCGGCATTTTCTTCAAGCTCCAGTTGGGCATATGCCTCCCCCCCGGACTCCAACTCCTCCCTGTCCAATAGCACCACACGTCCGAGTATTTCCGCTGTACCCAGATAAATTCTTACCCTGGCCCTGTTTTTTAATTCCTTGGCGTTTTTCAATAGGGAAAGCTTAACATCCATCCGCCGGGAGGGGCTGAGGCTGCCCGGCGAGGCCAGCAAACTGCCCCTGGGCACCTGCTGCACCTCCATGCCGGAAAGATTCACAGCCACCCTTTGCCCGGCCACGGCAGTTTCGACTTTACCACCGTGAACCTGTAAAGAGCGTACCCTGGCCGTCAAGCGCCGGGGCAGGATATCCACATTTTCACCGACGCAGATTTGGCCTGATACCAAAGTACCCGTCACCACTGTGCCGAAGCCCGTAATGGTAAAAACCCTGTCTACAGGAAGTCTCATGGCGCCGGATGCAGGTTTTTCAATCAGGTCGCCAGCCACCCGTGCCAATGTCTCTTTAAGTTCTTGCAATCCCTGGCCAGTTACTGCAGAAACTTCCACCAGCGGAACGCCGGCCAGAAATGTGTCCTTTAAATAATCCTTTAATTCTTCCCGTACCAGTTCCAGCCATTCTTCATCAACCATATCTACTTTGGTCAGCACTACTATGCCCCGTTCGACCTGCAAGAGCTGGACGATATCCAGGTGCTCCCTGGTCTGGGGCATTACACCCTCGTCGGCGGCAACCACCAGCATGACCATGTCTATGCCGCCCACACCGGCAAGCATATTTTTGATAAACCTTTCATGTCCGGGTACATCCACCAGTCCCGCCTTTTTGCCCCCGGGCAATGCCAGGTGGGCAAAACCAAGTTCAATGGATATGCCCCTCTCCTTTTCTTCCCTCAGGCGGTCTGTATCTATCCCTGTAAGGGCTTTCACCAGAGTGGTTTTGCCGTGGTCCACATGTCCTGCGGTTCCTATAATAATGTGTTTCAAAACCGGTCCCCCCTGCTGTCCAGGGCTGCTGCAATAGCCCCTGCCAGTATCATATCCTCACCCTTTTGTATAGTTCGCACGTCAATTAGTAACCTGTCTTCCTGCAGCCTGCCGATTACCGCCGGATCACCCTTTCTCAGCCGGGAGGCTAATTCGGAAACCGATATTGTCAGGGGATTTATAGCCACTATCCCGCCAGGCAGTTCCGCCGTGGGCATAGCCCCACCTCCCACCGCGGAAGTCCCGGCTTCCAGTGTAATGACAGCCTTTTCACGGGAAGCTTCCTGGAGCAGGATAAGCAGTTCCCCAGCCCTTTTCATTAAATCATTGGCTTCTGCGCTCAGCATGCGCAAAGTGGGAACATTCCTCACGGCTGCCTCCGGATCAAGATACTCCCTGAGGGTGGCTTCCAGTGCCGCAATGGTCATTTTGTCTATACGCACAGCCCTGGTGAGTGGGTTTTTCTTCATTTCATCTATAAACTCTCTACGACCCACGATAATACCGGCCTGGGGCCCACCCAGCAGCTTATCGCCAGAAAAAGTGACCACATCGGCCCCGGCAGCCAACACCTGCTGTACGGTGGGCTCCGGCGGCAGCCCAAAACGGGCCATATCCACCAAAAACCCACTGCCCAGGTCGCTCATAACTGGCAAGCCTTTTTCCCGGCCAATCTCCACCATTTCTTCCACAGTGGTTTCCCGGGTAAAGCCCACAATCCTGTAATTGCTCATATGGACATGAAGCAGCAGGGCAGTATTTTCGGTAATGGCCCTGCGGTAGTCATCGGGATGTGTTTTGTTGGTGGCTCCGACCTCCACAAGGATGGCCCCACTCTGGGCCATGACCTCGGGAATTCTGAAGGAGCCTCCTATTTCCACCAACTGCCCCCGGGAAACAATCACTTCCCGGCTCCGAGCCAGGGAACTCAGGGCCAGCAGCACCGCAGCCGCATTATTGTTCACCACCAGGCAGGATTCAGCACCGGTAAGGCTGCGCAAAAGTTCTTCCACCACGGCATAGCGGGAACCCCTTTTCCCGCTTGCCAGGTTCATTTCAATATTACAGTAGCCCGAAGCCGCCATATGCACCGCTTCGATGGCCCCGGCCGGCAGCACGGCCCGGCCCAGGTTGGTATGCAGAACCACCCCGGTGCCGTTAATTACCCGGCGCAGGTTGGGCCGCAAGCGAAGAGCCAGGGATTCCAAGACATCCCCGGCCATCTCCGCAATATGACATGCCCTGGTTTTTTCGCCTGCCGTCCCATCATCAGCCAGCAGTTGATTTCTTACCCTTTCCAGGGCCTCCCGGATCGATGCGACTACCAGTTCCCTGGGATAGGCATCCAGCATATCTTTTATCTCATTTGACCTGAGCACCTCATCCACCGACGGCAGAGTCCGGAGCAGCTCAGCTTTTCTATCTTCAATCATAATGCGCCTCCAACATGTCCTACCGGTTTTACAACATTATATGGCAGCTTTTTACTCAAATGCAAGCAGGATTGCCGGGTAGTCCGCCAATACTGCATCAGAGGCCGTTCAAAAACAAGCATGGCGCGAAAGGCGAAGCCGGACAGCGCGGACGTACTGGAAGTACGTGAGCACTGGACGGCGAGCCTGACAAAGCCAGGCGCAGTTTTTCAACGGCCTCCTTGGTTGGCGATTTTTTTTCGCTGTGTTAGTATTATATAGTTGAGGTGAAACCTTTGGATTTAAAAGAAACGGCCCAGTATATCATCGCTACCTATAAATACCCGGGGATTTATTTTCTTTTTATCATCGATACCATGGGAGTATTTCTGCCCTCCAAAACCATTCTTACCATTTGCGGCTTACTTGTGCAAAAAGGGCAGCTAGCCCTGCTGCCGCTATTTTTTTCCACCCTGGGAGGCAGCCTGACGGGGTTCTGCGCCAGCTATGTTATAGGTCTGAAAGCGGGTAAGCCTGTTTTGACCAGGTACGGCAAATACATTGCCCTCACACCGGACAGATATGAAAAGGCAGTGGCCTGGTTTTGCAGATACGGCCCTGCCTTCATATTAGCAGCTTATTTTACCCCCGGACTGAGGCATATCACACCCTATCTGGCTGGCATAACCAAAATGCCCTTCAGCAGAGTGATTTTTTACGCCTTCACCGGGGCCTCCCTGTGGATACTGACATTTGTCAGTCTGGGCAGGCTGTTGGGTAACATTGATATTACCCGTATTCTGCCGGAAGAGTATCTACCTGCCGCCGTATTGCTATTGCTGGCGGCCGCAGGGTTATATCTGGCAATAAAATATAAAAAGAAAAGATAAATGTTATAAAGCTAGGTTATGCCAAAACAATAACAGCATCTACTTAGAACGTCTTTATTATACTGTAGTCAGTGGTCCTCTGAGCCGGTATATAACCGGCATCCCTGATACAGCGTATTATTTCCTCCAGCGCAACCCGGTAGGTTACCCCCGCCGCCCTGACCACATTTTCCTCCAGCATGGTGCTGCCGAAATCATTGGCCCCGAAGCATAGCGCCACCTGGGCCAATTTGGCCCCCTGGGTTACCCAGGAAGCCTGCAGGTTGGGAACGTTGTCCAGCATGATCCTGGCGGTGGCCAGAGTGCGCAGGTAGTCCGTGCCAGTGGCCGTGGTACCTCCCAGCTTTGTATTCCTGGGCTGAAAGCTCCAGGGAATGAAGGCTGTGAACCCCCCTGTAAGATCCTGGGCCTCCCTGACCCTGACCATGTGCTTGATCCTTTCCTCCGGCGTTTCCAGATGGCCGAACATCATGGTGGCGGTGGTCTTCATGCCCAGGCGGTGGGCCTGGTGCATTACCTCCATCCATTCTTCCCAGGTGATTTTATTGGGACTGATGGCCTTTCTTACACGGTTTGCCAGTATTTCCGCACCGCCGCCGGGCAGGGAATCAAGCCCCGCATCCTTTAACGCAGATAGTACCTCAACTACTGTTTGACCGGAATTACGGGCCATATGGACTATTTCCGGGGGAGAGAAGGAATGAATATGAATATTAAAGCGCTCCTTGATAGAGCGCAACATGGTCAGGTAATATTCAAACCCCAGGCTGGGGTGCAGGCCGCCCTGAATTAACAGTTCGGTGCCGCCCACTGACACAGTCTCCTCTATTTTCGCAAACAGTTCTTCTTCCGGGATAACATAGGCTTCCGGGTCCTCAGGATCCCGGTAAAAGGCGCAAAATTTGCAGCGGCACTGGCAAACATTTGTGTAGTTTATATTCCTGTCGATAATAAATGTAACTGTGTTTTCCGGATGCAAACGCTTGCGGACGGCGCCGGCGGCTGCTCCCAGGGCTAATAGGTCTGCATGTACCAGAATATCCAGCCCCTCCTCCGGGGTCAGCCGGCCTCCTTCCATAGCCTTGTGCAGAAAACGTTCCGTGTCAGTCATCCTTTTCACCCCATACGGACAGCTTTACCCTCTCTTCGATCAGCCCGCTTTTGTATGCGTAATCATAAAAAGTCAGCAGGCCGCGCCTGTAACCGGGAGAGAGACTGTGCCTGATAATTTTGAAGTAATCCTCCAGCACGGGATATGAAAGTCCGGTCAGGCGGTGGGCCTTCTTCAGCAACAGCTCCGGTTCGGCCATGGACATCTTCCTGGACTGCTGCAGGGTACGTGAAAGATCCTTTACCTTTCCCGGCTGTTCCCTGGCGATTTCCTTTCTCACCACCCATATGGCGTAGATCATTCGTTCGCCGGTGAATTCCTTCCACGCTTCTCCAAGATCTGTAACCAGTATCTTCCATCCTTCATTGATCACCTTACGGTGGGCAAGCATGGCATCATCACCTATAAGCAACGCTCCTTCTCCATCTTCCAGCATGCTTAGCAAGTCGGGCCGGGCCGGGCAAAGCTCCACGACTACGTGATAATAGTGTTCAAAAAGTATTTTCAACAGCGCCACCGAAGTGGCCGAGGATGTGGTTACGTATACTTTTTTACCTTCCAGTTCGGTGATGGGCACCTTACTGAAAAATAAAATGCTGGCTACCCGCCCTTTGGAGCTAATCGACAATTTAGGTATAATGGTGCATTTTTCCGGGTTGCGCGCGTATTCAATTGAAGATATCGGTGTAACGTCCAACTCCCCGTTTAGGAACAGGCGGTTTAACATGGTTGGCGTACCTTTAACCAGTTCACCGTCAAAAGGAATCAGACCATTCTCTATGGCGTTATATATCGGCAGGCAATTTAGATACTCCACCTGCCCCAAGCGAAGACCAGACACTGTCAACCCTCCCTGATAACATTGTACAGCGTGTCTCTCTCCACCGGCAGCCTCCCGGCCACCTTAATCATTCTGATCATCTCCGACCGGGTCAGGCGCTGGTCGGTTTCAGCGCCGGCATCATGTGCGATTTTTTCCTCCTCCACAGTCCCGTCCAGATCGTCAACACCAAAAGATAGTGAAACCTGAGCCAGCTTGGGGCCGATCATAATCCAAAATGCCTTAATGTGGTCAAAATTATCCAGCATCAGCCTGGCCACCGCCAGCATCTTCAGGTCATCGAAACCTGTGGTGCCGGATATGCCCGGTCGTTCCAGCATGGTGTTTCTGGGATGAAAGGCCAGGGGAATAAAGGTGAGAAAGCCGCCAGTTCGGTCCTGCAATTCCCTCAGCCGGACAAAATGGTCAACTCTTTCCTCTATGGTTTCCACATGACCGTAAAGCATGGTGGCGTTGGTGCGCATACCCAGGGAATGAGCTGCCGCATGAACTTCCAGCCAGCGTTCCCCGCTTATCTTCTTAGGACAAATCAATTCCCTGACCCTGGGAGCAAACACCTCCGCGCCCCCACCGGGCAGAGAGTCCAGCCCGGCCTCCCGCAAAGTCACCAGTACATCTCTTAATGACATATTGTTGGTTTTGGCCAGGAAGTCTATTTCTACCGCAGTTAAAGACTGTATTACCGCTTCCGGCAGTGCCCTGCGTAACCGGCGTATCATTTCCAGGTAATAATTCAGTTGCAGATTATCGTTAAGGCCACCCACCACATGGATTTCACTTATGCCCCTGCCCCGGCAGTCCAGGGCTTTGGCTTCAATTTCATCCAGGGTCATGAGATATGCGCCGGGGTCGCCGGCATGCCTGCCAAAAGCACAGAACTTGCACCTGTTGACACATATATTGGTATGATTTATATGCCTGTTTATTATATAATAAACCCTGTCGCCGTTTTTACGGCGCCTGACCTGATCAGCCATCCTGCCCAGGGCCAAGAGGTCATGGGTTTTGAAAAGCCGTACTCCGTCCTCAAAGGAAAGCCTTTCTCCCCTTTCCACCCGCTCTGCTATGTCGGAAAGTTCGCTGTTCTGATCAATCCAGTCCAATAGACCGGCCTCCCCTCATTTACCCAAATACACTTACCTGAATAGTCTTACAGGAAAAAATATATCCAGTACGGTAAATGCAAACATCAGCACGCTCAGGGCACCGTTAAGATTAAAGAAGGCCACCCCGGCCCGGGAAAGATCGTCCGGCCTGACCAGGGAATGCTGATACATCAGTAAGCCCACAGACACCGTCAGGCCGATAAGGTAAAGCACTCCCAAATCAAGCAATACGCCCACAGCCAGAAACAGTAGCGGGGCCACCATATGAAATACAGATGATATGACCAGAGCTTTTTTAATGCCAAACCGGGCGGGTATTGAATAGATTCCCTCACTTCGGTCAAAATGATAATCATCGCAGGCGTAAATTATATCAAATCCTGCTACCCAGAACAGCACACCGGCGCACAACAGCAGCGGCGCCAACTCAAACCTGTCCGAAATGGCAATCCAGGCTCCCAGAGGCGCCAGCCCCAGGGCAAGACCAAGAAACAAGTGGCAGGTCCAGGTAAACCTTTTGGTATAAGAATATAGCACCAGCACCGTCACAGCCACTGGAAAAAGACGGAAAGCCAGGGCACTTAACTGACTGGCTGAAAACAATAATAGTACAAATGAAAGCGCCACATAAATCCATACCTCCCACACCGGGAGCAGCCCCCTGGGCAGTGCCCGGTTGACGGTGCGGGGGTTTTTGGCATCTATCCGGCGGTCAATGATACGGTTTAAGGACATGGCGGCGGTCCGGGCACCCACCATGGCCAGGGTAATCCAGAGTATATCCTGACCCGGAGGGATACTTTTCCCCACCAATAGAGCTCCCAGATAAGCAAAGGGCAGGGCAAAGATGGTGTGCTCAAACTTAATCATTTCCATGAATGTCCCAACTTTAGCCAGGGCCATAGGATGCCCACTTCCCATCCACTAATTTTTTAATTCAAACCACCGTTCCCACATGAACAGTTACTATGCCGCCTGTTAGCTCGTAATAGCGGGCATCCTTCAGCCCTTCCTCCTCAAACATATCCCTTATTACAGACTGGTGCGGAAAGTCTTTTAAGGAATTGGGGAGGTAACTGTACGGGCCTTCCTTCCCTATACCCAGGCGCCCCAATAATGGTACCAAACGGTTGAAATAAAGATAGTAAGCCTGCTTGAATACCGGAGCACTTGGTTTGGACAGCTCAAGGTTGACTACCTTACCACCAGGCCTTACTACCCTGGACATTTCACTGATGGTCTTCCTTATGTCCGGCACGTTGCGCAGGGCGAAACCTATGGTGCAGCAGTCAAAGGTGCTGTCCCCAAAGGGCAGGTCGACGGCATTGCCCTGCACCAGTTCTATATTGTCCCTGAACGGAGTCTTTTTAATGTTATCTACAGCCACGGCCAACATTTCCTCACAAAAATCAAGGCCCACCACCTTGCCCCGGGGCCCCGCCGCCCTGGCCTGCTCAATGGTGAGCATGCCGGTGCCGCAACATATGTCCAGGCCCTTACCACCGGGTTGCAGGCCTGATTTCGATACTGCAAAAGTCCGCCAGTATTTGTCCCGGTTAAAACTCAGAGTTGTGTTGAGCAAATCGTATCTGTGCGCGATACTTGCAAATATATGGTGTACATACTCTTCTTTGCTTTTGTATTGATTCGGGATTTGTACCATGGATGTCTCCTTTCCCAACCGTCACCCGACCATTCTTTCCAATGACACCTCACGGCGCAGGAAAAGCCCGACCAATTCCTTCAGAGCCGTACGGTTGGGTCCCGGAGGCAGTTTATCCAGTTCCGGCAAAGCCTCCCGGAGGTATACCACCGCCTGCTCCTCAAAACTGTTACCCTGCTCCATGAGACCCAGGGCGATACCGAAACTTACGCCGAACCGGCCCAAAGTTTCCTGCTGTTGCCCACCGGCTCCATTCAGCCTGGCCCCCAGGCGGCAGCAGCTGGCCAGCATTTCCGCTGTTTCCTTGCGCACCAGTTCGCGGCCCGGCGAGGGGTTTATACCGGTTGAGCCTGAATTCCTTAGCCTGATAACGCCCCCTTCGTTAATTACACATATCATTTCCGCAAGGGGGCGTAGATAATCCACTATACCGGCGTCGCACAGTGAGGTGAAGAACCTGCCGTAAAAATAGTCACCTACCAGTACCGGGAACTGGCAGCCGTCCCTGGGATCCCCGGTGGGGGCCTGCGTAATTTCTATATCCTCGTTAATACCTTTATGGATGCAGGAGGCCAGGTATATATATTGCAGAACACCAGCCAAAGATATAACCCTGTCCGTTATTTTGCCGAACATACCCGCGGACAATATGACCAGCACCGGGCGCAGTATACTGTTCAGCTGACAGAGTTCCAGGTGGGCAAAATCCCCGAGATAACCCGCCTTTATATTAAAATGCCTGTTCATGTTTCCCTGTACTTTTTTCAGTTCTTCCTTGATCGGATATATCACCTGTTTCAATAAGTCTTCTCCCCCTTTATGCTTAACTCAATATATATTTCGTTGCGGGGGTTTGATTTCCTGCCCTCCACGGGAAATTTGGCCTAAAAAGCAATGAGCCCTGCTTCTCTTTTCCAGATAAAGCAAGGCTCATTGATATGGTATTAACCCGGTACTAATAAACATCCCTCCTATAGATTCACAGCTGACTTTTCAACTACCTCCAGAGGAACTATGCCACGCTTGGTTTCTTTGGCGCTTATATGTTTGGCGCAGAATTTTTCCTTAAGATAGTTGCAGGCGTCCCAAGGGTCCACTTTGTCACCACAGGTGAATACGTCCACAGCCGCATACCCCAGTTCCGGCCAGGTATGGATAGCCAGATGTGATTCAGATATTACCACCACACCACTAATCCCTTGAGGGCTGAATTTATGGAATACACATTCTCTAACCTCGGCCCCGGCCTCGAGTGCCGCGTTTACCATTATTTTTTCAACTTTCTTAATGTCGTTGAGAATGTCGAACTCACATCCATAGATTTCAGCCAAAACATGGCGGCCCAAAGGTTTCATTTAAATTATCTTCCCCCTTATATGAAAAAGTGTTGGAATTGGCTCCCCCGTTGAGGCAAGGCCGATTCCAACCAAAATCAATTTTAACATAATATCAAAGTTTGTCAACAAAATTTTGGCTCTGCTGTAATAGACTCCCCGTTAGGCCCGGAGCGGGCTTAACCTCCTATTACGCACCTATTTCAGTAGCCCCGCGCACCCTGTTGGATAGCCTCCCCAGGCCCTGTATTTCCACCTCCACCAGGTCACCGGAACACATGGGTCCCACCCCGGAGGGTGTACCGGTGAGTATTACGTCTCCCGGGAAAAGAGTCATTATTTCCGATATAAACGCGACCAGTTCCGGAACCTTAAAAATAAGGTTTGAGGTGGAGGAATTTTGTTTTATTACACCGTTTAAATACAGTTTTATGTCCAGTTTTCCAGGATCAATGTCAGTTACAATATATGGTCCCAGCGGTAAAAATGTGTCAAAGGATTTGCCTCTGGTCCACTGGCCGTCCTTTTGCTGTAAATCCCTGGCCGTTACGTCGTTGGCGCAAGTATAACCGAATATGTAATCAGCAGCCGTGGAAGCGGATACACCGCGACACTCTTTCTTAATTACAACGGCAAGCTCGGCTTCGTAGTCAACCCTGCGGCTGGAGCGGGGGTACTCTATAAAATCACCGCAGCCTATTACCGTGCCGGAAGGCTTAATAAACAACACCGGCGATGAGGGAATATCGTGGCCGAACTCCTTTATATGATCCATGTAATTTAAACCCACGCAGACGGCCTTGCCGGGCTGGCATGGAGACAAAATTGTCAGGCTATTAAGGGCATGTCTTTTTTCTGTCTGTATCTCCGGATTAAATATATCTGCAAGCTCAAAAACCGTATCGCCCTCCAGACGACCGTAAAAAACCCTTTCATTGCTGCTGAAACGTCCCAGTTTCAAGCCATCCCTCCGTTATATCTGTTTCTTCGTTTCCATTTCACCCAGCACCAGATAGATTAGCGGCGGGGCACCGAAGACCATGGTGGTGGCGGCGGCAACTACCCCCGAATCGTTAAATATAAGGGCTACAATACTACCCACAATGACGCCTATAAAGCCCCTGTACAGACACGGATATTTCGCTTTGACAGAGGCCATCACCCCTATCGGCCGGTAAAAGAGCAGGGCCAGGCTGCCCAGGCTGGCCAGAAAAATTCTGCTCCAAATGGTGTATTTAATTAACTTGATACTCATCTCCGATTTTCTTATTATTATTTTACCTATTTCACCCAGCCCGCCAGCCGCAATTGTGCCGGCCGCCCTGCCCATATGACTCTGTGCATCCACAGGACGTCTTATATCATAAAGGATAAAGGCAGTAGCCAGCAAAAACACCCCTGCAGCCACCAGCAGTATGGTTTTCATGTTAAAACGCACGCCCGCCAACAGTAAAAAGGTCACCAGAAAAGCAGAAGCTGAAGCTATAGTGCCTCCTACATTGGTGCCCAGCTGTGGTGCAGCCATGGTGTATACGGACAGCATAAAAACCGCGGCGGAAACGGGCAAAAGTATTTTTTTGTAATTCGTCAGCACCGTGAACAGCGAACTCACTCCCACGATTAGCGAGCCTATTAATATACCCATATACTCGTTGCCCATGCCATAAAAACGTGCGCCAACTATGGGGTCATAACCCAGTACTGAGGTCTTTTGCAGGGGCGAGCCATTAAGGGTATCCAGCAGCAACGCCCCTGCCGTAGCCAGGCAGATCAAGGTAAACGGGTCAAAACCAAATCTCTGCAGCAGTAGGATTAACATAGTCAGCAGTACGGTTATGATAATTAACTGCAGTCCCAGCGCAGCCAGCCCCGGCTGGGGCAAAAGGGGCAACAGAAGATATACCAGCGGCACCACCATCACCGATAGCAAGAACGGCTTAAGGTAATCCCTAACTTTCAGACGCCAGAGTATAAAAAACAACGATAACAGCATCAAAATCAACTGGTAAAAAACATATCCCTTCTGTAAATACGGCCTGGCATCATAGGTCAGTACCAGTTGCCGGTTCATGGCCAGCAGCGAAGGCAAAGTATTCCCGGCGGGAATGAACTTCATCGCCCTGCCGTTGATGGTCTGGGGAGGTTTAAGACCGAGGAAATCAAGTACCGTGGGAGCAATATCCGTATTGAGCACCACCCCTGTCCTTCTGGTGGTGGGCGACGTCAAATAACCCTGTTTTACCCCTGCCCCGTAAGCCACAATGGGGGTCATCCTGTCGATACTCTCTGCATCCTGCCAGGGTGTGGGAACCACCACCAGCAGCAGGTCCCTATCAAAATTCATTTCCCGCATCAGATTACCCAGAAACCCGTCAATGTTTATTATTGTTTCCCGGCGCAGAACCTCCAGTCGTTCCGGCAGCATATCATCTTTGGCATAATAGAGTCTGCTGATATCTCCCAGATCTATGACTGTAAAATCAGTTCTGGGGGGTAACTCTCTATACCCCTCTAACATCCGCTGGTAATCAGTCCTGAAACCACCCACAAAACTCAAATCCCCGGTCAGGACATCCCCACCTATTTTTCCATAATCAACCAATCCGTTTTCATCCATGGCTATATTGAGGGCCTGACGGCTAAGCCTGTTATAAACGTCTGAATTACCCAGCACAGCGGTTTTCTTCCCCGCACTATGTAAAGCCCTGCCCAGGACTCCGGGCTCCGCTGTATAGTGAAGATCCCCGTTCATACTTATCAATCTGGCAATGCCCACCTGAACCAGCGAGCCCGGGTAGGGCTTAATGCCTGTACGCTGAAAATACTCATCTGAGGCTGTGCCCTGTTCCAGCCTGGTTTCCGCCTTATAGCCTATTCCCGAAGCATCATAGCCCTTTAGATGGGCGCCGCCCCCTATGGATACATAAGTGCTTTCCGGGTTAACCCCAGCCGCGGTGTTGTAATTCATCAAGGCCATAGCCCCGCCCCCGGTAATCTTGTTCAGGTTGCCTGGCAGTGAGCCGGACAAATCCGCCAGCCGGAGCCGGTCTATCACCAGCATCACCACCCTGCCGGGTTCTTGAGCAGGCTTAATATTGAGTGCCTCCTCCGCCGACGGCGGCAGGGCGTTAGATATAGCCGGCTGGTAGGAGGCTGCTGCCTGAAAAGGTGTACTCAGCATGTAGATTGCAGCCATTATGCAAAACAAAGCATTTTTATACATCAATATCCTCCATTTGAATATACCCCTAATTCATCCCGCCGAAGGCTTCCAGATACAGCAGCTCCGTCTTCCTGACCATTTCGCTAACGGAAAAACATCCCTGCACCCGCCTGCGCCCTGCCAGCCCCATGTCCCGGGCCGCATCGGGATTTGCAAGCAATTTTTTCACAGCACCGGCCAGGGCACGCTCATCCATTGCCGGGACCAGCAATCCGGTTTTACCGTCCTCCACGGCTTCGGGTACGCCTCCCACGGAAGTTGCCACCACGGGGCAGGCTGCGGCCATAGCCTCCAGTATAATAAGTGGCAGTCCCTCTGTAACCGAAGGCAGCACCAGTACATCCAGACAGGTTAATATTTTATCGACATCCCTCCGGTGACCGGCAAAGATAATTCTTTCCCCCAGCCCAAGCTTTGCAGCTTCCGCCTCCAGTTCCTCCCGCAGGGGCCCGTCCCCCACCACCAGGAAATTTATCCCCGGCTCGCGGCAAAGTATGGCGGCAGCTTTAACGAAATAAAGCACACCCTTCTGGGGCGCCAGCCTGGCCACCGTGCCCACCACCTTCTTCTCCGGGTCCAGGCCGAGGCTTTTGAGGACTTCATTCCGGGGCTGTGCTGTTGTATATGGGGCGGGATCAATGCCGTTGTATATAGTTATCACCTTACCCGGAGTTATCCTTTCCCTTTCCAGCAATTCTTTTCTGAGAACGCCGGAGACTGTTATAATCTTGTTGGTATACCCCGCCAGGAACCGCTCGATCGCAGCAAGAACATTCTTTTTCCAACCGGGCCATTCCTCATAAAAAACGGAATTATGGGCGGTAAAAAAGACGGCAGGCGTTCCCGCCAGCCTGGCAGCCACCCGGCCCACCAGGGCAGCCTTGGAACTGTGGGCATGTAAAATATCTATTTTGTTGTATTTGAGCAAACTCATTATTGATTTTATTGTCTTCAAATCCCTGGCCGGCGATAGTTCCCCGATCAGTGGAATAGTAAAAACATTGATGCCCAGTCCGGCCAGTTCCTCAGCCATCTCCCCCGGCGGGCATGCCGCCATGGGCTCAAAAACAGTCCTGTCGGCATGTCTGATTAGCGATATAACATGATTTTTCATTCCTCCCGCCGCAGGACGAATGACATGCAATATTTTTATCCCGGTCACCGCGCACCCCTTAATTAATAAACGTTCTGAAGCCCAGATATAAGTGAGCCTTGGGTTCGGAAGGGGTTATTCCCCTACCGAACCCTTAGAGCGAACTTAGTTCGAGCTTTACGGCCTGTTGATCCCCGACCTTCGAGGACGGGGTCTTACAGGCTGTTAGCGAGATAAAACCTTTAAAATTTCTATAAAAAAAGAATTATACCTGCAAATCTATTATATTTTACCAATATAATCTTACCCTACATACATCCGGACAAAGGAAAGGGGACACACATCTATTCAGAGGAATGGGGACACACCTCTCTTTTGGGTCTAACTCTGGGGTCGGAGGAATGTCCCCAATAATAGAAGCGGGCGCATGCGCCCGCTTCTATTATTGCTCTACCGGTTTTTCGGCGTCTTCCAGGCTGGAAGCGCTATCCCCGGGTTTACGGTTTTTCAGTTTTTGCTTAAGGAAATATTCCTCAACTTCCAGTACGGCTGGCGGGTTGGTGTTGATATTGATATCGGACGGATCCTTTGAAATCATATCATCACTCCGCGCTTCAGTGCTCTTTAATGGCATTGGTTGGACAGCCCTCCAGCGCTTCATGGGCCTGGTCTTCCATGTCCCCCGGTACCTCGGGGGCTACAGCCGCAGCCTTTTCATCGTCGTTCCAATCAAAAACGTCCGGGCACACATCCACGCAGGCGCCGCAACTAATGCATAAATCCTGGTCAACCTCTACTTTCAACTCCGTCACCTCCTAAATTTCGGACTAGCTTGGGTATACATTGAAAAAGAACCGGTATTATCACCGGGACAACTATAGTTTACCTGTTGATATAATAAATTATGCCGGTAATAGTAAATTTTTCAGCAAAAAATAATTAGATTTCCCCGTCCGGACTTGACAGTCCGACCCGGAGTTATAATAATTGCATAGAAAACTTTATTACGGAGAGATTATATGACGGCCAAAAATAATAACAACCTGCCCGGTTCGCTGAATAAAAAAGGGGTCCGGCTGTGGTTCTGGCTGATGATTATCGGCCCGGCGCTTTTTTTATTATATTTCTTTTTATTTAATAACTCCTCGTCCACCCGGCAAACTGAAAAATACCCGCTGCCCTCCTCCCCCGCGGATATCGGAAGCACACTTTCCCTCGATAATAGCGAATATACCGTTGGTCCAGACAAGAAAATTTACATTGCCGAAGAATTACGCCTCGGCAACAACACCGTGGCCGCAGAAGCGGGACTGAACTTCATAATAGTTCCATTACTACTCCCAGGCAGGGTGCCGGATCCAAAACCGGAAAACTGGTGGCTGCAGGACGGGAAGGGGATCCGCTATCCCCTTCTAAAAATAACTGCCGTCAACCCAGCCGTAGCCACCGGCAATGACGGGGTATCCGGCATCTCCGAGGAAAAATTCCTTATTTACAAGGCCCCTAAAAAAACCGCTGCCTTTTACGTTGTGTTCCTGCAGGACAAGACCATGCTGGCCTGGAAAGTAAAATAAATTCATTCTAAAACTAAATAATAACGTCCCCCGGCGATATGTTTGGGCTTCCGATACCGGTAGCGTTTAGTGTGTATAGATAATTCCACTTGGCGGCGTGCTTCAGCTCATCGGTATATATTTCGGTAACCATGTTTCTGAAAGGTAAAAACCCCAGCCCGAATAATATCTGGCGATATTTTTCCACCGCCCCCAATTCACCGAACAAAGCCCTCCGGATTCCATCCAGGTAGCTTGCAGGCGGCTGAAAGGTCATGCCTGGCACCGGAGGTATATCCAAACCAGTCAGTTCGTAATATATTTCCCGGAACATTTTATTATGCTTTCTCTCGTCGTCTCTTATCGACGCTATGATTTCCCTTTGCTCTTCGGTAGGCGCCAGACTCAGTAAATAGTCGTAGAATAGTTCATCTTCCCTCTCGCTCTGGACAGACTCGACTATCAGCCGCAAAGCGTTAGGGTACGCATTTTCCGTGTAATACATATGTGTGGGATAATATTTATAATTCATACCCAATTGACATTTTTCATCAGACATATACATACCACCTCCTAAATGCATATTATGCAACGGGTATTGCCATTGCCACAATATGTCAGGTTTATGAAGGTGGTATTGTCAGCACCTGCCCAGGATAAATCAGGCCTGGCTCCCTGATGTTATTCTCCTGCATAATTTTAACTGCAGTGGTCGCAAACCTTCCGGCTATCAGCCAAAGCGTATCGCCGGGCCGGACGGTATATGCCACCCCTGCAGCCACATTGTCAACGCTGATCAGCTGTAGAACACCGCGGACGGTGCCCAATGCCAGCCTCCCGCTGCCGGCATCCGCCAGGCTGTATACCGGTTCACCATTATGGACAGCCCGATCCGGCTCCTGCTGCACAGGAAAACCAAAAATAAAAACATATCCGCCCGGCGTGCCGGCCGCCAGGCTGAACCCACGGCTTACAGACGCCAGGGCAGATACGGCTGAACCCAGCACGGAAGTTGTGAGGATTGTCTTTAATTCACTTCCAGTGACTGCAATAATACGTACCCGGCCGTCACCTCCACCCAGCGCCAGGCCTTCCGTAAAATTACCCGCTACCAGCAGCATCGGACGACCCGGTAGGTTCTCCAATGCGGGGCCCTCAGCAAATCCTTCCTCAGTTAGAAAATATATGACAAGCCCGGATATATCCCCGTCCCAGTATAACACCGCTATGCCCGGGCCCCCGGAAGACCGGAAAATTTCCACCTGCACAGGGCGGCCGGGCACCAGCCGTATGCCGGCCAGTTCCAGGCGCAGACTATCCTCCTGCCCCGCCAGCCTGTACACGTAAATATTTTCAGTGCCCGAGGCAGCGCCGGCTATCTCCTGTCTACCGTCCCCGTCCAGGTCACCAACAGCAAGATCCGTAAACCGGGCCCCGGGCTCAGGATCTGTCCGCCCGAGCAATTGCAACGAGCCCTGGCGGAAACCCCATAACGTAATCCGGTCTTCCGACCCCAGTATGATACTGTCCCGTCCGGTAACCGGCAGTCCCACCGCCAGACTGAGAACCTCCCGCTCTGCCTCCGCAGTGGCTAAAATTCGGTATACAGAATCCTCAGGGGTATATATAGATACCGTTTTCCCCATAGCCACCGCTATTTCGATGTTATCCCCGGATATTTTTCCTGCTGCCACCAATACCGGACTGCTGTCCAGCCTGGTTTGCCAGACAACCCCCGGCCCGTTAAAATCGGCTGCCACCGGCTAAGCCCCCCTGTTTATTATTTATAACAGGTTATGCCGGCCCCGGCGGTATATTTCCGGAATGAATTAATTTTTAACCACGCCTGGAGGTTACCACAGGGGGATTGTCCAGAGCGTTGCGGCTTGAGGCAAACTGCATGAGTTTTTCATAGTCCTCTATCTCCGCAGAAGTAAAATCCTTGAACAACTTACTGACATCATCCCGCACTGCGGCGCAGTATCCACTGACATGGTGATTAATTGCCGCCTGGGCGGCTGTTGTTAGAACCCCCACAATCTCGCCGTCGCTAAAAACTATTTTACTTACCTGTCCCGGAGGTTCTTGGGCCATGCGCTGTACAGGGCGCGGGGGGATAGTAAAACCTTCATCCTTGAGCATATTTTCCAGGCGTTCCATCTGCGGCAGGGTCACTTCGTACAACCCACTTTTTAATAATCCTTGAAGATCCCGGTCTTTCGTATTAGCCAGATAGGTTTCCAAGTTTACCATACTTACATGCCTGGCCCCCAGTTCCTCCCAGAGCATAAATACCTCGCCCATGTTAAGGCTGTCATCCCGGGCCGTGGCTAGCGGCGGACTTTCAAACACATGCCTCCCGACGGCCAAATCCATCAGCAGTCTGTATGCTTGCATCCCTTCAAACAGCAGGCTGATAAATATTTTGCGCACCGGCTGCCTGGTGAAGGCCCCAATGGCCCTGGCATCCTGATAAAGTATGATTTGCGCCCAGGATATTAAATTTCGAATTACTTCATCATCTGTCAGCTTCACTTCCTGGCCCGCCCCGGGTTCGCCCTGCAATGTCTTCGGGGAAGAACGGGGCGGAACGGTAAAACCCTCTTCCTTTAATACTATCTCCAGGCGGTTAACCCTGGTAAGATAAGTTCCTTTGACCAGCCCCTTCAGTACGACATGCAACTCGCTGTCCTCGGTGTTCATCTGGTAAGTTTCCAGCACGGATATAATCTTATGACTCACAGTCAGTGTTTCCCAGAGATAGTATATTTCACCAGTATGCAACGGCTTTTCGTTTCCGGGCTTGTTGAAGGGAAATATTTTTTTCATTATTTTCATATGAACGCCCCCTTGTGTATAGAACTCATGCTAATGTGTTTCACCTATTATGCCCCTGTTACATAGCAATAATAGCGACCCCTTTAAAAACGTTTTTTGTTTCAATGCACTCAGTAGCTTGTTCTGAAAAAAAGGCTATAAACAGACAGGGCCAGCGTAAAGGCCGCCAGTAAAAACACCCCTATGCCCCCCCCGCGGTTACCCTGGCGCCAGGCCCACAGACCATAGCTAAAAGTGTAATAGGTGATGGCCACGGGCACAATCATAAGCAAAAAATCCATCAATACATCCCGCCCATGATATATTTTTAGTACATTGCCATTTATGCGCTACATAGTGGGCTTGACAGTTTTCAGCTGCAGGCCCGTCCGCCTGATTTTAACATTGACCTTTATATTCACCTGGGCATCGGGGTATTTATCATGCCAGTTATATTTATCCCACTCCCCCACGGTTAAATACTTCCGTTTGGCGTACTGCCCGAAACCGAATGAATCAATGCGGAATTCGTCCTGGCTGCGGCTTACCAACTCCTGGCATTTTTCCGTTATCAGGCGGGCGATTTCTTTTTCCAACACCTTTTTCAGTTTAAGGTCCTCATAATTGATGCCGCTGGGTACCCCTACAAGGGAAGGCTCCTGAAAAAGTTCCACATCAATGACCGGCGCCTCCCCGCTGGCTGACGTCTTGATCACGGGCCGCCTGGCCTGCCGCAGGGTAAGCCCTATAACATGGCCGGGCCTCTTGGGATCGTCTATGACCATGAAGGACTGTTGCATTTCCCCCTTAAGCATGAGCAGGTATCTGGACTCGTCTCCGGTGAGTTCGCCCACCATTTTGTCCCCGGAGAATACAGCCGTCCCCAGGAACTGAGCGGTGACCCCGGAGGCGGGAAGGTCCCCCGCCAAATAATCCCCCAGGCTATCGACCTGCGACTTTGCCGGCGCGCCCAGGCCTTTTTCGTTAATTCCCACCAGGGGGACCACGGGTTCCTTACTGTGGGTTTTGGTACTCTCGTAAAAATCGGTAAAATGGGCGGTAGGACCAAGCCCGTGCAGCCTGGTCAGACTGGCAACTATTTCATAGTGCTTGGCCGGGCTCACCTCAAGCTCCAGCTTGTCTCTTTCCATGAAATCCCTGGCCGTGCCCCGGCAGACAAAAACAAAGGCCGTACCTCTGGTTTCCCTGAAACGGTTAAGCGGCTGCATATATCTGGCCAGCCCCTCCCTGGCTGCCTCCTCGGAAAAAATAAAAATTTTATTGTGCAGCAACGATATATCCCTGCTACGGACGACGTTTAACAGGTGAAAGGCAGCTACGGGCAGCGGCGCATCCATAGTGGTAAATAAATAAGGTTTTTCCTGGTCGCCGCCGCCCCCGCCACCTCCTCCGGCCGCGCCGGCTATTACCTTTGGATTGGCAATCTGGAAAGTGACCCGTACATTTTCATTCTTCCCCTTGTCGAAACCCATGGCCAGTACCAAGGCCGTCTGGTCAGTTTCCTGACTCCCCCAGCAACCGGAAAGGAATATTATTACAGCAAGCGCAAACACAAGTTTAACGGTTTTCACTGCTCCCTCCTCCTCCTCCTTAACCTGTCCACCGCCAGCACCACCATGGGCAGGATAAATGTGGGAATCCAAGCGTAGGTGCGAAGGTATTCGGATTCAAGTATTACGACGCTGGGCATGTCCGGGGGCAGCAGACTGGCAATGAAAATGATTAAACCCAGGGGCCAGATAAAGGGCCGGTAATCCGAAAGCTTTAATGTTCCGGCCAGGGCTATGGAAGCGGCGTATAGGGTGATTGAAATTTTAATCATGACGATATAACCCCAGATAATTATAAAAATGGCTTCTATGCGCTGGAAAAACCTGCCCAGGTAGATGAGACTGCTCAGTCTGTAAAAGGGCAGGGTACTTTCCGAGGCGGTTCTCCAGTGCAGCACGAGGACGAAAGCCAGTTCTAGTATAATCAAATAGGCAAAACCCATCAGCACACCCCTGGCCACTGCCGGCGCATACAGCTTTCCTGAAGCAAAAGAGTTGATAATAACGGCCGCAATAAGAGCTTCCGAAATCACCCCGGTAAACAAACCGCCCTGCACAAAGACCTGATAAGGTCCGATGCCCAGCAGAGGGAATATATTGTTTATGTTAAAAAAGGGGTACAGGCTCGTTAGCAGCAACACTATACCCCCCAGCACGAAGGGGTAGGTTACCCGGGCTGAGCGGGCCAGCGCCTCTACGCCCACATAGGCGCCCAGCATGGCGGTTATGATAAAACCAATGCTGATCACGCTGACGGGGGTGCGGGGCAGCGCCGCTATAATCATGGCCTCGCTGAATATCCTGGTAAATGTAATCCCGACACTGAGAAAAAATACAATATAGATTATGTTCACCAGAGTTCCCGCCACCTGCCCCAGAACATCCCCGGTTATTTCAACAATTGTTTTGCCCGGGTGGGGCTTTAAAAGGAGCCAGATAAAAAAAACCTGCAGCAGGGCCAACAGCAGGCCCGGCAGCGGGGTGAGCCAGGCCGCGGGGCCTGCCAGTTCCACCAGACTCCGGGGAAAGGTCATGAAAATCCTGGCCATGTTGGACAGAGCGAGCAGCACCACCGCCTCGGCCAGACCGAATTTAATCTGACCGGCCATTATTCCCGCCCCCCCTCTTTACCCAACCTCTGGAAATGCGGGGCGCCCTGCGGACATCCTGCGGATTGTCGTAATCAGGACGCTTCTCATGCAAGAACAAGGGGAGCCTGTATACAACATCATAGCCCAACTGGGTCCTGGGACCGGAAGGGGAAAGATAAGGCACGCCAAAAGATTTCAAGTTGGTAGTAAACAATATTTGCACGAACAGCCCTATGGTAATGCCAAAAAAACCCATCAGAGCCCCCAGTATGATATAAAAAAAGCGGTATATCCTCAGGGTGAAGGCCAATGCAAAATTTGGCACTGCAAATGAGGAAAGACCCGTTACGGCCACCAGCACTACCAGTATAGGACTCACTATGTTGGCCTGCACCGAGGCCTGCCCCAGAATAAGGGCGCCCACAATACCGATGGTTGTGCCGATGACGCCGGGAATGCGGACTCCGGCCTCCCTGACCAGTTCAAAAGAAAATTCCAACAGCAGCAATTCCACCACCGAGGGAAAAGGCACCCGCTCCCTGTTCCCGGCTATGGCCAGCAACAGTTCCGTGGGGATCATCTCCTGGTGGAAAAGAACGATGGACAGATAAACACCTGGCAAAAGAAAGGATATGTAAAAGGCCAGCAGCCGGACATACCTTGTAAATGTACCGTACTGCCACCTCAGGTAAGACTCTTCACCCGTATGCAGCTGCGAATACATAGTGCAGGGCACCACCAGTACCTGCGGGCTGCCGTTCACCAGTATGGCCACCTTGCCTTCCGCCAGGAAGGCGGCCACCCGGTCCGGCCGCTCGGTGGCTATAGTCTGGGGATTCAGGTTGTATGGGCTGTCCTCAATCATTCCTTCCAGCATGCCACTGTCCATCATGAAATCTATTTTAATGCTTTTTATCCGGCGTTTGACCTCTTTTACCAGATCGGCATTGGCTAAATCCCGCAGGTACATGATAGCCACATCATTGGGCAGTCTTTCACCCACGGTAAACATCTCAGTGGTAAGTTCCCCGCTCCTGGCATGTTTCCGGATCAGCGCGGTATTTACCCTGAGTATCTCCCCGAAACCTTCCTGGGGACCCCTCACGGTCTGCTCCGTATTGGGTTTATCCACCGCCCGGTGCTCAATACCTTTGGTTTCCACCACCAGTGATCTGTCCGAGCCCTCAAAAAAGAAGGCGGAATCTCCTGAATTAACCCCCTTCAGAACATCTTTAAAGTGCTCAACCTCCTGCACCTGATTACCCGGCAGCAGGTTTTCCTTAACAAAATCGGCAATCCGGCCTCCCGGCCTTCCGACTCCGGAAAAAAGCATCAGCGACTGCAGCAGATGGTTGATAATCGCCTTGTCCACCAGACCATCCATAAAAACAAGCATTGCCTTTATCCCAGGCACGGTGCCCAGTTCAAATTCCCTTACCACTACATCCTTGTTTACCGGCAGGCCGTAGAGAGTTTCTATTATTTTGCGGTTAGATTCCAGATCGTTAGTTATTAACCCGTCATTTTGCGCCATCTTCCCGGGGACGGCAGCTTTTTTTTCACCGCGGGGAGATGTCTTTCTAATCCGGCGGCGGCCGGTACGTTTCTTTTCACCAGCCTCCCTTCCGGCGGAAGCCTCAGCGATATCGCCCTTTTTTTCTTCGTCCGCACCACTTTTATTATCCTTTTCACCGCCCGCCCGGGAGTCCTGCCACGCTTTTTTCTCCGTGGGATTTTCCTCCAGCACAAAACTCTCATCTTCTTTATTTTCTTGGTAAGTTAATATTTTCATAATCTGCGGCAATATTTTATTCATTTATGAACGGCACGGCCTTTCGGATTTTTTACTATTGTTACCACCGCCGGTTCATTTATGTAGCAACATAAATCTTTTGAAAATGCTGATTAAATAAATACAGCAATAAAAGGGACAACCTCTTTTTTTCACGTATAATATGTCAATTTATTGAAAACAATTAACGCATAGCAATTTATGGGAGGCTATGTGTATGGATTTAACCGGTATTTTTACAAATCACCAGCCAAAAGAAAAAATCAATTGGGGGGAAGCTATTGGTTTATGGGATATTGGCCGCTTTAAAGTAATAGGGTTAACCATATCCGAGATATTTTTAGCCCAGGCAAAAGATGTGGATTTGAAAAATTCCTTAAATCTGGGAATAGAAATGTTAATTATTCCTCATATTGAAAAAATACAAAGCTTTATGCATAAAGAAGGGCTGGAAGTTCCTGCAGTCCCACCACGAAAAAACCTCGATATTGTCGGAAAACAGATTGAACCGAATACTTTTATCCAGGATGATGAGATTGCCAACAGCATAAGAGAAATTTATAAATTCGGCTTATCACTGGATATGAGAGGATTGTCAGAGTCATCAAGAGATGATGCAAGAGAGCTTATCTGGGGAATTCTTTCCGATGACTACAAGGGTTATGATGCAATGGTAAAGCTTCACAGGAAAAAGAATTGGCTAGTTCCTCCCCCTACTGTATAAAAATCATGGAGTATTGTTAATGTATGTTTTATCTGTCTGGATTTATCAACAAAGTGTCGGAATTTAGACCGGCGCTTTTTATTTTCCAGCCAGACGCCGATTTCAACCCCGATATTTTTTATCCTTCAGAGAAAACCTTCCTGAAAATTAAAGAACAACAAACTTCTAAAAAAGTCTTTTTGCAAGCATAAAGCAGGCTGAAAATAATTTACTGTTTTATATTCCGACATTTTCTCCAAAGGAAATTTGTGATTACCCGTCAAATAAATTCAAAAGTAAAAAAATTATTTTATTGCTTATGGGCTTAATTGCTTGCTGTCTTGATGTTGCTGCAGTATTTTAACAGTGCCCCGGCAACATTCTATTTTTTTGATAATACCTGAAAAGGTGCGGCTACTATGGTGATTTCCGGTAAGTAATAGAAATTATTATTGTTTCACTTAAAAAAACAAGGGGGAGAAAAATTTAGTCATGAAGTTTTCAGGTAAGGAAATCATTATCAAAAACAAAAAACGAAGGGTTCTTTATTTTAATAAAGTCAATGAAAAAAACCGCAATATTTTAACGCAGCATACTGAAAAGCACGCCGGTGATTTAAAGAAGCTTTTTCCGATTGTCGGTATCGGGGCTTCCGCCGGGGGCTTGAACTCTTTTATGCGATTACTTGAGAATTTGCCCATTGACACCGGTATGGCCTTTGTGATAATTCAGCACCTGGATCCCAAGCATAAGAGTGAGTTAACTGATATCCTTGCCAAAACAACTAATATGCCTGTTCATGAGGTGAAGGATAGTATGGTTGTGCAACCGGACCATGTCTATGTTATTCCACCTGACAAAGAACTGGCTGTTGAAAACGGAATTTTGAACCTTATGCCCAGGAAAGATACGGCAAAGCGGCATATGCCAGTTGATACCTTCCTGGAATCGCTGGCGAAGGATCAAGGTTCTACGGCAATAGGAGTGATCTTATCGGGATCTCAATCAGATGGTTCCCGTGGGTTGCAAGAGATCAAGAACATTGGCGGCATAACCTTTGCGCAGACTCCAGAATCATCAAAACATGACGGTATGCCGTGCAGTGCCATTGCTACAGGTGACGTGGATTTTGTGCTGCCACCGGAGGAAATTGCCTTTGAACTGGCAAGGATCGCCCGTTCTGGTGCATGCAACGACAGTGGGGCAAAAAAAGATGAGTTATTTTCCGACGGCTCCGCAGAATTAGAACAGATTTTTGCTTTGCTGCAAGCCGCCTGCAAGATTAAATTTGCCGATTATAAACAACTGACTGTTAAACGGCGCATTTTGCGGCGCATGGACCTGCACAGGATGGAAAAGCTGCATGACTATGTTGATTATCTTAGGCAAAACCCTGCAGAAGTCAGTGCTTTGCATCAGGACATTCTTATCAATGTCACCAACTTTTTTCGGGACCCTTTAGCATTTGAGACCTTAAGAAGCATGGTTTTTCCAACCATCATGAAAAACAGGGCGTCTGATGATGCGATCAGGGTTTGGGTGCCGGGGTGTTCGACTGGTGAAGAGGCTTATTCAATCGCCATAACCCTGCTGGAGTATTTGGGAGATAAAGCCGCCGTCATGCCCATAAAGATTTTCGCCACGGATGTTAATGAAACGGCCATTATAAAGGCCCGAAAAGGCATATATCCCAAAAGTATCAAGGCTGATGTTTCTACGGGGCGGCTTCGCAGTTTCTTCACCGAGATGGACAATGGCTACCAGATTTGCAAAGCAGTTCGCGATATGTGCACTTTTGCCAGGCAGGATATTGTCAATGACCCTCCTTTTTCCCACCTGGATCTGATCAGCTGCCGGAATGTGATGATTTATCTGGGACCTGTTTTACAGAAGAAAATGTTTACAATCTTTCATTATGCACTCGAGCAAAATGGATTTCTCATCCTGGGAACATCGGAGTCAGTTGGCATATATGCGGATTTGTTTGGTCTGGTAGACAAAAAATATAAAGTTTATGCTAAAAAGGCCGTACCAACCCCGTCAGCATACAGTTATCCTGCCAAAGATTTTGCTGCGACGTTAGCCGACACCGTTGGGGATAATTATCAGGGCGGCCTTGCCGCAGGAAAGAAAATAGATGTGCAAAAGGCAGCCGAACGTATCGTGCTGAGCAGATATGCACCAGCCGGGGTCATTATCAACAGTACGCTGGAGGTTATACAGTTCCGCGGGCGCACCGGTTCTTATCTTGAACCTGCCTCAGGAACACCGAGCCTGAACCTTTTGAATATGGCCAAGGAAGGCTTGTTACTGGAGCTGCGCGCAGCCATTATCCAGGCCAAGAAGGAAAACGCTCCTGTTAGAAAGGAAGGTTTGCGCATCGTTAATGGTAGTAATTCCAAACACGTAAACGTTGAAGTGACTCCAATCGATGTGCCAGACAAAAAGGAGCGTTACTTTCTGGTATTATTTGAAGATGTTGTTATGCCTGCCACCTCAGGAATGAAGGATGTCGCCAGCGCTGGTGGGCAGGGGCAGGTAAAACTGCAGAATGAAAACCAAGAGATTATTAACTTAAAGCATGAACTTGCCGCCTCCAAAGAGTATATTCAAACCATGTTTGAACAGTATAAATCCGTCTATGAGGATCTTATGGCCGCTAACGAGGAAATACAAACCAGCAACGAGGAATTGCAAAGCATAAATGAGGAACTGGAAACCGCCAAAGAAGAACTCCAGTCGGTCAATGAAGAGTTGATAACTTTAAACGAGGAAGCGCAGAACCGCAACCAGGAATTAAGCAACAGCAACAGCGACTTGCAAAATTTGTTCCGCTATATTAATATTCCCGTTGTTATGCTGGACCATGATATGCATATCCGGCGTTTTAACTCAGAGGCGGAAGCATTATTAAACCTGATCCCCACCGACGTTGGACGGCCCATCAGCAATATCAATCCAAATGTCATCGTGCCGGACCTTGAGCGGGTAGCGCTGGAAGTGACAGACACCCTCAACAGCACGGAGCAGGAAGTGCAGGACCGCTGGGGTCTCTGGTATTCCATGCAGATACGCCCTTACAGGACTATTGATAACAAGATTAACGGTGTAGTAATATTTTTCGTCGATATAAACACCATCAAGAACGCATTTACACTATCCCAGGAAGCCCGCGAGTATGCCGAGGCAATTGTGGAGACGGTACGGGAACCCCTCCTGGTCCTCAACAATGAATTGCAGTTGGAATCAGCTAATAAAGCTTTTTACCAGACCTTTCAGGTTACACCGGAAGAAACAAAAAACAGGTCTGTTTTTAATCTGGGTAGTGGACAGTGGAATATCCCCAGATTACAAAACCTTTTAGAGGAAGTTCTAAGCAGAAATACTGTTTTCAGTAATTTTGAGGTCGATTACGAGTTTCCCCACATCGGTCGCCGGACGATGCTGGTCAACGCCCGTCAGATCCATAGCCAAACAAGCGAAATGAAATTAATTTTGATGGCCATTGAAGACATTACCGAGGGTGTTGTGGCAGTTAAAAATACGGCCGAACTTTCATTGGATGACTAGACAAAATAACGCATTAGCCGAGGAGGTATATTATGCTACGATTAGTAAGAAATACTAAATGCACGAGAATCCGGTCCTCCAGGACTTTGCATTCTATCGACAAAATCCAACGGCTGATGGATGAGCTGGACGCTCAGCAGCTCGACATGGAGATGCAGTACCAGGCGCTGCAAGAAGCCCTTGAAGAGTTGGAGGTATCCAGGAACCGCTATGCGGAGCTTTATGATTTTGCCCCGGTGGGCTATATCACATTAGATTACAAGGGCTGCATACGTGAAATCAACCTGACTGGCGCAGCGATGATAGGCAAGGAGCGAACCCGGTTAATAGGCACCCCTATGTACGTTTGTGTGGTTAAAAGCGATATTAAGATGTTTATGGACCACTTGCGGCGCTGTAAGCGCACAGGAGAAAAGGTAATCACGGAGTTGGGCCTCGCTGTGAAGAATGGCGCAACGATCCAGGTGCAACTGCTAAGTGTACCTCTTCAAAGCGCCGATGGTCGGACCCTTCATTTTAAGACTATTATCAGCGATATTACCGAACGTAAATTAATAGAAAAAGAACTATCCCGCCTGGAACGGTTGAATATTGTTGGGGAAATGGCTGCCAGCATTGCTCACGAAATAAGAAATCCAATGACCACAGTGCGTGGTTTTTTGCAAATATCTAAGGGAAAAAGCGAATATGCCCATCAAGAGGAATACTTCGACATAATGATTAATGAACTGGACCGGGCCAACGGTATTATTACGGAATTCCTTGCACTGGCCAAGAATAAGGATGTACATATGAGCTATCAAAACCTCAATACAATAATCGAATCTCTCTATCCGTTACTTCAAGCCGATGCGCTTGCTGCCGAAAAAAATTATAATATGGAACTGGGGACTATTCCGAAGTTAATGGTAGACGATAAAGAAATTCGTCAGCTTATTCTTAATCTTTTTTGCAACGGCCTGCAGGTAATGGCACCCGGGGGAAACCTGGCCATAAGAACGTTCGTGGATGGTGAAACGGTGGTGTTAGCCGTTCAGGATCAGGGAACAGGAATCCCTTCCGATGTTCTGGAAAGACTCGGCACTCCTTTCCTCAGCACCAAAGAAAATGGTACCGGCTTGGGTCTTGCGGTATGTTATAGCATAGCAGCCAGACATAATGCTATGATCAAGGTAGACACCGGCCCAGATGGAACCACATTTTTTGTTCTGTTCAGGTTGATGTGAATTGGTAGCAGGATCAAGGATTGTTGGGAGCAGCAACATAAATCTTTTGAAAATGCAAATAATAGATTGATGACCGGTAACGGAAGAGCGACTGCAAGAACGCTGCTATGTGGAATTTTGTCCGGCATGGAACGGAGGTGACCCGTGGTCTGGTTAATAGCATTTGTTTTCAGTTGGGTTATTTTTGCAATATTTGTTGACATGAAGAGACTCAGATTTACCATATACGGGGGTATAATAACCGTCATCATGGGCACCGTGGTTGACTGGGGCGGGCGTGAACTGGGGCTTTATAGATTTAACGATAATATAATTAATTGGGCCCACAACTCATTGTTTTACATCTTCGGCCCGGTGCTGACCATGGGCGTGCTCTTTTTCCAGTTTCTTAATAGGGACAAAAGGATACAGGCAGTCAATATCCTTATTTTTTCCCTGACCTACCTGGCTATGGAATACCTCACTGTTAAAACCGGGACGGCTGCATATCAGCACTGGCACTACCTGGCCAGCTTTTTTATTGATCTGCTGGTCTTCTCCACCCTTAGTTATTACGGGGAAATTATTATGGACATACTGGAAGGCAAAGGAACATTTTTACACAGCAAAAGATGAGGATATGGAGGCTGCTGTGATGAGTATTTTTCTTTACGCTATATTGCTCGGGCTGGTGGCTGTGTTCTTCAGCTTGTGGCTGTTGTATGTGAAGCGCCTGACCAGAAAAGGCAGCTAGGAGGCCGCTCTCAAAACTTAATCGCCGGACCGGGAGCCCGGATCAGCATTTTCCGTAACATCCGTATCAACACTGGAAATATATTTTTCCTGCCTGGCAACCATAATTTTATTTATGGGAAAGGGCTTGGATTCTATTGCCAGTATTTCCCGCTGCAGCACTATACCATGGCTTTCCTCTTCGTCCCTCAGCTTTTTGAAAAGCTCCCTGACTGAAGGGTTAGCCATCCCCAGCATGGAGTCATTGTAAAACCTCTGGCTGGACAGTTTGTCCTGCATGATATCGTAAAGAAGATCTTTTATATTCATTGTTGCCTTCCCCTCCGCATTGCTCCTTGATCCCGGCTGACAGATCTATTTAACATTATGGTTGTTCATTTCCGCCTTGAGCATAGAAAGATGTGTTTCACTGGTTTTAACAAAATCATTAAACATTTTCTTTAACCGGCGGTCAGCCATATTTTCCGCCAGGGCCAGAAATTTTGCCCGCCTGTGCTGCTCTCTTACTACGGCCTGTTTCAAGGCGACCGTGAGCAGTTCCTTGTCGTTCAAACTGGATCCGGCCGGCATATCATCACCTCCGAAGATTATTATGGATTATTTTGCTTAAAATAATAAAATGTATTCCTGGAAAATTTAAATTACAGGATACCCCTCATGCCGGCAGCGAGACAATACTTTTGATTTATCGATGAACGGCAGAGGCAGTGATACCCTGTATGGCGCATTATAAAATTTTTTTACGGTGGTGTTACAACATGAAGGTAGCGGTCATTGGAGCGGGCATAGCAGGAATGGCCTGTGTGCACGAATTGGAAAGGTATGGTATCGAATCGGTTATCTTCGAGCAAAAAAAACAGTCGGGGGAATTGTTTGACCATAGTGCCGCTACCCTGGAAATGTTCACCCGACCCTATGATCCGCTGGAATATCTGATGAGTGATTTCAATATTTCAATTAAACCTTTGCAAAATTTAAATTCCATTATCATGAATTCACCTTCCAAAAAGGAAACAGTAAAAGGCAACCTGGGTTACCTTATCCTCCGGGGGCAGCATTACCCCTCGGTTGAAACGCAGCTTTACAGCAGCATTAAAAGCAAAGTTTATTTCAATACCCGGGCGGATTATAGTCAACTCGCCCGGGAATATGACCATGTAGTGGTGGCCAACGGCCAGCATGATATAACCATGACCATGGGGTTGTGGTCTACAATATATCAAACCCATATAATAGGGGCAAACGTGCTCGGAGAATTTGATGTTAACACAATGATCATGTGGATTAATACTCGTTTTGCCAAAAGCGCCTACGCTTACCTTACACCCATGGAAAAAAACAGGGCTTTCCTGGGTCTGGTGGTGCCCAATTCCACACCGGATCAAGCCAGGGAATACTGGAAACTGTTTTGGGAAATAGAAAAGCATCCCTGGGACATAGTATATGAGGCTATGGTGCAGCATTCTTCCGGCTCCGTATATCCCCACCAGATTGAGAACATTTTGCTGGCGGGAACCGCCGGCGGGTTCCTTGAGCCCTTCCTTGGTTTCGGTATGCTGTCCTCGGTGCAAAGTGGCGTACTGGCCGGGCGTGCCATAGCTACCGGAAAAAAATACGAGGACTTACTTCTGCAGTTAAAAGAAGACATGAAACATTCCCTGGTATTCAGGGAATTGCTTGCAAGTCTGGGAAATGCCGAAATGGACCGGCTGGTAGCCGCTCTGGGCACACCGGGAATCAAACAGTTTGTATACAACACCAACATCGACCTGGTCAGAATAACCACCGCCATGGTGGGGAAAATTCGAAAGTACTTACATATAACAAATCGGGAGGGTTAACCGTAAATAACCTATTGGATTCCAAGGGGACTTTCTTACCTGGCTTCCTAAAAAATAAAACCCGTAAAGCCATTTTTATCTGGCCTTACGGGTTTTATTTAACTGGTCGGAGCGACACGACTCGAACGTGCGGCCTCTACCACCCCAAGGTAGCGCTCTAGCCAAACTGAGCTACGCCCCGATGTCTTACCGGCAAAGATTATTGTACATTTTTATTGGCCGCAAGTCAAGGCGGGGGAATAAAAATGCCGGTGGAAATTTATTCGTCATAGTATGGGGCTTCCCATAAGCATACAGTTTTAGCTTGTCAAGGTGTATGGCGTAGCGGTCATATAATTATGTATTTATTTAGTTCTAATTTCTAACCATGAATTCTCATACACTTTATAATCTGATTCGCTGAAAAGTACAAAACGCACCTCTTTGAAGCCAGGATATAAACTCACAAACTCGTTTACGGTTCGAAGGGCAATCAGAGACGCACGTTTCACAGGAAAACGGTAAGCACCAGTACTGATTGAAGGAAAAGATATTGAGTGGATGCCATGTTCTTTAGCCAGAGACAAGCTATTAATATAGGCACTGCGAAGAAGATCATCCTCTCCTCTAAGACCCCCAAACCATATCGGTCCGACTGCATGAATAACATATTTAGACTTAAGACGTCCTCCTCCAGTAATAACGGCATTGCCTGTGTTACACTTTCCTTGCTGAACACGTATCAACTTGCACTCTTCGAGAATCTGTGGGCCTCCTGCACGATGAATAGCGCCGTCAACACCTCCCCCTCCCAACAGCTCCGAGTTGGCTGCATTTACAATAGCTTCTGTATTCTGTTCGGTTATATCTCCCTGAATAATCCTTAATAAGGTCTTGCTTGTAAAATCTTCCATACTCCAATCACCATTCCTTTCTCCTTTCGGATGCCCCTGCCTTCAGGTAACCTTTTAGAGGAGTGGAGTGGGGTGGTTGACCATTAGTAATCTGATGTACTTTTTTCCACAGAATTAGCAAGTCTTTTATCCGCTGTCCAGAACTCGCAGTCCTCTCCGTTTTGTCTCGAAATAATTTCCGCCACAGCCAAATAAGCTGCATCATAAAGGGTAGGAAGTTTTTCTTTATCTGCAATCCGCCAAGCCGCCCGCATTACAACCACATCATTTATAAAGGTTAATACTCCAAAACTATTAAAGGTTTCCCAAGCAATTTCGGCCTGTTCCGAACTTATTAGTTTTCTTGCTACTTTATTTCTTAGCACCGTCCCAACTTCGGCCCAGGCAAAGTCAGGTAGAACAACCGTCATTCTCTCGTTTATCACTTCTCCATCAACGCCGAAGCTTCTTCGCTACCCTCTTCATTTACCAGAAGCAGTTGGCAACATTTCAAAACATCTCGTATTCTGAATATGTATCAAACTTTCACAACAAGCGTACTGTTGAAAGACTGATACAACTTCACAGATGACCGGTAGGACCGGGCCTCCCCTTTCCGGCCAGACGCCAAACGGCTGGATGTAATGTCGGCCAGCGATAGGAGCAATATACCCGGTGCTTCCTCTCCTGCCCTGACGAAAAAGCGGCGGACCGCCCGGGATGTGGGGGAGCCGGCTGCTCAGTCTAAACCTGTCGGCCACTTCTACGACCACAGGCACACCTGCATGGTGGTGACCATAAAAGAAATACACTAAACTATCCTATAATATATCAGGAACTACAAATTTTTTTTACAAAAACAAACCCGTACGTAGATGTACGAGTTAGTTGTTCTCATGGAGAAAATTTCTCACTGATTGCGCAAAAACCCAACCTGTGGTCTGTCTGTGCTGCAGTTTCAATTCCCAGAGCAGTTCAGGTCTATTTTGCCAACTTTTCCAGTCTGGCAACCTTGGACACAAGATAACCGGTATCTATTTCAATATTGTCAAGCCGTTCATCCATGTTCTTCTGGAGATTAATAATCTGGTCTCCGCGTAAGCTAAAGGCGTCAAAGAGGGCTTTAATATCTTGATTCAGACTATTTTCCATGCGAGATTGATTCTGTTCTAGGTTTTCGACTTGTTGATTTAGTGTTTTTAATTCACCTGAAAGATTCTGGAAATGCTTAATTACCAGTTCTTGAAACTGTTTTTGTTCTTCTAAACGCTGCAGTACAAACTCTTGATATTTTTCGTTGTCCATGGGTTCGTTCTCCTTTCGGTTAACGGCCAGCGGGTATCGTCGGATATTTTGTTTTCGGACAGCAGACCCTGAAAGCCTTGCGTCCCAAGGGCTCTGGAGCAGTTTTACGAGCATCTTCCATAACTGCCATCATTTCTTTCATTTTACAGCAATGTATTATCATAGTAAACCCCGCAGGTCTCGTTATACATTGATTTTAAAAGTCGAGCAACCCCGGGGGTTTTTGCACACCGACGATGCTCGATTTTTTGCTCCTACTCTTTTTATTTATACTCAATCTCTTCATTGTACAATCTATACCATAACTGTACTGTTTCAATCATCTGCTGCCTCAGCCAGACCGACTCCATTACCTCTGCGGAAGATCCAAAGGAGAGCACCCATTTGGCAAAGTTGTGAATACCCAGTATCACCGTGCCTGACACCGGACAACACTTCCCGGGTAGGGCCGGACACACCCGGCCTTAACTCCAGGTGGCAGTAATTAAAAGTACCTGCAGTACCATCACAGATATCAAAAATCCTGACACTACCCGGATTGCTCAAGTCGTGTCGCTCCGACCAGTTTTATTCTTAACAAAACCCGTAAGGCCAGATAAAAATGGCTTTACGGGTTTTAATTTTTTAAGAAGCCAGGCAAAAAAATTCCAGTTACTTGGAATCTAAAAACTTAAAGAAATCCTCCTCGTTGGCAAAGCCCAGGTCCTTAACTATTTTATTGAATGTCCCGCTGGGGATATCCCTTCCTTCGACATGAACGTGAATGGAAACCTGGCGATATTCTCCTTGCGGGTCAATGCCTGCCCAAACAAAACTGTTACCGGTTTTTCTTTGCACCAGGCCCATTTTCTTGCACACCATAATAAATACCCTGAAGCTGCAAGTACCCATCAGTTACTCCCGAATAACAACCGTTTAATCTCATCCCTGTTCTGGCAGTGGGATATGCGTAATACATACGGATACTGCTCCTTCCGGTCAGGAACGTTAAGAAAAAGACCCAGACGATCAATATAATCACTGATGTAATCTATAACTAAATCAATTAATTGCTCTGTTGCTTCTTCCACTGTATCTGCGTAAGCATACAGTTTTAGCTCGTCAAGGTGTATATTATGGGTCATCGTCTCGTCATCTAAAAAAACCACAGGTTTAAAAGAATATGCTTTGAGGATGTCCTGTAATAATCCGGTTTTTATGAAGGAACACGTCTCCCGATCTCTGGATTTTGCGTCAAAGCAAATTACTTCTCTTCCGCTAAGAGCCATCTCCAGCAACTTACGCATATCCTTTCTGAACTCGGCAATTGATATGGTTGTAGTCATGGGTAAAACCTCCCCGCGACGGGTGTAATCGTTCATATATTTTACCTCCATAATAACATTAATAATACATTATGTACATATTGTATGTTACTATAGAGGAAAAAATACCACCATATTCCATTTTCAGCACATGGATGCAAACACTGTTTCAATTCCTAGAGGGAATTATTTTGTTTATTGACGAGAGAATGTAACTAAACTATGACTGCAGCCCGGTTGCTGGGCAAGGCGTAAAATTCCTTATGCCAGGCGTATTTTTTTAAATCTGTAGCAGGCATGAATAGGTTAAACAGTGGGGCAGCACAGAACGCGGCAAAGAATCTTAATAAACTTTACCTTATAAAAAGATGATAACTGGTTTTTATAATATAGCCTTAAAAGGCAGGTTCCTTGTAAAGAGGAAACCTGTTTTTTGATTTATTGGAGGGGAAATGGTCTGAGCTATGATGGGTTCCCAAGAACAGCCATTGTTAGCACAACGGGTTCGATGTGGATGTCAGCCAAGTTGCAAAAAGATTGGTTAAGGTCGGTGAATAGTGTTTGCAATCACTTTGATTTAGACTAAAATATTGATTATGGAAAAAATTCTATTCCTGGGTGTAGAGTATGCTCTAACCAGGATTATTGGCGCTGAAGCCGGGCCTTCGATTAGCTTTTTCGCGGACAGATTCTATGTTACCATTCCCGGCAACTCCCATAAAACACTGTTGCAACTCCTTGAAAAATGGTACCGCAAGCAAGCCCGGGAGATTATCACCGGAAGGGTCGAGCATTTCAGTCAGAAACTCAACCTAAACTGCAACCGTATTTGCATTAAAGGTCAAAAGACCCGCTGGGGAAGCTGCTCCTCCCTAAAAAACCTCAATTTCAACTGGCGGCTGGTGATGGCGCCACTGGCGGTTATGGATTACATAGTAATACACGAGTTGAGCCATCTGGTGGAAATGAACCATTCCCGGAAATTCTGGCAACTAGTGGAGAACCATTGCCCCGAATACAAGCAACACCGCAAATGGCTCAGGGAAAACGGTCCCCGGCTAACCTTGGAACCCCGGGCTAGGGCTGCTCCCGTTATTGCTCAGCCCCGGTAAATGTGCCTTTCCAGCGTACGGTTGTAAGGCGACCACCCGCCGTCACTGTCCTGGCTTTCTTCCACTCCCCTGGTAAAGGAATCTATGGTGGCATCCAGCAAATCGAGCTGGTGTACTATGGCGGCCTCCAGGAATTTGGGACGTTTGGGGGACTGCCATTCGTACTGCCCGTGATGACTGGTGATTATGTGCAGTATTTTCATCTTTAATTTATCCGGGAATCCTTCCAGGCCGTCAATTTTTTTCTCCACCATGCTTGCGCCCAGCATTATGTGGCCTAAAAGCCTGCCCTGATCGGTAAAGTCGATCACCCTGTCGTAACGGTATTCCACTATCTTGCCCACATCGTGCAAAATGGCCCCGGTTATAAGCAAATCCCTGTCGACCCGGGGATAGAGATTCGATACTGCAGCTGCGGATTTGGCTACATTCAGCGTATGTTCCAGCAACCCCCCCAGGTAAGCCTGGTGATTAATTTTGGCTGCAGGTGCCTGTACAAACATTTTAAGCCATTGCTTGTCATTAAAAAAAGAGTTAAGCAGTTTCTTGAGATTATCTTCCTGCACCGAATCCGCCAATCCCCTTAATTCGGCCAGCATTTCCCCGGCTTCCAGGGGTGATGAAGGCAGGAAATCACCCGGGTCAAAATCAGCGTCCGCGCATATTTTCAGCGTATGTATAGTTAATTGAAGATTTCCATTAAATTCCTTAACCTCACCATTTACCGCTATTAAATCGCCCACGGATAGATTTTTATTATGTTCTTCAGCCTTATCCCATATTTTGGCCTCAATATGACCCGTCTTATCCCCCACCAGCAGCGAAAGAAAATAACCTGGCTTCTCCCTGAAATATATTGCCCTTTTATTCTTGATTACAAATGAAGACGTTATTTTTTTACCCGCTTTTATTTCGGCCACCGCAACCCGCTCCATCTATTTCCCCTCCAAGTCATTATAAAGCCCCTGTTATAAAACAGGGGCCTGAATAATAGAATAATGGCTACTCCTTAGACATTGTACGCAATCTCAGCGCGCACAACTGATCCTCCACATCCTCTATACAGCCCACCACCTCGGGGCACAAGTGACTGCATATAGCCACGCTGGCGTCCACCTGCTCCCGCCTGGATATCTTTTCTATTTCATCAGCATAATTTTCCCTGAGATATTTGGCAATCCTGCAATTGCTTTCCATAAATCAGCACCTTCTATCCTTATGTGAAACAATGTAATATTAATTCGGGAGAAAAACTAGTTTTCCTTCAAATAATCTGATTCTTTAAAGATGATATGGTATCCAGAAAGCTTCCCTGCCGGGAAAGTCTATCCACCGCTTCTTGCACCCTGGCGTGGCGGGAAGAATCCGCCATATCGTCCAACACACGGTACATACCCCAACGCTTACCCAGGATAAAGTTTTCTTTATCCCTGCCCGTAAGTTCCAGGAAACGGTCAATTACAGCCAGCATACCGCTCTTATCCACAGGGAGTTTGCCTTTTACTTCTTCCAGCAGGTTCAGGGAATGATCGCTGACGATGCTGCTCTGTATGTCTCTCAGACTTTCGATTAGCAGTTTTTCGCCCCTTACGACATCCTCCTCGGATTGTTCGATAAATTCACCTTGCACCATTTTTTCATGAAGCGGAGTGCCCTTGACCACTGTCAGGCTACGCAGGCGTATGAAATCAGGGTTAATAGCATTTAAAACCCTGGCGGTATCCAGGGGGTGTTCCCGGGCCCAGCGCTGCCCTCCCATGCCCAGGATAACGTATTCCGAAAGGGATATTCCCGCTTCCTTTACACGCCTGCCAGCGTCGATATGCTGCAGGGAAGTTACCCCCTTGTCGATAAATTTCAATACCTCGTCGGACCCTGACTCCAGCCCCACGTGAATCCGTGAAAGTCCAGCCCGGCCCAGTTCCGCCAGTTCTCCGATTTCTTTACGCAGCAGGGTTATGGACCGGGCATAGCTGGTTATCCTTTCCACCGTTGGCAGGCGTTTTTTTAAATAATTTATTATTTCCAACAGATCTTCAGTTTTCATGATGAGAGAATTGGCATCCTGTAAAAAAGCAGTTCTGCCGCCATGATAGAGCCAGAAGGCCACATGATAGAACTGACTTTGACCGGACTCATAAATCTTGGCCAGCACTTCTCCGTTAACTTCCCCGCCGTAACCTTGCCGTTGTGAAACCTCTCCCACCAGGCGGGATACTTCCACTACCCTGTCAATGTCTTCCTTTACTTCTTCTACACTGCGCCGGGAAAAGCTTTTTCCTTTGTAGGTTCTGCAAAATGCGCATTTGTTCCAGGGGCAGTTGCGCGTGAGGCGAAGCAACAGGCTGTATGCCTCGCTGGGCGGCCGGATGGGCCCCTGTTCAAAGGATAACGTCATTTTTAATACACCCTTAACAAAAACTGTTTCTTCCATCATATCATACAATATGTATGAAAATCATTCCATTAATAAAGACCTGTCTTTTTCCAGAATTTCCACCAGAGATCGTTGCGGGAATAATATCTCACCACCGCCCATTCCCTCTTTTTCGGCGCTATTAGTGTCTCCTCCACGGCAGGAAGTTCTTCACAAGCAACATCCACAACCGGCATACCGGCGAACTGTTCCTCCGCTTCCAGACCTTCGGCCGTATGGTATTTAATCACCACATTGATATCATCCGGCTCCTCTTTTTCCGGTTCATCCCGGCCGGCCGCCTGTTCCACATAAGCCATGGCAGCAACGCCGCCTGCAGAACCGTCCAGTTTGAAGAGCGCCACGTTATCCACAGGCAGATGTTCATCTGTTGACTGAATATCCATATCCTCTATTTCCGCCCCGTCCGCAAAGCCATTTTCACCCAAAACATATTCGTCAAAATTATCTTCCGTATTATCTTCCGGCGACATAGCAATTCCCGGGGGGACTATCCTGCCCAGTTGCTCCCGTAGGCCGAAGATTTCCGACCTTAATTCCTGTACCTCTGCCAAAGTCTTGTTAATGGTGTCCATCTCCCGGAATTTAAATATTCTTAACATAAGCTCACCTCTTAATGTTAATATTTTACATTTACTATATATAATTTGCCGTCCTGCCCGGGGCATCCTCCTTATATACAATTAATTATTCCGCCAAATATCTACATTTGCACCGTCTATAAACAAAAACCCCGGAGAGAAAGCAATTTATTCTCTCCAGGTTTCCGGGTTCTACTCGCTGGGCCGGTTGATTCCCGTGATACGTGTTCTTTTTTTGTAATCTGCAGCACGCCCCATATCCCACACGGGACGATAACCCATTTTACCGCTGTCGGATATGTGGTATTTCTTGAGCACCCCTTCAATTCTCCTGGTCATCATTTTTCTTTCCTCCTCCAAGTAAATATATAGATAATGAAACATCCTTCCGGCTTCGCTGTAGACTCGCGGATTGTATAGCGAGGATAAGACGAAACATTTTGGCACAATTGAGCCAAAATGTACTTCGTTCTTATATTTTGCCTGCTACGAAAAAATTTATTTTATAAATTGTGCGAAATATAAGGCAGGATTTTAAAATGAATCGTAGAAATGAAAATACAATTAGATATACTGAGGGGAGAGAGTATTATGGCAGAACCCAAAAAATTTAAATTTAGTTTTGAAATTAGCTCCCAGCTATGCATGGCCTGCGCCGCCTGCTGGCTGGAGTGCAGAGACGGTGCCATCGTGGATGACGGCATAAGCTATGCCATCAACAAAGATAATTGCACCCGTTGCGGTAGGTGCTCCCGAGCCTGTCCCAGTGATGCCGTATCAAAAATAATGAATGCTTAACTTTATTGAGACAAAAAACCCCTCCGCAAAGGAGGGGTTTTTTCTTTTCACCACATAACCTGACCGCCATCCCTGCCCCACTGGGTGCAGGAAAACTATAAGGGCAAACCCTAAGATGGATGGCGGGGATTTCTTAGCGCCGATTGCTTAGCTTGGAATAGAATGATTACAGGTAATTAATCAACTAGTTCAGAAAACAGCTGTTACCAATAAATTCACGGATAATGGAGTTAAAAGATACGTCCACTGATTCCATGGGTATAAAAAAGCTGATCATGTTACGTAGCCTTTTGGCCTCCGAATACTCGGGATTATCCGGTGAAATACCCTGTAGCAGGGGCTCGACATACCTCTTTAACACCGGCAGCTCGTATACCAGGGCCGAGTTAAACATTACATCGGCACTCTCCTGAAAGGGGAAAATATTTCTTTCCTCGCCGCGCCGCACCGACGGCCACTGCTGCAAAGTTTCCAGGGCGCTTTTCCCGCGGTAGCTATTATCCCGCACTATTCTCCGCAGCAGTCTCAAATCGGTGGTATGAATACGGTGCAGGTTGTCCATACTCAAATGGGTCAGGGCGCTAACATATATTTTAAATTTCCTGCTCTTGGGCACAGATATAGTTAGCTTGTCGTTAAGCCCGTGTATTCCCTCCATAACTATTAAATCACGCTGCCCTAACTTCAGTTTTTCACCAGTATACTCTCTACGACCGGTTTTAAAATTATACTTGGGCAGTTCTACTTCTTCACCCTGAATTAATTTAATAAGGTGATTGTTAAATAAGGGCCTGTCGATGGCATCCAGACTCTCAAAGTCATACTCTCCATTTTCATCTCTGGGGGTTCGCTCCCGGTCCACAAAATAATCGTCCAGAGAAATGGCCACCGGTGTTATTCCATTCACCCTCAATTGTATGGCCAGGCGCTGGGTGAAGGTTGTCTTGCCAGACGAGGAAGGTCCGGCGATCAGCACCATTCTGATCCTGTCGATATTGCTGGCTATCTGGTCTGCGATCTGCACTATTTTTTTCTCCTGGAAGCCCTCGGCCACCCGAATCAGCCGGACCAAATCGGACCTGTTGCTAGAGGTAATTACATTATTCAGGGCCACCACATCATGCACTTTTAGAACCTTGGCCCATTTTTCCGTTTCGTACAAAACATTGGCCAGCTTGTATTGTTCTATATATTCGGGAAGTATCAGAGGGTTTTCCCGCCTGGGCATTTCCAGTATAAATCCCGGCAGGTAATACCTTAGCCGGAAGTTTTTCAGGTAGCCCGTACTTGGCACCATCGGCCCCAGAACATAATCTGTATAGGTACCGCAGGTAACAACATCCAGGGTGTCTGATTTGAAATACTCCAGCAAGCCTTTCTTTTTAACGTGTATTCCTTCCCTGAACAGGTTGATGGCCACCGGGCGGGGCAGGGTTGATCTTTGAATAGGCTCGTCGGCCTCAACAATTTCCCTCATGCGTTCCTCAATTTTACTTATATCGATGTCCTTGAGAAAATGTTTATGTTTTATTTCACCGTATATGGCGTTGCCCAGAGAATGCATAACTGTCAGGGAACACCCCGGCAACACCTCGGTAGCTGCCCTGGCCAGCACAAAAATTATGCCGGTACGGTATATTTTTATGCCTTCTTCGGTGGACATGTCAACGAATTCCAGCGTGCAGTCACCATAAAGCTCCGTACTGAGGTCCTTGGTACGGTTGTTTATTTTCACCGCCACTACAGGGTATGCTGCTTCGTAGCCACATATTTGTAAAACATCGGTAATTTTCGAATATATGGGAACGGATAATTTTTTGCAGTTAACTATATCAACCGCTATTTTCTTTTCCTGGCTTTCAGTTTCTTTTTGCTCTTCCCCGACAGTTTTGGTTATGGTATTTTCCATCATCAAAGCCCCCAATTCGCATACTGGTCGAAATATAGTATATATCTTATTAATTAATTATATAAATTTCTTTAACATTTTTCTACCTGTTTCTACATGGAAAACATATTGTCAGGGTCTTTCGCTACAGGAAGAAACAATTCTTACCAAATATTCTCCGCCACTTTTTTCATAGCCTCATTATATTCATGCATTTGGTCAGGAAAATTGGCGGCAGTTTCCGGGTAATCCGGTAGCGACCCTGCCATTTCCAGGTTCAGGTCGGCTGCAATTTGCGGGGGAGAATCGTCAAAGAATGATGGCTTCTTATTAAACAAAACTTTAAAATGATCGGTACGGCAACCAGCCTCCTGCAGCCTTTCCATAACATATTTTGTTTCGTATACATCATAACGGTAGGTGTCCGTAACCAGCAGAACTGTACCAACAGCGGATAGTAAGCGTATTATATATTCCCTTATTTCTGATCTGGTATCAAATACTATAACGTCATAGGGCATTTTGGCCAGAGCGTCTAGTATAACGTTTACGATCTGGGCTAATTCTTTCGGAAAGTCAGTTTTCTGGCAGGTCAGTAGCCCCATGCCATTCGGATGTAAAGCTATATATTTATTGATGTCTTCAGGCTCGTATGAAATGCTGAACCATGGAGTATTCTTTAATTTCTTATCGATTTCCGTTGCCAAATCGAACAAATTCGGGACGTGCAACCGGCTAATCATGGAAAACAAATTATTGTGGCCAAAAGTAAAATCTACCAGCAACGTCTTTTTGCCGCTCATTTGATGGTGCAGCGCCAACTCCCTGGCCACCGTGGTTTTGCCTGTCTTTCTATGTATACTGTATACCGCGATAGTTTTGGCTTTGAAGTTGAAATTCATAACGTTACCTCCTCCCTTTATGTTACGTATATATTAGCAGAATATATTTGTACTTTCCAGTACAATTTAATTATGTCTTTTTATTCACTGGCGTGATAAAAACTGTTTATCTCGCTAACAGCCTGTAAGACCCCGTCCTCGAAGGTCGGGGATCAACAGACTGTATAGCTCGAACTAAGTTCGCTCTAAGGGTTCGGTAGGGGAATAACCCCTTCCGAACCCAAGGCTCACTTATATTAATAAAGACCTGACTGTGTGGTTGTTTTGCCGCGCCAGACTGCATGTGACTCAATTCCGAACACTGCCGGCTAACCGTAGAAATAAAGGTGCGAACGGTAAAAAACGGTTCCCGTTCAAAACTTTCTGTATATTCTGCCGTTCAAGACCCTATAACTGCAGTTCAGTCTCAAAATATATGCTGCCAAAAAAGTTTTCATTATTATAATAGTAATAAAAATGAGTATCAGATATATTTAGCTTCCATAATTTGACATGCGGATACAATATTATAGATATATTGTATGAAGGAGAGGATAGTATGTGTGAAGTCACCGATATTCATGCTCAGGTACGCGAGATGGAATCCATCATAATCTCACAGCCGGGAGTGGAAGATGTGGTGGTAATTTCTGTGGAAGACGGAAATGGCGAGAACCAGTTGAAAGCTTTTGTGGAACCAGCCGAAGATACAATCCCCAGCAAGCAAGGCATTATGCACGCCTGTCAGAATAAATCAAAATACGGCCGTGTGCCGAATACCATCATTTTCGGCGAGATTCCCCGCACCCTCTCGGGTAAGGTTCTCAGACTAAGGCTGCTGGAAGCTTCAGGCGCCTGAAAAATAGCCATACCAAACAAGAGTCAGGGCGGCATTAATTAATGCCGCCCTTTATGCTGTTAATCAAACCTCTTCTTTTGCATGGCCACAAAGTGATCCATGAGCAAACGGTATACATCTTCCACCAGTTCAGTGCTGGTATTTTTTATCTCTGCCAGATGCCTTACTTTTTTTATCACATCTTCTTCCCGGGCCGGATCCCTCACTTTTTCCGGGGTATCCTTCCATTCCGCCACCTTTGCCACCAGCCGCGTCCGGATGCCCAAAAGGTCCACTATCTGAGTGTCCACCATATCTATTTCCGCCCGGAGTTCAGTAATAGCCTCATGCCGCAGCACCTTGCAGGGTTTTTCCCGGTGTGCCGCAGTGTCAGCCGGGTAGGAACCGATAATTTTTACCTCCGCAGCCCTGGCGGCAACAGCAGTTATCGCTTCGGCAACCTTGGGCTCACTGCGATGCCCATCCAAATCAATAAAAAATAGATATTCCCCCAGATGTTTCCTGGCCGGACGGGATTCTATCCGGGTAAGGTTTATGTCTCGAAGGGCAAAGTCCCTCAGGATGCTGTAAAGTGAACCCGGACGGTTGGCACCTGTAACAATCAGCGATGTTTTGCAGCCGGGGGATAAAGGACAATCCTCGCTGCCCAGTACAGCAAAGCGAGTGGCGTTATCCCGGCAGTCCTGTATACTTTCCCACAATACGTTAAGGCCGTGGCACTGTGCGGCCTTAACGTTAGACACTGCCCCCCACGGCTCCCGGGACCGGGCAACCAGCCTGGCGGCTTCGGAGGTACTGGGCGTTTCCACCAACCTAACCCCGGGTAATTTTTCCTCCAAAAAAATTCTACATTGGGCCAGAGCCTGGGGGTGAGACATTATCCTGGTTAAATCTTTTAAAACAACACCGGGGCGAGCCAGGAGGTGCTGGGATATACTTAGAACTACTTCGCCTTTAATCTTCAAATCAAAGCGGTGCGCCAGCAGATCCATGCTCTGGACCACAGAACCCTCGGTGGAGTTTTCCAGAGGTACCACCCCTTCATCCACCTCTCCACTAGCAACGGCAGCCATAATACTGCTCACGGAATCATAACATACCATATCGGCGCCAGCACCGGCATATTTTAAGGCCGCTTCCTGGGTAAAAGTACCGGGCGGACCCAGATAACCAATTTTTTTCATATCAGCAACTCCAGTCGAACCTGTATAAATCTAAATATTTTCAGCAATATAGTATATTAATTGTTCAGTGCTCTCCCATCCAAGACATGCATCCGTTATTGATTTCCCATGAATGTTTTCACCTATGCCTTGATTACCTTCTACAAGATAGCTTTCAATCATTAAACCTTTTATCATTTTTTTAAGTAAGCTATCATATTTTCTACTCATTAATACTTCTCTTGCTATTCTTGGCTGTTCGTAATAACATTTCATAGAATTCGCATGGTTTGTGTCCACAATAATAGCCGGATTTAATAGCTGTTGTTTTTCATACACTTTAGCAATGTTAATTAAATCTTCATAATGATAGTTAGGAATATTTCTACCATAAGAATCCACGGCACCTCTTAATATGGCATGAGTAAGCGGGTTGCCTGTGGTTTCAATTTCCCATCCATCGTATATAAAAGTATGACCGTTCTGTGCAGCTTTAATTGAGTTTAACATTACAGAAAAGTCACCGCCAGTAGGATTTTTCATACCGACAGGTGTATCAATTCCACTTGCAGTTAGTCTATGCTTCTGATTTTCTACTGAACGAGCCCCAACTGCAATATATCCTAATATATCAGA